>DAOOHL010000042.1:0-14695 GCA_035416185.1 Propionibacteriaceae bacterium | reverse complement strand
CCCCGTGCTGCTCGTGGAGGGGAAGGACGCCGACGACCTCTCCCGTACGGACACGTGCCCCAGCTGCCAGCAACGCGACGGCATCCGCTTCCTCGGCTCCGCAATCGCCACCCTGCTCAGCGTCAGCCTCTCCACCCTCTTCGGCACCCCCGACCTCAACGCAGACGAGAAGAAGGCGCTCGTCTTCACCGACAGCGTCCAGGACGCCGCCCACCGTGCCGGCTTCGTCGCCGCCCGCTCCCACACCCTCACCATGCGCTCGGTCATGCGCGACGCCTTCGCCGACAGCACCGGCGAGCTGACCCTCCCCGAGCTCGCTACCGCGATCCTCAGCCGCGCCGGCACCGACCCGTTCCGCCGCTACCGGATCCTGCCCAGCGAGTTCACGTCCGACGAGAAGATGCGGCCGTTCTGGGAGGCCGAACACCCCGCGCTGGTCAGCAGAGACGTACGCGACAAGGTCGAACGCCGCCTCCTGTTCGACCTCGCCATGGAGTTCGGGATGGCGTCGCGACTCGGCCGTACGCTCGAAGCCACCGGCAGCCTCGGCGTCCACGTCAACGTCGGCTCACCGGCCCGCATGGCCACGTTGGCGCGCGCGGCGATCAAGAACGACGACCAGGCCACCCTCGACGAGCGCGAGCTGAACCTCTCCGACCAGGTCCTGGTCCAGTGGGTACGGGGCGTTGTCGAACACATGCGCACCCAGGGCTCGATCGACCACGTCTGGTTCGAGCGCTACCTCAAGAAGGACGGCGACCGCTGGATGATCTGGGGCGGCCGCCCCGCCAGCCAAGGGATGCCCGCCTTCCCCAAGGGCCGCTCCGCACCCGCCTTCCCCCGCGTCGGCGGCAAGACCTGGAAGGACCCGCTGCTCGACTCCGTCACCGACTCGCGAAGTTGGTACGCGCGCTGGACCGGCCGTACGTTGGGCCTCTCGCCCCAGCACGGCGCCCGCCTCGTCCGAGCACTGCTCGACCGCCTCGCTCGCGACCTCGTGCTGAGTGCGGTCACGACCGACTCGGGCGGGGTGGCGTACGGGATCCCGCAGGCCCACGTGCTCGTCACCCCCACCACCGACGCTGACCTCGCCGCCAAGCGCCACCAGCTGCTCTGCGACACCTGCCACAGCCACGTCACCGGCTCGGTCGAAGCGGTCGCGCAGCTCGCCGGGGCGCCGTGCCTGTACGCCCGCTGCCCCGGCCGGCTCAGCGGTTCGGCCATGGAGCCGGGCAACTTCTACCGCCGGCTGTATGCGAGCAGCGACATGCGCCGCATCGTCTCCCGCGAACACACGAGCCTGCTCGACACGAAGGTACGCCTCGAGTACGAGGAGGGCTTCAAACGCGGCCAGTCCGACCCCGCCAGCCCGAACACCCTTGTCGCCACGCCAACCCTCGAGCTCGGCATCGACATCGGCGACCTCTCGGCGGTCTTCCTCGCCTCTCTGCCCCGTACGGTCGCGTCGTACCTGCAGCGCATCGGCCGCGCGGGGCGGCTCACCGGCAATGCGCTGAACCTCGCGTACGTGACTGGCCGCGGGGAGTCGCTGCCGCGGCTGGGGGATCCCTCGTCGCTGATCAACGGGGCTGTCCGGCCGCCCTCGATCTACCTCTCCGCCGAGGAGATCCTGCAGCGGCAGTACCTGGCCTACCTGATGGACGCCTTCGCCCGCGATGGGGTCGACGCGCACCATCCGCGGACAGCTCGGATGGCTCTGGAGAACACCACCCCGGGCAGCTTCCTGGGGGACCTGATCGCGTACGCCGAGGGTGGCGCGGGCGAGCTGCTGGCGACGTTCTTGGAGTCGTTCGGGGGACATCTGCGGGTCGAGGCGACCGAGTCGCTCCGGGCGTGGGCGATGCCTGGGGATGAGCCCCGGACGAGCGGGCTGGCAGCCCAGGCGTACGCGGCGTCGACGGCATGGCGAGCGGCGAAGGAGCTGCTCGAGCACCGGCAGACGGCCATCGCCCAGTCGATCCCGGGGCTGCAGCAGGCCGCGGCCGTACCGGCAGCGACCGAGGACGACAAGCGCGCCCTGCAGACCGCCCACGCCGCGCTGAAGCAGGTGCAGGCCCGGCTCGGCGACATCGCGGGCGAGTACTGGATCGCGGCGCTCGAGGAGTTCGGGCTGCTGCCCAACTACACCCTGCTCGGCGACAGCGCGACGCTGGATGTGTCGATGAGTTGGTACGACCCCGAGCAGGGCACGTACGAGTCGCGCCCCGAGTCGATCAGCCGCGCCACCGCCCAGGCGCTGCGCGAGTTCGCCCCCGGCGCGACGTTCTATGCCAAGGGGCTGCAGATCGAGGTTGACGCGGTTGACCTGGGAACCGATGCGGACGGGATCCGTACGTTCGCGTTCTGCGACGAGTGCGGATTCGCGGTCGACGTCGGGGAGACCGGCGCCACGACGGTCGTCACCGTCTGCCCGCGCTGCGGCTCCGACGGCATCGCCGACATGGGCCAGCGGGTCGACGTGGTCGAGCTGAAGCGGGCCTCGGCGGCCATCCGGCGTGACGAGGCGATGATCGACGACCGGGCTGACGAGCGGCTCCGGACGACATTCACCCTTGTCACCGCGGTCGACATCGACCCGGCGCAGGTGAAGAACGCCTGGTACGTCGAGGGGTACGACTTCGGCGCCAAGTACGTCAACCGGCTCACGATCCGCTGGCTCAACGTGGGGAAGCGGATGGGGACGGCTGCCCCTTTGATGATCGCGGGGGATGAGTACCAGGCGCCGCGGTTCCGGGTCTGCGAAGGCTGTGGGCATCTGGACAACTCCGCTCGTGCGAACTCCATGGACGAGCACCGGCCGTGGTGTGTGTTCCGGAAGTCGTCCGACGAGCATGTACGGACGATCGCGTTGTCGCGCACCTTGGTGACCCAGGGCGTGGTGCTGCCCCTGCCGTGGACGGTCACGACCGGTGACCTGTTCGCTCTGCCCAGCCTGCAGGCGGCGTTGCTGCTGGGCCTGCGGGACCAGTTCGGTGGGTCGCCTGATCACATCGGGGTCGTGGAGGTACGGGACCCGGGCATCGGCGGCGCGACGACGCCAGCGTTGCTCCTGCACGACAAGGTGCCGGGGGGTACGGGGTATCTGGCCGACCTCGCCAACCCCGCCGACCTGTGGGCCTTGTTGGTTCGCGCCTATGGGACCGTACACGACTGCCCCTGCGCCGACGAGGGTCGGCTGGCCTGCCATCGCTGTCTGTTGCCGTTGGCGCCGCCGTACCTCGCTGATCGAGTCTCGCGACTGTCGGCGGAGCGGCATCTGCGGGCGCTACTGACGTCTGGAACTGAGGGCGACGTGGTCGCCGACGCTGGCTGGCGGACGACCTCGGTGGCGACGAAGGACCCCGGCAACGAGTCGCATCTCGAGCTGCGGTTCCGGGAGGCGTTCCGGAAACTGGTGGCGGGCTTGGGAGCGACGGTCAAGGAGGAGCCGGGCCCGTGGGGGAACACGATCCTGTTCACGCTCGGCTCGCTGCAGTGGAAGCTGGAGCCTCAGGCGCTGCTCGATGGCGTACGGCCCGACTTCCTCCTCACTTCGGGCAAGCCCGGGCCCAGGGTCGCGATCTTCACCGACGGCTTCGCCTTCCACGCCACCCCAGCGCACAACCGGATCGCCGACGATGCCGCGAAGCGGGAGGTGCTGCGGCAGAAGGGTGACGTGGTTCTGGCGGTGACGTCGCGGGACTTGGACCTGTTCGAGTCAGGCTCCGTACGGTCGGCGCCGGCGTGGTTCCGGACGGACTTCCTGCCGCTGCTGACGGGGATGTACGGGTTCTCCTCCCACGTCGCCACGTCTGCCTTGTCCGGTCCGATGGGGATGCTCGCTGAGTGGATCCAACAGCTGCAGCGGGAGGACTTCGAGAAGTTCGCTCGGGCCGTACCGCTGGGGCTGCCGCACACGTTGGACCTCGTCGTGGCGGAACGGGCCTCGCTGACCGAGATCGCGCGGGGGCTGTTCGAGCACCCCGACTCTGCCGGTGCCGGTGCGGATCAGAATGCCTGGTGGTGGCGGCAGGGGGCGCTCGGGATGCTCGCTCGGCGGCAGAGATTGGATGCCGGTGGTCCGATGCTGGTTGATGTCGCGGTCGTGCTGGACTCCCGTACGACTGCGTTGGTCGAACCTGGGTTCCGGACCGACTGGGAGACCTGGCTGGAGCTGTCGAACCTGCTGATGTTCCGTACGGGCGAGATGGTGACAACCATCGGGGTGCTGGCCACCGACGAGCGGCCGGACGTCGAGGTCATCTACCCGATGCCGCGTCGCGTGGACCTGCCCGAGCGCTGGCTGCAAGTCATCCGCGACGTGATGAACAGCGACGCCGAGGAGCTGGCCCAGGAGCTGTCACTGATGGGCGTACCGGCGCCGGACTGGGTGGGGGAGGAAGTCGGCGCGGAGCTGATCCCGGTCGACTTCGCCTGGACGACCGCCCAGATCGCGGTGCTCCTGAAGCCGGACGAGCGAGACGTACGAGACCTGGAGGCCGAAGGCTGGCGCATCGTCGCCCCTGAAGCCGATGCCATCGCTAGTGCGATAGGGAGCCACTGATCAATCATGGTCCGGCTGCGACGCACCATGCAGGCGATCTGCGCTCGCCGCGACCTTGGCGGGATGACCCGATCGCGTCTGCGGCCGGACCGAGCCCAGCTCATCCCGCATGGCACGTCCACGCCCGGAACAGCATTGATCAGCGACTCCCTGGAAGGAGCCGAACGATGACCGTCCACCTGATCATGACCAAGCAGGGGAACCGGCTGGATGCGAGCATCCGCAACAAGGCGTACGCGTTCCTCCAGAAGATCACCGAGGACGACACCACCCCCGGCCTCCACATCGAGCCGATCAACAACTCCCGCGACCCGAGGGTGCGGACGGGCAGGGTCGACCAGCAGTACCGAGCCGTGCTGTTCAAGCTGTCGGCGGGGGGCGATACGACGTACGTCTTCCACGGCATCTGGAACCACGACGACGCCATCGAGGTCGCCAAGAAGACCGTGCTGCGGGTGAACCCGATCAACGGCATCCCGGAGATCCGGGACATCGAGGACGAGCGGGAGCTGGCCGGGCTCCCGCCCGTACCTGAGGCTGAGCCAGAGAACATAATCCGGCTTACAGATCAGGTCGCGAAGCAAGTACCTGGGCCCGATACCGCGGTCGTCGAGTCCTCTCCGACGCCGCTGCTGGCTGGAGTCAGCCGAGCGGATCTCATCGAGATCCTGGGGCTCCCGGCTTCAGTTACTGACGCAGCACTGGCGGCGACGACCGAGGACGACGTGCTTGACGCCGCTGCGGTAGAGCCCGAGTGGGAGCGCTTGGCGCTGCTGGGCCTGGCGGCCGGCATGGACGTCAACGAGGTGATCGCCGACCTCGGCCTCAGAGACTCGAGCTCGCCCCATGTCGACACGACTACGGTCGATGAGCCCGCGGCCGCTGTCGACGGGCCTAGCGATGCAGAGTTGTTGACCTCGCTCGAGCTCCCCGCCGCCCAGATCGAGTTCGCTCGGATCAATGGGGCCGAGGAACTGCGCCGGGTCATCGAGAGCGGCGACTTCGGTGCCTGGCGGGTGTTCCTGCACCCCGAGCAGCGGAAGTTCGCCGAGCAGTCGTCGAAGGGACCGTTCCGGTTGTCCGGAGGGGCAGGAACCGGCAAGACGGTCGTCCTCCTCCACCGGGCGCGGCGACTGTTGCGTAGCCAACCGCTCACATACGAGCAGGGTCTCGGCTCTAGGGGGAGACCCCGCACGCCGGTGAGCGGTGACCAACAGCAATCCACGGGTCTGGCATCCGGAGCCCCGGCCAACAAGGACTGGTCAGCTGGCCGAGACGGCTCAGACGTCGACGGCGCGGCGCCAAGGGTCGTGATGACCACCTACACGGTCAACCTCGCCGACGCGATGAAGCGTGACCTGCTCCGCCTTGATCCGACCCTTCCGATCGCAGACCGGCTAGGGGAGAGCGGCGCCTACGTGGCTGGCATCGACGCCATCGCTCGCCAGGTCCTGCGCGCTGCAGGAACCGAAGCAGTCCGTTCCGCCGTCGAGTCAGTTCTCGGCGTCGGGCATGCCGACGTGGTGAAGCCCACCGACCACACCGCCTGGGCGACCGCAATCGCGACGGCCGGGGCGGACCTACCCGAGAAGCTCCGCTCGCCCAGGTTCTTCGAGGCCGAGTACGCCCTGGTGATCCTGCCGGGCCGGATCACCGACCGCGATGACTACCTCCGCGTACGGCGCCCAGGCCGCGGCGTACGACTCAGTCGCGCCGAGCGGGCCGCGGTCTGGCAGGTGGTGGAGGCCTACCGCCTCGCGTCGCGGATCAACGGCACCGTCGACTTCCAGGAGGCAGCAGCGATCGCGGCCGCTTGCCTCGACGCGGCCGCGGTTACGGCTGACGGACACCGGGTCGCCGACCACGTCCTGATCGACGAGGGTCAGGACATGACCCCTTGCCACTGGCAGCTGGTCCGCGCTCTCGCAGCCCCCGGGCCTGACGACCTCTTCATCGCCGAGGACAGCCACCAGCGCATCTACGGCAACAAGGTCACGCTCAGCCACTACGGGATCTCGATCGTCGGCCGGTCGAGGCGGCTGACGCTGAACTACCGGACAACCGCCCAGAACCTGCACTACGCAGTCACGATTCTGAGTGGGGGAACGTACGAAGACCTCGAAGCCGATCCCGAGTCGACAGGCGCCTACCGATCGGCGAGATCAGGCCCCAAGCCGGTGCTGAACGGCTTGAGCTCCTTGAGCGACGAGCTCGACTTCGCCGCCGAGACCGTCGCCAGCTGGTCCGCGGCCCAAGGCGACGACCAGCTCGAGACGATCGCCGTCCTCGTCCGCGACTCGCGTCAACGCGACCTCGTCGTGACCGGCCTCGCAGAGCGAGGAGTCCTCGTACGGGCCGTCGACCGCGACCAGCTCAAGCCCGGCGCGCCCGTGGTAATGACCATGCACCGAGCCAAGGGCACCGAGTTCGCGAAGGTGCTGCTCTTCGGCGTCTCGCACGGCTCGCTCCCGATCGGACTGAAGGACTATGAGTTCTCAGACGACGACAAGGCCGACGCCCTGCTGAGGGAGCGCTCGCTGCTGTATGTCGCTGCCTCCCGAGCCAGAGACGAGCTGGTCGTCACGTGGTCCGGCAGGCCGAGCGACCTGATGCCGAAGGGCTGATCGGCTGCCTCCCCCACATGACTTCAGGGTTGTTAGGAGGAGACCGGGTCCCGCTCGGCTGCAGTTGGCGAGTGTTCCCACAGCGCACTCACCGGGAGTCCCCACAGCCTCGGCGCATACCGGTAGCCGCTGGCGGCCGTACCAAGGACGAATCCGCCGATGAAGCGGTCGCCCAGAGCATCTCGGAGCGCAGCCAGCCCTTTGAACTGCTTGGCCTGGTAGGTGGAGGAAGCCTTGACTTCGAACGCCAGGACCCGTCCATCGGCGAACTCGACGATGAGATCGACTTCTGCGCCATCGCTGTCGCGGTAATGGAAGAGTCGGAAATCCTCAGCTGACCACGTCTGCTGCCGACGCAGCTCTGCAGCGACGAATCCCTCGAGCAGATGACCGAACATCTCCTGGTGCAGGAGGGCGCCAAGCTGCCCGGCTGTCATCCCGGTGAGTCGAGTCGCGATCCCACTGTCGATGACCACCACTTTGGGACGGCCGATTTCACGCTTGGCGATGTTGGGGGTCCAGGGGGGCAACGGCTCGTACAGGAAGACGTCCCGCAGCAGATCCAGATAGGAGTCGATGGTGCTGGTGGGGATTCCGGACTCAGCAGCCAGCCGGGCCTTGACGAGTTCGTGGCCTTGTCGGGCCGCGAGAAGTCTGATGAGCGCGGCGGCGCGGTCCGGCTGGACCTGCCGGCGTAGATCAGAGAGATCACGTCCGATCACTCCGTCGAGATAGGCCTCGAACCACGCCGCCCGAATGCGTTGCGGGAACGACTGAGGCTCTGGATAGGAGCCGGTTGTGAGGATGGTGACGTAGTCGTCGCGGGTCGTTGCCGTACGGAAGGAGGGGATCCGGGGGTGGGTCTCTGGCGATTCCAGCCATGTGACCACATCGTCGTGACGACCCCGGAGCTCACCCTGGCTCAGCCCGAACAGGGTCATTCTGAAGGCGCGACCGGCCAAGCTGTCAGAGAGCCCGCGTGCTCTCAAGAGGCTCGCTGATCCCGTCAGGATGAATCGGCCAGGGCGTCGGTCACGATCGATCTCAGCCTTGACTGCCAGCAGGAGTTCCGGCGCATGCTGGACTTCGTCGATGAGGAGTGGTCCCGGCTGTTCGACGAGCCCGACCGGATCTGCAAGTGCCGCTGCTCGAACATCAGGCGAGTCGAGGGTCAATCGTGTCGCGCCACCGGGCAGCAGCATGGAGCCAAATGTGCTCTTCCCGACCTGTCGGGCACCCTCGATGATGAGCCCTGGGGTGTAGGCCAGCCACTCTCGAGCAAGAGGCTCGGCATGGCGCGTGACGAGGTGTGGCATGCAGCCAGACTACGCGAGACCGGACGTTTGCGACACTGATTCCGGATATTTGCGGAATCCAGTTCGGATGTTTACTGAGATGAGTCCGGAGATTCTCGGATCTCCTTGGGGGAGTCTGATGCTGGTCCCGGGGTGCGCAGTAGCTCGATGCCTTCGATGACTGCCGCCAGGAGCTCCGTGGTTGTGAGCACCGAGAAGTGCCCCGCGCCCTTGAGGGTCCGTACGATCGCTCCCGGCAGCAGCCGCTCGCCTGGTACGTGCGGGTCGAACGCCGGCAACACGCTCACGATCTTCGCGTTGGCCGCTTCGTCGGCCAGACCCTGGATGGTCTGAGAAGTTGGTCGGAGCTCGGAGAGCGTTCGTCCAGGGGTGAGCCTGGCCAGCACCGACCCTGCGAACGGCGTTGCCACCGCGACCAGGCCGATCAGAGGCGAGTCTTCGCCCGCGTCGAGCAGTAGTCGCTTGCCGATCAGCCCGCCCTTGCTGTGGGCCACCAACACCACCGACCCTGGCCCTGCCGCAACCCGGTCGACCACCTTTTGCGCGATCGTCGCCCCCGTCCGTACGGCGACTCGGTTGTCGCGGAGGTCTTCGACGACTCGTACGCGATAGCCCCTCGCGTGCAGCCCCCGGATCAGCGGCAGCTGGAACCGCCACGGCTCGTACACCCCCGGCAGGATCACCACGATCGGCAAGTCGTCGCGGCCAACTTCGAAGGAGGAGGCAGGCGTACGGGAGAGGTACGAGCGCCCGACGGCGATCCCCGCGTCCAGGTAGTCCCGGGCCCACCAGAATCCCCGTTGAGCAACGCTGCCGAGCCGGCGAAACTGGGTCACTGGTCGGGCCTACCGCTCAGGGAGATGCCAGACGTCGGCGCCGTGGAGAGCTCGGCTGGCGGGCAATTGTCGACGTGGACGCCGGTATCGGGGTAGGCCAAGTCGCTCCCTCCCGGCCCTCGGAGGCCGCGCACACCTGTCATGCGGCGAACTTCCGGATCAGCGAGGCGATTGGTTCGGGGTCGGTGATCATCGCCTCGTGGCCACGATCGGGAACGACCTGGAGCCTCGCGCCAGGGATCAGGGCGGCGAGCTCCCGTACCCAGGGCAGCGGACAGACGCGGTCGGCCGCGCCAGCGATGACCAGTGTGGGGCAGGTCACCGCGGGTGCGACCAGCTCGATCCGGTGGTCGAGCATCGGGCCGAGCTTCGCCAGGAACCACCTCATCCCGGCCGACGCATACAGCCGCGCACCGATGGCCACCACCCGCGGCGAGTCGCCGACGAGATCCTGCATCAGTCGCCATGTCAACGCCCGGGCCGACCGCTCCCGCGGATTCACCGACGGCGCGATCAGGACGAGCCGCTCCACCAGCGCCGGGTGTCGTACGGCGAGCTCGGTCACCACCTGAGCGCCCATCGAGTGGCCGACCGCGATCACAGGCTCCCCGACCCGGTCCCCGAGGTAGGCAGCCAGCAGATCCGCGGTCTCGGGGATGCTGAGCGACTCAGCAGGAGTGGGCGAGGCGCCGAAGCCGGGGAGGTCGATGCCGATCACGTCGCGGTCGTTCAGGAGCTGGTCGCGCAGCAGCCCGAAGTAGTCGCGTCCCATCCCGATCCCGTGGACGAGCAGCACCGGCGTCGCGTCCGGCCCATCCCACCGGACGACATCGAGCACCTGGTCGCCCTGCGCGTACTTCTCGTGGTCACCCAGCCGCGTCGACGCCCCTTGGAGCTGCGCCACCATGACCCGCCGGCTCGAGACGACGCGCCGGAGCCGAGACAGCTTCCGTACGAACTCGTCCCTGGCCATGTCCGCCATCGTAGGAGGGCAGGGGTGACGGTCGGAGTCCTCGCAACCGGCGCAGATCGAGGCGCGCCGTCAGGAGTGGACGAAACCGTCCACGTACACCCATGCTCGGCCGACGAACGCGAACCGGGACGTCTCCCGCAGCACGCCCGAGTCGGACCCTGACCGCCACTCGGCTGCGAAGCGGACTTCGCCGGTGTCGTCCCAAGCCTTGCCTGCGGTCGTGTGTTCGATGACGAGTCCGGTCCACTCCAGGTCAGGGTCCAGCGAGAGGTCCGCGGGGCGGGTCGACGGGTGCCAACTCTTGTAGAGGTAGTCGCTCAGTCCGAGCGCGAAAGCCGTGTATCGCGAGCGCATGAGGGCCACAGCAGTGGCCGCGGGGCGGCGGCCGGAGTGCACCGGACCGCAGCACGCCTCGTACGGCTTCCCCGTCCGGCACGGGCAGTCGACGACGTCAGTCATGGCCCTGATACTGCTTGGTTGATCGATCGAGACGGCGGCTGGTGGCTCGGTCCGTGCGATCCCTCCTAGCCATGCTGACATCGTAGGCGCGAGCCGGCGGGGGAAGGGCTGGTGTTTTCCACAAGTGGCCAACCGGTTGTCACGCCAGCCTTCGCACGTCCCATATCCAGGGCATGGAGATAATCAGGCGCGACCGGAGCAACCGGCACCGTGTTGACCGGCTCAGGGCGAGTGGCGCCGTCGTCCGGGTCCTGCCGGCCATCTTTGCTCACGCCAGTGTGGCCAGTACGTGGATGGCGCGAGTTGCTGCACTCGCCCATTTCGACCCAAGTGCCGTCATCACGCGTGAGGCTGCAGCGGCCGCCCAGTGGTGGCCGGGCCTCGAAGTGGGTGACGTCACAGCTAGCCGTGGTGCAGGGTCCCGAACCCGGTTGCCCGGCTTTGTCTGGGAGCAGAGGCGAGTGGAGGACATCCGGGTGGTTGATGGAGTGCAGTTCGCGAGCCCAGCGACGACGGTGCTCGATCTGCTGGACTCATTGGGCGAGCAGGCGCTCTTTGAGGCACTTCGGCGCCGAGTCGTCAGTGTTGACCAACTCCAGCAAGCACTTCCGGCGAACGCGAGGGGAGTGCGCGCCAAGCGCGCCCTCCTCGCGGCGGCCAGCGATGAGCCATGGTCGGCTCTCGAGTTCCAGGCGCACCGGCACCTGCGGGAAGCCGGAGTTACGGGGTGGAAGGCGAACTACAAGGTGCAGTTCGATCGGTTCTTGACCTGCATCTTCGACCTTGCGTTCCCGAAGCTCCGACTCGCCTTGGAGTTCGACGGTTGGAGCGTTCATGGGACTAGAGCGGCTTTCAGCGCAGATCGCTCGCGTGACGTTGGCGTCGGCAGGCACGGTTGGAGCGTCTATCGCTTTGATGCGCTTGCGCTCGACGACGGGCCGGGTTTCGTGTCGTCCGTGCGGGATCTGATCGCGATCAGGGCCAAAGTCGCTTCTCGATGATCGCTGTCACGCCTCAGACGCCTGTTGGCGGCATCGAGAAGCGACTTTGGCCCACAGTGGCGGTCAAGGCGACCGGCATCACGGTACGAGCAGCACCTTGCGCGCCCCGTCGCCCTTCTCCGCCGTCTCGAACGCCTCGCGCCACCGCGAGAGGGGATACGTGTGCGTCACCAGGCCCTCCGTCCGGATCCGCCCCTCCGCGATGCCCTTGATCACCGCGGGATAGGTGAGTCCGGAGAGGTGCGAGCCGATGATCGTCAGCTCCTTGCCGTCGCCGATGATGTTCCAGTCAGCGGTGACGAGGTCGGCGAAGACACCCATCTGGACGTACCGGCCGCGCTGTCGCAGCGACTCCAGACCCTGGGTGACACTCGCTGCACTGCCGGACGCCTCGATGTAGACGTCACACCCGAGACCATCAGTCAGCTCACGAATCGCGGAGGGCAGGTCGCAGGTGAGCGGGTTGAGCACCACGTCGGCCCCGAACTCGGTGCCGATGGCGAGGCGGTCCTCCCGTACGTCCAGACCGATCAGCAGCCGCGGCATGTGTGAGGCAGCGATCGACAGCATGGCCAGCCCAATCCCACCCAGCCCAGCGATCACGACCACATCGTCATGTCGAATGCCCGCCTGCTCCACCGCGTGCATCCCGCATGCGATCGGCTCGACCAGCGCTGCCTGCTCGACCGTCATCCCCTCGGGAACCCGATAGTTGACCGCCGTCGCAGGGAGCAGCACGTATTCCGCGAAGCCGCCCTGGCAGACATGCTGGAAACCGAACACTGCCGACCTCGTACACAGCCAGCGCAGCCGGCGTGCACAGTACGGACAGTCGCCGCACGGCAGGATCTGCTCGGTCACCAGCCTGTCGCCGACCGCCCATTCGGTCACGCCCTCGCCGACCTCGGCGACCGTCCCGACGATCTCGTGGCCGGTCGTGACGGGAGTGTCGATGTACCGATCAGCGTCCGACGTCCCCCAGATCCGGATCCCGCCATGGAACGACTTGATGTCGCCCGCGCACACCCCGCACGCCAGCACCTTCAGCAACAACGACATTGAGTGGTGGTGGCCGAACCTCCCCTCAGACGAACGTGGTCCAGGGGTCGTGGAACGCCCATCCCGAGGAAGATGAGACCGGCGGCGATCTCCCCGGGGCCGACCTCGGGAACCGGCACGTCCTCGTACCGGTAGTCGCCCGGCGCGTGCGCCGCCAACGCCTTCATGGTCCTCATGGCGAGAGCGTACGGCGGCGTCCCACCCAACGCGCCGGGAGTCGACTTCTCCCGCTCGGCCAACTCATCAGCAGCAAATGACTCGCTCACAGCCGGCACACAGATTCAACGACGACAGTTCTTCCCGTAAGCCCGCACAACCAGGAAGCAGCTCATGACCCCGACGTACGAGGGCCGCACCCTCCCCAAGCCCGACGAGGAGCTCGTCGACCAGGGCCTGCAGTTCGACATTGCCACCTTGATGGGACGGCGCGGCCTGCTGGCACTCGCTGGTGGCCTTGGGGCGGCGACGTTGGCAGCCTGCGCGTCGGCGACCTCTTCGCCTGCACCATCAACCGCTGCATCCACCACGGCCGCCTCGACAGGGTCTGGCGCAACGTCGGCGACCTCCGCGCCGGCGGCAACCATCACGGAAGTCCCCGATGAGACAGCCGGCCCCTACCCCGGCGACGGCTCCAACGGTCCGGACGTGCTCGAGCAGTCAGGGATCGTTCGGAACGACATCCGCTCCTCGTTCGGCACCTCGACAGCGACCGCGGCCGGAATCCAGCTGACCTTCACCCTCAAGGTCATCGATATGGCCAAGGGCAACGTTCCCTTCTCCGGTGCTGCGGTCTACGCGTGGCACTGTGACCAGCAGGGGCGCTACTCGATGTACTCCTCGGGCATCACCCAGGAGAACTACCTGCGAGGTGTCCAGGTCGCCGATGCTTCCGGCAGCGTCACCTTCACAAGCGTCTTCCCTGGCTGCTACGACGGCCGCTGGCCGCACATCCACTTCGAGGTCTACCCGGACCAGGCCTCGATCACCGACGCCAAGAACGCCATCGCCACCTCCCAGCTCGCGCTGCCCAAGGACGCCTGCGATGCCGTGTACGCCACCAGCGGCTACTCGGCGTCGGTGTCCAACCTGTCGCGCATCACCCTTGCTACCGACAACGTCTTTGGCGACGATGGCGGCCGATCCCAGCTCGCCACGATGTCGGGTTCCACGTCTGCTGGCTTTCAGGCGATGCTCAACGTGGGCGTCGACACCCGTACGACCCCGACCGCCGGCAATGCGCCGGGTCGTCCGGGCAGCCGCTGAACCGACTAGTGCCGCTAGCCTGCGGGGCACGGCGAACGGAGGTGCCAAGGGTGAAGGTGTCGTACGTCCACGAGGACGACTTCGAAGCCGTCGTGTTGGTCGACGCTGACGGCAACAGCCTGAGCGTCTAGCGCACCGTGGGCGAGGCCGATCACCACGTGGTCCTCGGCACGGGGCAGATCGCGACCAATGCCGTGGAGCGGTGGGAGCTCACCGAGCCCGGAGTTCCCTCCTGGTGCTGACCCTCGAAGCGACAGATGAGCTGGGCCTGGCCACCGACGGCTTCGAGATCGACGCCGACCCGGGCGAGCTCTCCGCGATGCGACCACGGCCACGTTGCGCGCAGATCCTCGAGGAACGGGGTGCAGGCGACTGATCCGATGGTGAGGAGACTCGTCGGGCGCCTGACGACCCTGACGGTGGGTAGCGCGCGGCTCGTCGCGTGAGCCATTCGCCACTGCCGCTGATCGTCGATTGAGGGTTTCTGGGGATCACCCCGTACAGTTGACCTTGTCGGTCCGCCCAGTTCTGCAGCGGGCCGCTGCGCCGGGACTGCCGTGACAAGCACGGATGCCGGCGCCGGGCCTCCCCAGGGATGGC
>DAOOHL010000041.1:0-14798 GCA_035416185.1 Propionibacteriaceae bacterium | reverse complement strand
CGGATCATCATCGCCGTCTCCCCCTAGAACGCATCGAAGTGGGACTGGGCCAAGTGGCTGCCCCACGTGCAGCACCCCACCCGTACCGATGGCGCTGGATCCGTCCGGATGTTCGCCACGTCGACGCTCGAGCTGTCGCAGGTCACCGAGGGGTCGCAGAACGCGCCCGGCGGCGACCCTGCACATGTTGTGCTGGTGGTCGACGGGCTGGATGGGGTCAGCGCCGACATCTTCTCCACGCCGAGCACCACGACCTCCACGATCGAGGTGTCGACCGTCCGCGAGCGGCCAAAGCGGATCGACCACAACGTCGCCGTCCTGGAGGTGTCCGCCGACGACCTCGTGCTGCATCGCCGGCAGCCGTCCGGGCCGCTGGCCAGCACGTCGGTCGGCAAGCCCGACCAGGTGCCGATGGTGTACGTGGAGATGCTCGCGCGCCAGCTGGCCCCGTACCGGATGCCGGTGATCGCTGCCGGGCAGGAGGAGGATGAGGCCCCCGAGGTCGTGTTCGAGGCGCCCAAGGACTACCCGGCCATGCTCGGTACGGGAGACCCGCTCACCCTCGACGTACGACAGGCATGGGCGCCACGGTCCCTGCACCAGCGGCTGCGCGTGCCGATCGGCTCTGGCGAGGACGGCCGCCCGGTCGAGCTCGACATCAAAGAGTCGGCGATGAACGGCATGGGCCCGCATGGCCTGTGCATCGGCGCCACCGGTTCTGGCAAGTCGGAGTTCCTCCGTACGCTCGTGCTGGGGCTCGCCATGACCCACTCGTCAGAGCAGCTCAACTACGTCCTGGTCGACTTCAAGGGTGGCGCCACCTTCGCGGGTCTCGACGACCTGCCACACGTGTCGGCGGTGATCACCAACCTCGAGGGTGAACTCACCCTCGTCGACCGCATGCAGGACGCGATCGCCGGCGAGATGGAACGCCGTATGGAGGTGCTCTCCAAGACCAACGCGATGCTCAAGAACAAGGACATCAAGAACCGCGAAGAGTACGAGGCGGCCCGGCGAGAGGGCGCCGACATCCCGCCGATGCCGAGCTTGTTCATGGTCGTCGACGAGTTCTCCGAGCTGTTGACCGCCCGGCCCGACTTCATCGACCTCTTCGTGCAGATCGGCCGCATCGGTCGATCCATTGGTGTCCATCTCCTGCTCGCGTCGCAGCGGCTGGAGGAGAACAAGCTCCGCGGTCTCGACACGTACCTGTCGTACCGGATCGCTCTTCGTACGTTCTCACCCGCCGAGTCGCGGGTGGTGATCGGCGTGCCCGACGCGTACGAGCTGCCGTCCGGCCCTGGCAACGGCTACCTGAAGTACGACACCGTCTCGATGACCAGGTTCAAGGCGGCGTACGTCTCTGGCCCGTGGCACGGCAGCCCGTCGGCGCAGATCGAGGCAGAGGTCGAGGAGATCGGCCCGTCAGGAGTGGTGCGGAAGGCATGGGTGCCGCCTGTGCTGGAGTTCTCGGCCGTACCAGTGCCGGTGGTGCTACCGCCCGAGCCTGAGCCCGAACCGGTCAAACCGGTCATCGAGGTCGCCAAGCCAGTCGAGAAGGAGAAGGCCCCGGCGAGCGACAAGGACGGGGACGAGAAGGAGGACGACGAGACCCTGTTGGGCATTGTCGTCGGCAAGCTCAAGGGCCTGGGCTGGCCAGCCCATCAGGTCTGGCTGCCGCCGCTCGATGACCCGCCGACCATGGACTCGCTGCTGGAGGAGAAGCTGGTCGAGGTTCCCGGACGCGGCCTGACCGTGGCCAACCCGGCCAAGCAGGGCACCCTCGCTGGCCCGGTTGCACTGATCGACCGGCCGCGGCAGCAGCGCCGTGACCCGATGTGGCTCGACTTCTCAGGAGCGGGCGGCAACCTCGCCGTCGTCGGCGGTCCCCAGTCGGGCAAGTCGATGGCGCTGCGGTCGGCGATCGCTGGGCTGGCGCTGACCCACACCCCGGCCGAGGTGGGCTTCTACATCCTCGACTTCGGCGGTGGCTCGCTCACCTCGATGCGTGACCTGGCTCACGTCGGATCGGCCTGTGGTCGACTCGACACCGACCGGGTGCGGCGCACGATCGCCGAGATGACCTCGCTGATGCAGTCCCGCGAGCTGATGTTCGCCGAGCGAGGGATTGACGGCATCGGCTCGTTCCGGCGCGGCCGACGTGACGGGACGATCCCGCCCGACCGCTTCCCGACGGACGTCTTCCTCGTCGTCGACGGCTGGATGACGCTGCGTCAGGAATTCGAGGCGCAGGACCCGGTGATCGCCAACATCGCGGCGCGTGGTCTCGGCTACGGCCTGCACGTGATGGCCGCGACGAACAAGTGGTCCGAGTTCCGGCTGAACATCCGTGACCTGCTGCAGAGCCGAGTCGAGCTGCGGCTCGGTGACCCGTTCGAGTCCGAGCTGAATCGCAAGCTGGCGGCGCTCGTCCCGACCGGTCGCCCCGGTCGAGGCCTGTCGAACGACGGCCTGCACATGCTCGTGGGGCTGCCCAGGATCGACGGGGTCGAGGACGCGGAGTCGGCGACCGAGGGTCAACGAGGCATGATCGCGGCCGTCAACAACGCGTGGAAGGGTCCACGCGCCGCCGAGGTACGGCTGCTGCCGGACGATCTGCCGGTCACGGCGCTGCCCCCGGTCGAGTACGACGACGATCGGAA
Organism: Propionibacteriaceae bacterium; assembly: GCA_035416185.1. Lineage (GTDB taxonomy): Bacteria > Actinomycetota > Actinomycetes > Propionibacteriales > Propionibacteriaceae > JBHAES01. The sequence goes on along the minus strand of DAOOHL010000041.1, from coordinate 12,135 downwards.
GTCGGTCCCGTACGGCATCGACGAGCTGGAACTGGCACCGGTCAGCTACGACCCGAAGGGCGAGCCTCACTTCGTGGTGTTCGGTGGGCCTGAGTGCGGCAAGTCGACGACCCTGCGGGTGATCATCAATGGGCTGATGAAGCGCTACACGTCGAAGCAGGCCAAGTTCCTCGTGCTTGACTATCGGCGCTCCCTGCTCGGCTTCGTGCCGGATGAGTACCTGGTCGGCTACGCCCCTTCGCAGAAGGCTGGCATCGACTCGGTCAAGAGCATCGTGCCGGCACTGGCCGAGCGTGTCCCGACCGCCAACCTGACCAGCCAGCAGCTGCGCGACAAGTCGTGGTGGAAGGGCGTGGAGGTCTTCGTGGTGGTCGACGACTACGAGCTCGTGGCGACGAGCATGGGCAATGCGCTCCAGCCGTTGCAGGAGTTCGTGTCGGTGGCCTCCGACATCGGTCTCCACCTGATCATCGCTCGAGGCATGGGCGGCGCAGGCCGTGCCATCGCCGACCCGATCGTCGGGCGGATCAAGGACGCGGCCAACCCCGCTCTGGTGATGAGCGGCAACAAGGATGAGGGCGTGCTGTGGGGCAACTACCGCGCCACGCCACTGCCGCCCGGGCGAGGCACACTGGTCAACAGGGCAGGACAGGTGCTGGTCCAGGTCGCGAACCTGCCAGCCCAGGCGTAGTCGAGGTGGACCGATGACGAGGATGAAGTGGCGGCAGCGGATCGCCGTGGCAGTCGCCGCGGCGCTGTCGTACGGTCTCGTCGCCACACCACCGGCGCAAGCGGCTGAGCCAGCAGTCCTCGATCCGACGGCCTGCGGCGGCCAGGCGCAGAACTCCTTCTCGGGGGCGCCGAGGGCCTGGCAGTACGACCGGATCAAGCCCGAGCGGGCCTGGGCAGTGACCGGCCCTGACGGCAAGAAGATCGACGGCACTGGTATCAAGGTGGCGGTCCTCGACACCGGAGCTGCCGTGACGGGGTCGCCGTACTTCGACCCTGCGAAAGTGAAGAGCTACAACCTTGTCTGTGACGATGCTGACATTCAGGAAAAGCTGGGGAAGGGCGCCAAGAACTTCCTCGACTGCCTGCACGGCACCATGGTCGTCTCCTTGATCAACGGTCAGCGCGTCGACAACGGGTCGAACTTCTCGGGGATGGCGCCCGGCGCGACCGTGTACGCGATGCGAGTGCTGGCCACCTCAGACAAGCAGGAGCCGCAGGACGCCCTGATCAGGGGAGTGCAGGCCGCGATCGACCTGAAGGTCAACGTGATCAACGTGTCCCAGGCTGGTGGCGACCGCCCCGAGCTCCGCGCCGTGATCCAGCGGGCCATCGCGGCTGGCATCACGGTGGTGGCGGCCACCGGAAACCGCTCGGGAGATGACAAGGCACGCTATCCGGCGTCCTATCCCGGAGTGATTGCCGTCGGCATGTCCACGCGGAGCGACGCGCCTAGACCGGAGTCGGGCTACGACCCCGCCATGGAGGTCACCGTTGCTGCCCCCGGCGACGAGGTGGTCGGACTCGTACCGTCGTCGGTCGACGGCAACGGAGACGGCAAGTTCAGCGCTGAGGAGATCAAGCAGCGGCAGGGTTATCGGATCGAGACGGGGACGTCGTTCGCCACGCCGCTCGTCGCGGGTCTCGTGGCGCTGATGCTGCAGAAGGAACCTGGGCTGACGCCGGGCCAGATCCGGGCCAGGCTGCAGGCGTCGGCCGATCCGCCCATGGGCCAGATCCCTGACAAGCAGCTGGGCTTCGGCATCATCAACCCGGTGCAGGCCCTGACGAAGCCGATGCCATCGACGGGGGTCTTCACGGGTCAGGACCAGACGCGGGCGAGCGCTCCGCCTCTGCCGTCGCCGGTGGAGCCGGACCCCTTCCCCAAGGTCGTGGCCGTTGCCGTGGGGGCTGGGTCGTTCGTCCTGCTGATGCTGGGTCTGGTGATCGCCGAGGCGATCCCGGCCATGCGCCGCCGCCGGTTCAAGCCGGCAGCGCCCCCTGCTCGGCCACCGACCTGATGAGCCGGGCGGCCAGCCGGCGGACTCTTGTCCGACCTTCCCGCCTCTATGCGCCCCACGTCTGGCACCGCGACCACCGGATTGGGCTCGCCGGCGTCGTGGCGTCGGTGGTGATGATCGGACTCGTCGGGATCCTCGGCCCGTCAGCCGCCACCCTCGACCTTCCGGCGCAGGGCAGCTGGCTTCCCCCGTACACCCTCGGTCTGCGCGTCTCTGACTGGCTGTCCGTACCGATGCTCTACGGCGCTCTGGCGGTCGGCGCGTTCGGCTGGTGGGTGTGTCGCTGCGCCGCGCTGGATGGCTGGCGGCCGCGACTGCCAAAGCTGGCCGGGTTGGGAGTGGCGCTCAACGTGCTCGTCTGCCTCGTGCCGCCGATGACCTCTGCTGACGTGCTGATGTATGCGGCGTACGGTCGCCTGCAGGTGCTGGGGCTCGACCCGTACCTGATCCCGCCGGCCGAGATCTACCGAATGCAGTCGGATGCGGTGCTCCCGCAGGTGGAACGACCCTGGCAGGACACGCCGACGGTGTACGGGCCGATCGTGTCGGCGACGCAGTACGTGGCCAACCTGCTGGGCGGTACGAACGTCCATGACATCGTGTTCTGGCTGCAACTGTTCTGCCTGGTCCCGATGCTGGCCATCGTTGCCATTGCGGTGTGGATGGCGCGCGGCAACCACCTGCTGCAGCTGCGCGTGGTGCTCGTCCTGCTGCTCAACCCCGCCATCATCTGGGCCGTCGTCGCGCAGGCGCACAACGAGTCGGTCGCGGTGGCCCTCAGCATGGCGGCGCTGGCCCTGATGCGGTCCCACCCGCTGCTCGCCGGGGTGACCATCGGTTTTGCTGGCGGCGCCAAGATCAACATGGTGCTGTACGGGCTCGCGATGCTGTGGGGGTACCGGCGGTCGTGGCGGCGGATGGGCGAGATCTGCGTGGGTGCAGCGGTCTCGATCGCTGTGTGCTATCTGGTCTGGCAGCCAACCGCGCTGTGGGCGGCTGCTCGCAACACCGGGTACGTCAATGCTGGTGCCTGGGCGGCGCCGGTGTACGGACGGCTGACCTGGTACTTCAGCGACAACCTGTCCAAGATCATCGTCAACGTGGTGGCCCTGGTGCTGTGGGGCGTGATTGCCGGGATGCTCGCCCGCGTGATGCCGTACCGGCCCCTGCCCGGCATCGCCGACGACGTCGACCATGCCAAGGACCCGACCTCCGTCGCTGTCCGGGCCGCGGTGATCCTCTACGTGTCGTGGCTGGTCACTACCCCGAACTCGTTCTCCTGGTACGACCTGCTGGCTTGGGCGCCGCTGGCACTCACGGCGTCGACGCGGCTGGACGGGATCATGCTGTGGCGCACCACCTGGCTGTCGGCTGCCTTCGTGACCGGGCGGCAGTACGAGTTCAACGACACTGTCGAGCTGATCGGCACGCGGGTCCGCGACACCGCCTGCGTGATGGCGCAGATCCTGGTCATCGTGGCGATCGTGGTCTGGTGGGCCCGGTCAAGGCCGCCGCGGCGCGCCCGCATCGAGGTTCCTGGGTCGGCGTCGCCGCCCGTGTGATCGGCCAGCCTCCTATGCTGGCCACCATGCCCAGACCAGGCTGGTACCGAGATCCCGAGCGCACCTCACCGGTGCGCTGGTGGGACGGTGAACGCTGGACTGCCTGGCAGGCTGACTCGGCCGAGGCCCCGTACCCACCACCTGGTCCGGTCGAGACGGTGGCTGCCCGACAGTCACCGGTGGCGCGTCGGGCTCTCCTGGGTGGCGCTGCTGTAGGGGCGGTCGCCGCTGGTCTCACGGCTACCGGCCTGGTGCTTGACTCCCGCAACCGGGAGGCGGCTCTGCTTGCGGCCAAGCCGTCCAGCCTTGGCAGCATCGGGCCAGCCGCTCAGGAGGGATCCCCACTCGTGGTCGACCCGGGCAACCGGCTGATCCGGTGGTCGCGGCTCTTCTCGGCCGAACTGCCGCCGTCGCCCTTCGAGCTCCAGACTCTGAACACTGCTGCCCTCTTCACCTCGTTCGTCGCCGCCCTGCAGACCAAGGACGTGGGCTGGACCAACCAGGCCTCGTGGTGGCCGTCGGCGGTCACGGTGGCGATCCCGAAGCCCGCCCTGGTCGACCCCACCAGCCTCTCGGCAACTGCCGGCGCACTCGCCAGCGAGCTGCGGGGCCGGGTCGGCAAGGCGTCGGGCAAGCAGGATGCGATCACCATCGAGCCGGAGGACCGGTTCCCCGGTCGAGCGGCGCAACGAGCGGTGGCGGTGGCCCGGTACGACGACGACCGGGGCAAGGTCATCACCGCCAGGATCCGGGTCACCGTCGTCCAGATCCATCCGATGGCTCACCTGGCCTGGTTCGAGCTTCTCCACGAGCGCTCGACCCAGCAGACGGCTGAAGCGCTCGCCAAGGCGTACGAGTCCATCTGGGTCGCGTGAGGTCGCGGCGTCCGACGGTTGAGTCGCTCTGGTTCCACTGAGGCGGGTCGGGTAGGTTGGGTGCAAATCAGAGCCAGCGAGGAGGGAGCGCGTGTTCACCTGTGCCCGCTGTCATGTCGCCCTGATGGGCCATGACGCCCACCGCTGGTTCACCCACTGTTGCTGAGACGTCCGGCTCTAGCCGCGTCTGCTCCCAGCGACGTGCCGGGCGTCTCCCTCGGTCCACCGGCCCTGACCGCCACAGCATTTCCTGCCTCCTCATACAGAACGGACGTACCCAGCAATGCCCATCCTGAACAGCATCACCGACGCCGTCGGCAACACCCCGCTCGTCAAGCTCAACCGCACCACTGAGGGCGGAGAGGCGACCATCGCACTCAAGCTCGAGTTCCAGAACCCCGCCGCATCGGTCAAGGACCGCATCGGTGTGGCCATCATCGACGCCGCGGAGGCGTCCGGTGAGCTCAAGCCGGGCGGCACCATTGTCGAGGCCACGTCGGGCAACACGGGCATCGCGCTCGCCATGGTGGCCGCTGCCCGCGGCTACACCTGCGTGCTCACCATGCCCGAGTCGATGTCGAAGGAGCGCCGCGCGCTGCTGCGTGCCTTCGGCGCCGAGCTGATCCTCACGCCCCCGTCGGAAGGCATGCGGGGCGCCGTGGAGCGCGCCGAGGCCATCGCTGCTGAGCGCGGCGGCGTGCTCGCCCGCCAGTTCGCCAACGAGGCCAACCGGCAGATCCACTACCGGACGACCGGCCCGGAGATCTGGGACGGCACCGAGGGCAAGGTCGACATCCTCGTCTCCGGCATCGGTACCGGCGGCACCATCTCCGGCGCTGGTCGCTACCTGAAGGAGCAGAACCCCGACGTGTACGTCGTGGCGGTCGAGCCGGAGGAGTCGCCGATCCTGTCGGGCGGCAAGCCCGGCCCGCACAAGATCCAGGGCCTGGGTGCCAACTTCGTACCCGAGGTGCTCGACCGGTCGGTGTACGACGAGGTCGTCACCGTGAACGCCGAGCAGGCCGTCGCCACGGCTCGCGCCTTGGCCACCCAGGAGGGCATCCTTGCGGGTATCTCGTCGGGCGCCATCGCCCGCGCCGCCATCGAGATCGGCAAGCGGCCTGAGAACGCGGGCAAGGTGATCGTGTCCATCGCCCCGAGCTTCGGCGAGCGCTACCTCTCGACCATCCTCTTCGAGGGCCTCGTCGACTGAGCCCAGGCGAGCCGGCCACGAGAGTGTGAGCCGGCCACGGGGGTGCGAGCTGCATGCGGCTCGCCTGCTCGTGGCCGGCTCTCGTCGTCGTGGGCAGATCGCACACGAGTGATCGGCTCGCTTCGTCGTGGCTGACTCGCTGGGGCTGGTGGACATCACAGCAAGGGTCGTCACGACGCTTGCCCTTCCGTACGGGCTGGTCGGGCAGGTAGCCTCTGGCCATGTCGCAGGCCATGCAGTGGGTCCGGGTCGTCGAAGCCAACGAGGGCTCCTTCAGCCTGGAGATGCCGGCGGGCTGGCGCCATGAGGTGGCGCTGCTCAGGTTGAGCTCGAGCCAGGCACGCCAGCACATCAGGGCGGTCTCCCCAGACGGCTCGGTCACGATCTACCTGAACGACCCCAACTTTCCGACGTTTGTCGAGCCTTCGCTGTTCAGCTTCTTCCCCAACCCCGGGACGCAGACCGCCCCGTACACCCCCGCGCCCCAGTTCTTCTCGCAGTACATCGCCCAGACCTACCGCGGCGCGACGGTGACCCGTGTGGTCGACTCGCCGCGGATGGCTCAGGCTGCCCACGCGGTGGCCGCTCCCCACGGCGGAGCGAGGCGGGTCGACGCGGCCGAACTGAGGTTCACGTTCACGCCTGACAGCCAGCAGATCTCCAGCCTGCTGCGTGGCTACACCGCTGCAGCGGGGCAGATGTGGGTGGTGTCGGCGTCGGGGTTGTTCTGCGACGCCACCCGTACGGTCGACGACTGGGTCCCGGTGCTCGATCACATGGAGAACACACTCACCACGAACGCCGCGTGGGTTCAGGCCGATCGACAGCGGATGCAGGCAGCCCATCAGCAGACGATGGACCAGATTGACGCGAACACCGCAGCCATGACCGCTGGACACCGACAGCGGATGGCCGACATCGCCGCGTTCGGCGCGGCCAGTACCGCCAGCCACGAAAGCCGCATGGCCGACATTGATGCGGGCATGGCTTCGTGGCAGGCCCAGCAGGCGAGCAGCGACCGGGCTCATTCCGCCACGATGGACGGGGTTCGCTCAGGCGGCGTCGGGTTCGGTGCTCCCGACAGCCCAGGGTTGTCCGAGCACGACCGTTTCCTCAACGTGATGAAGGGCGAGGAGACGGTCACCACCGAGTCAGGACAGTCCTGGCAGGTGGAGTCGGGCCACGACCGGTACTACGTCGACGAGGCCAACAACACCTACATCGCGACCGACGCGACCACCGAGCAGGCTGACCTGACCGCCAAGCATGGCGTGGCTGACCACACCCGGTGGGACGAGGGGCAGATCCGCCGATAGACCCTGGGGTCTCAGACCGGGCGGGATCCCGGCAGGTCGTCGTCGATGAAGCCTGGCTTGGCCGCGTACCAGCCGAAGCCCAGGAACGGGACAGCCGTCGCCAGCAGGAACCACGCTGGCGCGCTCCAGCCGTGGGTGACCGCATGCAACGCGCCGACGATGAACGGGCCAGACGAGGCCAGCACGTAGCCCGTCGACTGCATGAAGCCCGACAGTGCGGACGTCACCTTCGGGTCGCGGGTCAGGTCGGTGACCATGAACAGCACCAACGGGAAGACGAAGCCTGAGGCGCCCAGCAGGGAGACCCACAGGTACGGGGCTGCCGCCGGAGCGACCAGCATCCCCACCCAGCCAGCGACCAGGAGCACAGTGCAGCCAACCACCAGCGGCCGCCGATCGGGCAGCCAGGTGCCCAGGATCGGGGCCAGCGCGCCGTTGGGCAGTCCCCAGGCCGAGAAGACCGCCATGGCGAAGCTCGCGGTCGTGACCGAGACGCCGGCGTCGACGAACATCTGCGCCAGCCAGCCGAAGCCGACATAGGCCTGCAGCGACTGGGTGCCGAAGAACAGGGCCAATGCGACGGCCTTGGGGGAGCGCGCGACCGACCAGATCGATACGGTGGCGACCCGGTGGGCAGTGCCACGATGTCGCCGTTCCATCGCGGTCAGCGCCACCCAGGGAATCAGCGCGGCGAAGGCGACGCCTGCCCACAGGCCCAGGCTGGCCTGCCAGCCGCCGTACGAACGGACCAGCGGGTGGAGCACCCCCGGCACCATCGCGCCGATGGCCAGCCCCACGGTGTAGACGCCCATGACGGTTGCTGTGCGGCGAGGGAAGTGTCGCTTCGCAAAGGCTGGTACGAGGATGTTCCCGATCGCCGCGCCGCCCAGCGCGAGGGCAGAGAGCAGCAGGAAGACCGTCGTCGATGAGGTGAGCGCCCGTCCGGCCAGACCTACGACGACGGCAGTCAGTCCGATCGAGATGGCACCCGCCAGGCCTGAGCGGGCTGCCAGCCACACCGCCAGCGCCCCGAAGACGGCGAAGCACAGCCCCGGCAGACCCGTCAGGATCCCAGCCACGGTGGGTGACATGCCCAGGCTTGGCAGCAGGTCAGGCAGGGCGGGCCCGATCGACGTCGCGCCGGGGCGCAGGTTGATGGCGACCAACGCCACAGCGACGAGGCCCAGCCAGATGGGCACAGCGCGTCGGGTCCGGTCGGTCACCCCTGGTTGATATCACGCGAGCTGCTCGTGCAGTCCTCGCGGACCGGCCGCTGGGACCGGGCCGCTGCCAGGTCGCGGTAGCCTGACGCCGTGCTCGGATACTTCGGCCCCGCAGGGACGTTCACCCATCAGGCGTTGCTGTCGTTGGGTCTCGATGAGGAGGCTCGTCCGTACGCCACCGTTCCCGGCACCCTCGATGCCGTACGCGACGGCGTTGTCAGGGCTGGTCTGGTGCCGATCGAGAACTCTGTCGAAGGCGGCGTGACGGCCACGCTCGACAACCTCGCCGTGGGTCGGCCTCTCGTGATCGTGGGCGAGGTGCTGCTGCCTGTCCAGTTCGGCCTCTACGTACGACCCGGTGTCGCGCTCGACGACATTCGCAAGGTGCTCACCCATCCGCACGCGGCCGCACAGACGCGCGGCTGGATCGCGGCCCACCTGCCGCATGCCGAGGTCACCGAGGGCGGCTCGACTGCGGCCGCGGCCGCGGAGGTGGCCAAGCCAGACTCGGCCTACGACGCTGCGGTCTGCGCCGCGGTGGCCGGCGAGATGTACGGGCTCGAGGCCGCGGCTTCCCAGATCGCCGACAACCCCGACGCCGTGACCCGGTTCATCCTGGTCAGCCGGCCTTGCCCGCCGCCCGCGCCCACCGGCCACGACAAGACGACCCTGATCGCCTACATGCGCGAGGACCACTCCGGAGCGCTGCTCGAGATCCTCGAGCAGTTCGCCTCACGCGGGGTGAACCTCTGCCGGATCGAGTCGCGTCCCACCCGCGAGGGTCTGGGCAACTACTGCTTCTCCATCGATGCTGAGGGCCATCTCGCCGACACTCGGATCGCCGACGCACTGATGGGACTGCACCGCACGTGCAAGCGGGTCGACTTCCTCGGTTCGTACCCCCGCGCTGACCTGGTCGAGGCGACCGTACCGAAGGGGCATCGCGAGTCCGACTACGCCAAGGCGTCGGCGTGGCTGCGGTCGCTGAGCGCTGAGCGCTGACCGTCAGCGGCCGCGCGGGAGCATGAGGGTGAGTGCCCCCGGCACGACCTCTGCTTCGAAGACTGACGTGGTGCCGTCAGCGTCGCCGTCGAGCTGATACGCGACGGGCTTCGTCACCTCGAACCGCACCCGGCGACCGTGGGCGAACTCGAGCGGCTCCACATCGGCTCCCAGCAGCCCGGTCGCGACCCGCGCCCAGTCCAAGGCACTGGTCGGATTGGCGACGAGGATGTTGAGCCGCCCGTCGTACGGGTCCGCGTCCGGGAACACCTGGATGGTCCCGTTGAGCGTACCCACGTTGCCGACGAGGGCGATGATCGCCAGCCGGGTGATCGGCTCCTGGTCGTCGATGGTCACGGTCACCTCGAACGGTTGGACTCCCACCTGCTGCGCGGCCGCCAGGAAGTAGGCGGCAGAGCCGACCAGCTTCTTCAGCTCCGGTCGGGTCTGGGCCATGATTGCCGCGTCGAGTCCCAGGCCGCTCATCACGACGAAGTGTCCAGCGTCGTCGTCGGTGGCGTATCGGACCACGTCGAGGGGGACTGGATGGCCTTCGAAGGCGAGCGCGAGGGCGGCGTCCTCGTCGAGGGGGATGCCGAGGTTGCGGGCGAGTTGGTTCGCCGTACCCGCCGGGATCAGGGCAACCGGCGTTCCCGTACCGGCCAGTTCGGAGCAGACCGTCCGTACGGTGCCGTCGCCACCCGCGACCAGTACGAGGTCGGCTCCACGGTCGAGCGCATCGGCCGACATCTGCCTGCCCGGGTCGTCGACGGCGGTCTCCAACCAGATCGGTGGCCGCCAGCCCCGGTGCCGGAGCTCATACTCGACTCGACGCCGGAAGAGGTCGTAGTCGGTGACCTTGTTGGGGTTCACGATGACCGCTGCTCGACGGTCGACGTGCTCGTTGGGTCGACCTGGGAACCCGAGTGACTCGGCCAGGTGGCCTGCGCCGCCGAAGAGCAGGGCCGCGGCGGCGACACTGCCGCCGTACAGCAGGCCGCCCACAATGTCGGTCGGCCAGTGCTGCCTCATCAGCCAGCGGTTGAGCGCAACGCCTGCCACCACACTCGCGCCGGCGAGGCGGACCAACCAGATGACGGGGGTGGGCCGTCGCTGCGCGGTGACGAATGTGACGACTGTCGCGCTGAGGATCGTGATGGCGACCATGTGGCCCGACGGGTAGGCGAAACCGCCGTACGTCAACGAGTCCGCGAACGGGGAGTCGGGCCGAGCCCGGCGGAACACCTGCTTGAGCAGCCAGTACCCGCCCCAGCCGACCGGGATCGTGAGTGCGATCGCCCAGGCAAGCCGCCGCAGGCGACGCCGGAACGCCCAGATGGAGTAGCCGGCGACAGCCAGGAAGACGATTCCTGGGTACGTCACGAGTGCGATCGTTTCGAGGATCTGACCAGCGGCCGAGCGCGGGGCGATCACTGGCGGGACGATGGTGCGGTCAAGCCAGCCAACAGCGCCGGAGATGACCATAGACGTCCAGACACAGAAGGCGGCCACGAGGGCACCGAGCAGCACGCCCGTGATCCACCGACCTCGCACCATGTCAATGATGGTGCCAGTCAGTGAGCCCCACCGGAACTCGGTCGGGCCGGACGGTCAACCATGGTTAGGCTGGTCATGTGATCGATCCGAAGGTGCTCCGTACCGACCCTGACCGTGTCCGTCGCTCGCAGGAGGCCCGCGGCGAGTCCGTGGGGCTGGTCGACGAGCTGCTGGCCGCCGACCAGGCGCGTCGAGAGGGGATCTCGTCGTACGAGGCGCTGCGCGCCGAGCAGAACTCCCTCGGCAAGCTGGTGGCCAAGGCGTCGGGGGACGAGAAGGCCGAGCTGTTGGCCCGTACGCGTGAGCTGGCGGCGGGGGTCAAGGCTGCCCAGGCCGCCGCCGACGAAGCCGGGGCACGCTTCGACGAGTTGATGCTGCAGCTGCCCAACGTTGTCTATGACGACGTGCCGAAGGGTGGCGAGGACGACTTCGTGGTGGTCGAGAAGATCGGCACCCCCCGCGACTTCGCGGCCGAAGGCTTCGAGCCCCGAGACCACCTGGAGCTCGGTGAGCTGCTCGGCGCGATCGACATGGAGCGCGGCGCCAAGGTGTCGGGCTCGCGGTTCTACTTCCTGACCGGACAAGGCGCGATGCTTGAGCTGGCGCTGCTGCAGCACGCAATGGCGAAGGCCACGGCGTGGGGGTTCACGCCGATCCTGCCGCCGGCGCTGGTCAAGCCGTCGGCGATGGAGGGGACGGGCTTCCTCGGCCAGGCCGCTCAGGACGTCTACCACCTGCCCGCCGACGACCTCTACCTGGTCGGCACCTCGGAGGTCGCGCTGGCGGCCTACCACTCCGAGGAGATCCTCGACGGGGCGTCGCTGCCGCGGTCGTACGTCGGCTACTCGCCCTGCTTCAGGCGCGAGGCGGGGTCGTACGGCAAGGACACCCGCGGCATCTTCCGCGTGCACTGGTTCGACAAGGTGGAGATGTTCGTCTACTGCGCCCCGGAGGACGCCCCCGCGCAGCACCAGCGGCTGCTCGGGTTCGAGAAGGACTTCATCTCCAGCCTGGAACTGCCGTTCGAGGTGCTCGAGGTGGCCGCCGGTGACCTCGGCCTGTCGGCCGCTCGCAAGTACGACTGCTACGGCTGGCTGCCCACCCAGGGGCGCTACCGCGAGATCACGTCCACCTCGGACTGCACCGAGTTCCAGTCCCGTCGCCTGAACACCAGGGCCCGGTACGGCGACCAGGTCGGCCCGGTCGCGACCCTGAACGGCACCCTGTGTGCGATGACCAGGATGATCATCATGCTGCTGGAGAACCACCAGCAGGCGGACGGCTCCGTACGGCTGCCTGAGGCCCTGCGGCCCTACCTGGGCGGCGTCGAGGCACTGACCCCGATCGCCCGATGAGG
>DAOOHL010000040.1:12089-15145 GCA_035416185.1 Propionibacteriaceae bacterium | reverse complement strand
ATCCCTCGCGGCCCGCACGACCACCGCCTCGGCATCTGTCGTCGGTACGACGCCGGACTGGCTCCCGATCCGAGCCCGTACGGTGACCGAGGGCCGCTTCTTCACCACTGACGACTCCACCAGGAACGCGATGGTGGCGGTGCTCGGTTCCACGACCGCCACGAACCTGTTCGGGACGGGCTACCCGGTGGGTCAGACCTTCTCGCTCAACGGCCAGTCGTTCACCGTGATCGGCGTGCTGAACACCGTGGGCCAGTCCATCACTGGCAACGAGGACGACCAGGTCGTCATCCCAGCAGGCACTTACGCCGTACGGATGGCGACGACCACCAACCTCACCAACGTCTCGATGATCCTTCTGTCGGCTCGGGACCAGGCGAGCCTCACCGCCGCTCAGCAGCAGGCCACTGCCACGATGCTCAACCAGCACCGGGTGACGGCCGCCGCCCCTGACTTCTCCGTATCGAGCCAGCAGGCTCTGGTGAACACCATCGGCAATCTGACCGGAGTGCTCACAGCGCTGCTGTCGGGACTGGCCGCCATCTCGCTCATCGTCGGCGGGATCGGCGTGATGAACATCATGCTCGTCAGCGTGACCGAGCGAATCCGTGAGATCGGTCTCCGCAAGGCCCTCGGCGCCACACCCAGCGTCATCATGCAACAGTTCCTGGTCGAGGCCAGCGCCCTGGGGCTGATGGGTGGAGCCCTGGGCATCGGCCTCGGCGTGGTCGGCGCCAACGTGATCACGCGCATCGTGAACCAGCCGGTGATCATCTCCCCCGCCGCCACCCTGCTGGCGCTGACCGTCTCGCTGGTGATCGGCATCGTCGCGGGGGTCTACCCCGCCTACCGTGCCGCCCGCATGGCACCCATCGACGCCCTGAGGAACGAGTGATCCCATGACCGAGACTCAGTCCATCACCGGCTCGCGTCGGCCAAACCGCAGGCGTCGACCCCGCGCCCTCCCCCGCATCGTCGCTGGCGGCGCTGCAGCGCTGCTTCTCACGGCCGGGGTGCTGGGCTACCGAGCCTCGGCCGAGCCGTCCCAGGCCCGCTACCGTACGGTCGTCGCGGCCCCAGCCACGGTCTCGCAGACCATCTCGCTGTCCGGCACCGTGCGGCATGTCTCCCAGGTCAGCACCAGTTTCCCGGTCGGCGGCATGGTGACCTCTGTCACCGCCAAGGCCGGCGACACCGTCGCGGCTGGCCAGCCCTTGGCAACGATCGACTCGGGCCCGCTGCAGAACGCGGTGCTCGACGCTGAGGCCCAGTGGCGGGCTGCCGTCTCGAAGCTCGACCTCGACCAGACGGCCTACAACGCCGCCTCCTCCACCACGACAACCACGACGTCAACCAAGGTCGCAGCAGCCGGCGCGGCGGGCGGCTCCGGTGGAGGTGCATCCCGCGCGGCCTCTGCCGACTCGACCCAGGGGGCACCCGGCGGCCAGGGATCAGCGTCCACCCGACCGAGTGGCGGTACGGGTGGCTCCGGAGGCCCCCTGCCCAGCGGAAGCGCGCGCCCGACCGGCAGCGTGGAGGACGCCGCGAAGGCGATCCAGGCTCTCCAGACGACCCTCGGTTCAATCCAGACCCACTACGAGACGCTCGTCGCCCAGTGCCTGCCAGCCGGCCTCCCGTCGACGCTACCGTCGGACCTCCCCACTGCCCTACCGTCCGTCGTCACGGTGACCGCTACGAAGACTGTCACCGCCACGGCCACCAAGACAGTCACCGTGACTGCCCCTGCGGCCTCCGGCACCGCCTCGAGCTCGGCCACGTCAAGCGCCACCAGCACTGCTCCGGCGGCGTCAAGCGCCTCTGGTACGGGTTCTGCGAGCGCGACCACGACCAGCACGGCCTCGACGACCCCAACGGGCTCCACGTCCCCCTCGACCTCACCCAGCCTGCCCAGCCCGACCGGCCAACCCGTCCTGCCGTCCAACCTTCCAGTGAGTGCGGAGTGCCAGCAGGCGATCATCGCGATGGCATCGCTGCCGCAGACCCTCTCTGACCAGCTCGCCGCCGTGGAGACCACCCTCGTCGGCGCCCAGGCCAGCCTCACAGCCCAGGCCGCGGCCCTGCAGGCCCAGGCGGCTGAGCTGCAGAAGCAGGGCGCGGCGATGCAGCAGCAGGCTGCCGCCCTCCAGGCTCAGGCCGCCGCACTGCAGCAGCAGGCCGCCGCCCTGCAGCAGCAGGCCGCGGCCGCCGCAGCCCAGGGCGCTGCCGCAGCAGCCAAGATGGGTGCTGCCGGTGTGGCGAAGGTCAGCGAGGCGACCCTGATCACCGACCGGGCCAACGTGGCTGCCACCGAGCTGGCACTCCAGCAGGCGAAGGACCGCCTCGCCGGTGCCACGGTGACCAGCCCGATCGCTGGCGTCGTCGCGTCGCTCCCCTGGGTTGCCGGGCAGCAGACCACCGCGACAGCCTCGGCGATCATCATCGGGCCAGGCGCGATCGAGATCACTGTTCCGGTGGCGCTCGCCCAGCGGCCACAGGTCGAGGTCGGCCAGGCCGCCACCATCAGCAGCCCCATCTCGCAGACCGCCCTTGACGGCAAGGTGACGCGGATCGGGCTCCTGCCCGTGAGCTCGGGCTCGAACGCCGCTGCGGCAGCAGCAGCCGCTGGTGCTGCAGCCGCCGCAGGTGGCACCACCACCTCCAACGTCGCCTACCCGGTGGTGGTCACGGTGCCCAGCCTCGGCGACGGCCTGCCGGAAGGCTCTCGGGTGCAGGTGGGGATCGTCACCTCCAAGGTTGCGGCGGCAGTCACCGTACCGTCCTCAGCCGTCACCCCGACCAGCCTCACGGCAGGCACGCTGCAGGTGCTCGCCAACGGCGTGGCGGAGCGTCGTACGGTGCAGATCGGCATCTCCGGGGCGGGCATCACCCAGATCGTGTCGGGCGTCGCCGCTGGTGAGAGCGTCGTGGTGGCCGACATGGAGGTGCCACTGCCCGGAGTCACCATCGCTACCGGACGGCCGAGCCAGCAGGGCAACCAGAACCAGCAGGGCAACCAGGGGCAGGTGCCCGGCGGGCAGCAGACCGGTGGTGCCAAC
>DAOOHL010000040.1:0-11989 GCA_035416185.1 Propionibacteriaceae bacterium | reverse complement strand
CCAGCAGGGCAACCAGGGGCAGGTGCCCGGCGGGCAGCAGACCGGTGGTGCCAACCAGGGCCAGTCAGGTCAAGGCCAGCAGCCAGGTCAGGGTCAGCCCACGCGCTGATCCGCTCAGGTCACCAGTCTCCGACAGGACTCAGGACGGACGACGGAACGGGACGTCGCGGTCAGCGAGCCCAGGCAGCAACCGGGTGCTTCAGCGCGCCGACGCGTCCCCGCTTTCGCAGGAGGAACCAGGCCACGCTGGCGATCGCCCCAGGGCTGAGCACGGAGGCGGTGATCATCGCCGACGTCTCCTGAGCGAGGAACGCCCACGAGCCCCACATCACCTGCAGGGCCAACGTGATCAGCAGGAACCCGAACGACACCCCGGAGATGTCGTGGTCGAAGAGCAGCGCTCTCAGCTGGTCGAACTGGCCGACCAGCAGCGGCACCAGCACCGCGACCGCGAACGCGGCTGACCCGCCAACCACGTCGACGGCGACGCAGACCAGACCGACGGCCAGGCCGAGCCCGTACGTGCCGACGAGCGACAACCGCCTCGACTGTCGGATCAGGAGCAGCACCAGCACGGCGAGCACGCCGGAGATCGCGTTCGGGACGACCATGTTCCACCAGCCGTACCGCCAGCCGTGCGCGGTCCAGCCGATGGCGATGGCGACGTTGAGCTGCCACAGCACCAGGGACATGCCGGCTGTGTCACGGTCGCGGAAGAGCTTGATGAACTGCGGTACGGCCAGCATCGATCCGACGGCTGCGCACGCCCAGCCCCAGATCTCGAGCGGCGTCACGGCGTGGGTCCGGTGACCTCGCGGCGCTTGCGCACGACGAGGGAGTCACGGTGCACGACCTCGCGCTCGAACTCGGGGCCGAGGTCGCGGGCGAGGTCCTTGGTGCTGTGCCCGAGCAGCTTCGGCAGCACGTCGGCGTCGTACGACACGATCCCCCGGGCGACGGAGATGCCGGCGGGGTCGACCAACCGTACGGTGTCGCCGGCGTGGAAGTCGCCCCGTACGCCTGTGATACCGGCGGGGAGGAGTGATGCATGGCCGCTGGTGATCGCCCGTACAGCGCCGTCGTCCAGCACCAGCTCCCCTGCCACCTTGGACGCGTGGGCGAGCCACATCAGGCGACTCGAGCGGCGCTTGCCTGCCGGGTGGAAGAGCGTGCCGCCAGCCCCTTCGAGCGCCGCGCCAACGTCGGCCGCCGCCGCCAGCAGCACGGGGATGCCAGCGTTGACGGCGATCCGCGCGGCCTCGAGCTTCGTGGTCATGCCGCCCGTACCGACGTGACTTCCGGCTCGGGAGGTATCGACCACCACGTCGTCGAGATTGGGCACCTCGTCGATCCGTACGGCGGCTGGGTCGTGAGGATGGGCGGTGTAGAGAGCGTCGACGTCGGAGAGCAGGAAGAGGGCGTCGGCCCTGACCAGATGGGCCACCAAGGCGGCCAGCCGATCGTTGTCGCCGAACCGGATCTCCTGGGTGGCGACGGTGTCGTTCTCGTTCACGATCGGTACGACGCCGAGCTCCAGCAGGCGGTCGAACGTACGGAGAGCGTTCCGGTACGTGCCCTGCCGCGTCGTGTCGTCAACGGTCAGCAGCACCTGCCCGACCGTGATGCCAGCCTCGGCGAACAACGACGCGTAGTGGTCGACGAGCAACCCTTGTCCGACCGACGCCGCCGCCTGCTGGCTCGCCAGGTCACGAGGCCTCACGCGCATGCCCAACGGACCCATGCCCGCGGCGATCGCGCCCGAGGAGACCAGCACGACCTCGCGACCGTTGCGACGAGCCGTGACGATCGCGTTGACGACCCGTCCCACCTTGGCGGGATCGAGCCCACCGTTGGCCGAGGTCAGCGACGAGGAGCCAACCTTGACCACCACGCGACGCGCGGTGGCAATCCTTCTACGCACCGCGCTCGTCCCCATCCTCGTCATCGACATCGTCATCGCCATGACCAGCGGCGGAGCCAGCAGGCTGGTCGTACTCCGGCTCGTACCCTCCGAGCGCAAGCCCGACCGTGCGCTCCGCCTCACGTGCGGCGTGGTACTCGCGGTCCTTGACCCGTCGGCGCTGGGCAGCCGGTCGCAGCTCCTGGAGCCGGTTGTCCTCACCGCGCGCGCTCAGCAGCTCGGCACCGATATCGACCTGCGGAGCGAAGTCGAACACCACCGGATCGTCGCCACCGATCGCGACCGCGTCACCGGGCTGCGCACCAATCGCGAGCAGCTCCTCCTCGACGCCCAGCCGGTTCAGCCGGTCGGCCAGGTAGCCCACCGCCTCGTCGTTGGCGAAGTCGGTCTGCCGCACCCAGCGCTCCGGCTTGGCCCCTTCGACGCGCCACACGAAGCCGCCGTCGCCGTCGCCGATCTGACGGATGGTGAACTCCGGTCCGCCGCCACCCTTGACCGCCTTCGGCTGAAGCACGATCCGAGGTGGAGTCACGACCGGCTTGGCAGCGCGACGCGCCCGGACGATCGCCGCCATCGCGAAGATCAGACCCTGCAGACCGACGCCCGTCTTGGTGGAGACCAGATGCACATCGAGACCACGAGCACGAATGTCAGGCGCGACCATCTCCGCCAGCTCAAGCCCATCGGGGACATCGACCTTGTTGAGGGCGACCAGCCGGGGCCGGTCCTCCAGCCCACCGTGGGCGGCCAGCTCGGCCTCGATCAGGTCGAGGTCGGTGACCGGGTCACGACCAGGCTCGTACGTGGCGCAGTCGATCACGTGCACGATCGCCTCGCAGCGCTCGATGTGGCGCAGGAAGTCGAAGCCAAGCCCGCGCCCCTCCGAGGCTCCCTCGATCAGACCCGGCACATCAGCGACCGTGTAGGTCAGGTCTCCCGCCACGACGACGCCGAGGTTCGGGACGAGCGTGGTGAAGGGGTAGTCGGCGATCTTGGGCCGCGCCTTCGAGATCGCCGCGATCAGCGACGACTTGCCAGCCGACGGAAAGCCCACCAGCCCGACGTCAGCGAGCACCTTGAGCTCGAGCGTGACCGTACGGGATTCGCCCTCCTCACCCAGCAGCGCGAAGCCGGGAGCCTTGCGGGCCGACGAGGCCAACGCCTCGTTGCCCAGCCCGCCCCGGCCGCCCTGGGCCACCACCAGCTCGGCCCCGGGACCCACCAGGTCAGCCAGCACCTCGCCGGACTCGGCGTCGGCGACGACCGTACCTTCGGGGACCGGCACGATGATGTCGCCCCCGTCAGCACCGTCCTGATGGTCGCCACGGCCCGGCTGCCCGTTCTGCGCCTTACGGTGCGACTGGCGGTGATAGTCGATCAGGGTTGTCACCTGAGGGTCGACGCGCAGGATGACCGAGCCACCGTTGCCACCGTTGCCGCCATCGGGTCCACCCAGCGGCTTGAACTTCTCGCGGTGCACCGACGCGCAGCCATGGCCGCCGTTACCAGCGGCGACGTGGAGGGTCACGGTGTCCACGAACGACGGGATCGCCATGCCAACCTCTTCTCGTCAGACAGCGTTCATCGTTTCACACCCCCACCCCGCCCAGCCACTTCGTTGCACCGTTGAAGCGACCGGGTACCGTCGTGGTTGACGCTCAAGATCGAGGAGTTCTGATGCCCTGGTTGGTGTTGCTGCTGGTGTTCGTGTGGCTGCTGGAGCGATCCGGGTGGCTTGGCGGTCGTCGTACGAAGAAGCCCACCACCCCCACCGCACCCCCGGACGCGCGCCAGGCGGCGTCCGCGTGGTCGTCGTACGTGCCCCAGCAGGACGAGCCAGAGGTGCCGTTGCAGGCCGACGGGAGCCCACGGGATCCGTACGACGACATCCCCGACCGCTCGAGCGGCATCATGAGCGACTCCGACGCCGTGCCGGAGCGGGCCTACCTGGACGCCGACGTCGAGGCCGATGGAGTCGACCAGTCCGAGGTCGAGGTGGAGACGACGGGGCTCGACATTGATGAAGGCAGCCCCCAGCCGGGCGCGGGCGCCATCGTCGATCCGGCCGACCAGCCGCGCGTCGACCCCACCAGCGCGACCAGCGCGACCAGCCCGACCGACGACTGACGACCTCACCAGACCTCATAGAACAACAACAGGGGCGGTCGCCATCGGTGACCGCCCCTGCTGCTTGCTGACTACTTGATCGCGGCCTTGACCTCGTCGACGAACTGCTTGGCGGCAGCCGCCGGGGTGACCCGACCGAACAGCACACCCTCGACCACGCGGGTCTGGATGGTAGGGCTCTGACCGCCACCGGGCGGCGGCACGGGAGCCGTCTTGCCGAGTTCGGGCTGGATCTTCTCCAGGTAGTCGACGACCTTCTTGTCCGACGCGCTGAGGCTGCCTGCAAGCGCGGCCCGGATGTCCGTGTTGGCCGGGAAGCCACGCTCGGTACCCAACAGCTTGCCCGCCTCGACGTCGTTGGCCAGGTAGTTGATCAGCTTCTTGACCGCATCGGTCGCCTTGGTCTTGGACGACGCCGACCAGTACATCGAGGCCTTGTACCAAAGCTGGGCATCCGAAGCCTTGCCCGTCTTCGACGGCGGCCGAAGCAGCTTCAAGTCCTGACCCGTCGCCTTGTCGAAGGCGGTGATCTGATTCGACCACACGGGCGCCAGCGCTGACTTGCCCGTACCCATCAGCGTCTGTTCGAGCGACTTGCCCGCATCCTCGACGGTCTGCGCTGCGCTCGGGACCGAGCCCTCCTGCTGCATGTCGTAGAAGAACTGCCAGAAGGACTGCACCTCCTCGGGCCCGTACGCGATGCCGGTCTCCGAGAACTGCTCCTTGCCCTGCTGACGAATCCAGAGCTTCAGCATGTTGTCGACGCCGGAGAAGTTGGTCGAGCCGAAATAGGCGCCCTTACCAGCCGCGGTGATGTCCTTGACCAGCTTGCGGTAGGTGTCCCAGGTCCAGGTCGAGTCGTCCGGGATCGCCACGCCGGCAGCTGCGAAGACCTTCGGGTTGGCCACGATGATGGGGGCGTTGATGCCGGAGTTGAGCCCGTACAGCTTGCCCTTCGACTCGCCTACCTCGAGGGTGCCCTTGGCGAACTTCGAGGTATCGACGCCAGCCGCCTTCAGGTCCAGCAGAGCGCCGCGGGAGCCGTACTCGAGGATGTACTTCTCGTCCATCTGGATCACGTCGGGGGCGTTGTTGCCGGCGATCATCGTCGACAGCTTGTCCCACTGGCTGTTGAAGTCGCCTGGCTCGGCCTTGACCGTGATGTTGGGGTACTTCTTCTGGAAGTTCTCGATCACCGTGTTGGTCGTCTTGAGCCGAGCATCGTTGCCCCACCACATGAAGCGGATGCTGACTGGTCCGGTCGCCTCCGCTGCGGGGCTGGCTGCCGTACCCGTTCCTGAACCGCTCTGGCTGCACCCGGCAGCCACGAAGGGGGCTGCGAGGGCTCCGGCCACCAAGGTCCGGCGTGAAAGTCCACCAAGTCCCATGATTCTCCGATCATTGTCGCGCTGCTCCGGTGCAAGCGCTTTCCAAATCTACTCTAACAGTCTTGTCGGACAAGCAGAAGACTTGTACGATAACAACCACATTACAAATTCTCAGGAGTCCCGATGACCGCGACCTACGTGCCCGCCACCCTTGATGCCGACCGGATCCGCACGGTCACCCTCTCATCGGTACGGCTGCCGCTGGGCACCACGATCAGCGACGCGAAGGTCTTCACCGGTCGGCAGAAGCCGATGACCGAAGTGATGTTCCTGTTCTGCGAGATCACCACGACGCAGGGGCTGTACGGGGTCGGCTTCAGCTACAGCAAGCGGGCCGGCGGCCCTGCGCAGTACGCGCACGCCAAGGAGGTCGCCGAGCTGCTGATCGGCCAGGACCCCTCTGACATTCCGCGGCTGTACGACCAGATGCTGTGGGCGGGCGCGAGCGTCGGTCGCTCCGGCGTCGCGACCCAGGCCCTGGCCGCGGTGGACGTCTGTCTGTGGGATCTCAAGGCCAAGCGCGCCGGGCTGCCGCTGGCCAAGCTGATCGGCCCGTACCGCGACTCCGTGCGCACGTACAACACCTCCGGCGGCTTCCTGAACGCCCCCATCGAGGCCGTGCTGGAGGCCGCGACGGCGTCGATCGAGAGCGGCATCGGCGGCATCAAGATCAAGGTTGGCCATCCCGACGCAGGCGTCGACATGAGCCGGCTGAAGGCGGTCAAGGAGCACATCGGCTCCACCCCCCTGATGGTCGACGCCAACCAGCAGTGGGACCGGGCCACCGCGCTGCGGATGGGCCGTCGCATGGAGGAGTACGACCTGGTCTGGATCGAGGAGCCGTTGGACGCGTACGACGCCGAAGGCCACGCCGCACTGAGCAAGGCGCTCGACACCCCGATTGCGACCGGCGAGATGCTGGCGAGCGTCGCCGAGCACCTGCGCCTGATCGACGCCCGGGCAGCCGACATCGTGCAGCCCGATGCCCCTCGAGTCGGCGGCATCACGCAGTTCCTGCGACTCGCCACCCACGCCGACCGGGCCGGGCTGGACCTCGCTCCCCACTTCGCGATGGAGATCCACCTGCACCTTGCCGCCTGCTATCCGCGAGAGCCGTGGGTGGAGCACTTCGACTGGCTCGACCCGCTGTGGAACGAGCGCCTGGAGACCGAGGGCGGCCGCATGCTCGTGCCGAACCGGCCGGGCCTGGGGATCACGTTGTCAGACCAGTGCCGCGCATGGACGGTCGACAAGGTCAGCTTCGGCAGCTAGCGGCTCACAGCCCCGCGAAGGGGTTGACCACGCGCCCACCACGCAGATCCGCGCCGTCTGCGAGGTGCTCCGTCCAGAGTTCGGCGCAGCCTCCCAGTCGGGCCGCTTCGATCACCATGGCGTCCCACAATGACACGTGGAACTCGACCACCGTACGAGCGGCTCGCATCACGGGGGCGGCGTCAGCAGGGACAACATCCCACCGCTGCAGGCTCGACAGAACAGTTTCGGCCTGGGCTCCGGTCAACGGTGGGTCGACCTTGCGGGTCAGTACCGAGTGCAGCTCAAGCATGACCTGCGTGCTGAGAACAAACTCATGGCCCGTACGGAGCAGCTCCTCGGCCTTCGCCTGTTTGGCTGGGCTCCTGCTGTCGAACAGGTAGGCCAGCACGATGGTGTCGAGGAAGGCCCTCGTCACGATAGAGATCCTCACGGCTCCATCCGCGACCCTCACCAGCTCGCCCCGGCTGGAGGCTCCGCGCCAGAGCAATCAGTTCAGCTGCTGCATCCTCAGCCGAGCCGTCCGCGTACCTCTCCAGCGTCTCGGCCAGGAACCGGTTGACTGACTCGTTGCGTTGCAGGGCCCGAATCCGTGCGCGCCTCAGCACCTGTTCATCGACAGTGATCGTCAGATTGGCCATGGCTCAGTGTGACGCGAGACCCGTGTAGCACGACCGCACGAGGGCAAAAGGCGAGGGGCGGTCCCATCTGGGACCGCCCCTGGCGTTGTCAGACGATGGGTGTCACTCAGCAGTGACGATGTTGATCACGCGACGACCGCGCTTGGTGCCGAACTCGACCGCGCCAGCCTCGAGGGCGAACAGGGTGTCGTCCTTGCCACGGCCCACATTGGCGCCGGGGTGGAAGTGGGTGCCACGCTGGCGAACGATGATCTCGCCGGCGTTGACAGCCTGGCCGCCGAACCTCTTCACGCCGAGGCGCTGCGAGTTCGAGTCGCGACCGTTCTTGGAAGAGGCAGCGCCCTTCTTGTGTGCCATGGTTCAGCCCCTCACTTGATCCCGGTGATCTTGACCTGGGTGTAGCGCTGGCGGTGGCCCTGGCGCTTCTTGTAACCCGTCTTGTTCTTGTACTTCAGGATGCGGATCTTCGGCCCCTTGGACTCGCCGAGCACCTCAGCGGTGACCGAGACCTTGCCGAGCTTCGCAGCATCAGAGGTGATGGAATCGCCATCGACCACCAGCACGGGCGTCAGGGACAGCGACTCGCCGACCTTGTCACCAACCAGGTCGATCTCGACGACGTCACCGACAGACACCTTGAACTGGCGTCCGCCACCTCGCACGATCGCGTACACGACTGACCTACTCTCATTGTCCGAACTGGGCGCCTATCGTCACACAGCCTTGAAGCCGCGCGGCGCACCGACGCCCTATCGTACGCGGCGGCTCCCGCAAGGGTCAAACCGACCGCTACCCCTGACAAGGGGGTCGTACGACGGACCGGTACGGGTTTGTCAGACGACCGTGCTAGACATTCTCCATGGCTGAGATCACATTCCGCGGCACCCCCATCCACTCCGTCGGCGAGCTGCCCGAGGTGGGCTCGAAGGCGCCCGACTACATCCTGACCGGCGGCGACCTTTCTGACGTGACGCCCGAGAAGTTCGCCGGTCGTCGGGTCATCCTCAACATCTTCCCGAGCGTCGACACCGGCGTCTGCGCGACGAGCGTGCGTACGTTCAACCAGCGCGCTGGATCGCTCGACAACACCACCGTGGTCTGTGTCTCGAACGACCTGCCGTTCGCCCTGAACCGCTTCTGCGGCGCTGAGGGCCTCAGCAACGTGGCCGTCGCGTCGGCCTTCCGCAGCGACTTCGGCACGTCGTACGGGGTTCAGCTCGCCGACGGTCCGCTGCGCGGCCTGCTGTCGCGCGCAGTGGTGGTCGTGGACGCCGACGGCACCGTCTCCTACACCGAGCAAGTTCCAGAGATCGGCCAGGAGCCGGACTATGACGCTGCCATCGCAGCTTTGAGCTGACCGGGGTGTCGCAGCCGGTAGCCCTGCCGGAGATCCCTCGCCACGCGTGGCCGGCGCTGTGGTCGCTGGTCATCGGGTTCTTCATGATCCTGGTCGACTCGACCATCGTGTCGATCGCCATCCCGTCGTTGATCACGGCGTTCCAGACCGACGTCAACACGGTGCTGTGGGTCAACTCGGCCTACCTGCTCGCCTACGCCGTGCCGCTGCTGATCACCGGCCGCCTCGGCGACCGGCTCGGCATGAAGCGGGTCTACCTCACTGGCCTGGCGATCTTCACACTGTCCTCGCTGTGGTGCGGTCTGACCGACTCCGTGTCAGCCCTGATCGCGGCGCGGGTGGTGCAGGGCCTGGGCGCCTCCCTGATGACGCCGCAGACGATGGCGGTGATCACCCGCATCTTTCCGCCTGAGCGGCGCGGTCCGGCGATGGCGCTGTGGGGGTCCGTCGCTGGCATCGCGACGCTGGTTGGCCCGCTGCTGGGCGGCGTGCTGATCGACTGGCGGGGCTGGGAGTGGATCTTCTTCGTCAACGTGCCGATCGGGCTCGTGGCGTTCTTCCTGGTGCTGAAGTACGTCCCCATGCTGGAGACGCATGTGCGTTCGTTCGACGTGGTGGGCGTCGTCTTGTCGGCCATCGGCCTGTTCTGCTTCGTGTTCGGGCTGCAGGAGGCGGAGACGTACAAGTGGGGCACGATCTGGGGGCCGATCTCCGTACCGCTGCTGATCGGCGCCGGGCTGCTTCTGCTGGCGGTGTTCGTGTGGTGGCAATCGCGGGTGCGCACCGAGCCGCTCGTGCCGCTGAGCCTGTTCCGCGACCGCAACTTCACCGTGTCCAACGTGGCGATCACGACGGTCGGGTTCACCATGACCGCGGTGATCATCCCGTTCATGCTGTTCCTGCAGGTCGTCCGCGGCATGACCCCCACCCAGGCTGCCCTCGTCACGGCGCCCCAGTCGATCGCTGGTGCCCTGTTGGCACCCTGGGCGGGCAAGCTCGTCGACCGGGTCCATCCCCGTACGCTCGCCAGCATCGGCATCGCGGGCATGGCAGCGGGACTCGTCGTCCTGAGCCGCTTGATGACGCCCAGCACTCCGCTCTGGCAGATCCTGGTGGCTCTGGCCGCGAGCGGCGCCTTCACGTCCTTCGTCTGGGGACCGCTGTCGACCAGCGCCAACCGCAACCTGCCGCCGCATCTCGCCGGAGCGGGCTCCGGTGTCTACAACACGACCCGGCAGATCGGCAGCGTGATCGGCTCAGCCGCGATCGCAGCCGTGCTGGCGAACCGCTTCGCGGCCTACCTGCCGAATGCCGCATCATCGCGTGGCAGTGCCGGCACCTGGGTCGTACCTGCCGAGATCGCCGACCGTTTCGCCCACGCACTCTCGGACGCCACACTGGTCCCGGCCGCCGCCCTGGGCGTCGGTCTGATCGCCACCCTGTTCTACGAGGCCCCCAAGCACCTGAGGAAGGCACCCCAGACAGAGCCGGCCAACCACTGACGGGTGGCCGCTCCGGCAGGGAGGTCAGGAGCGACGGTTGCGGCCGTTGCTGTTTCCGTTGCCGTTGTGGTGACGCTCGCCGCCGTCGGCATGGGCCTGTGACTCGACCGGCTCGTCGCGGCGGTGGTAGCCACGGCCGCCACAGGCGCTGCAGGTCTCGGTGAAGGCCTCGGCGAGGCCCGTACCGATCTTCTTGCGCGTCATCTGCACCAGGCCCAAGGAGGTCACCTCGGCGACCTGGTGACGGGTACGGTCGCGGCCCAGGCACTCCACCAGCCGGCGGAGCAGCAGCTCACGGTTGCTCGGCAACACCATGTCGATGAAGTCGATCACGATGATGCCGCCGATGTCGCGCAGCCGGAGCTGGCGGACGATTTCCTCGGCGGCTTCGAGGTTGTTCGAGGTGACGGTCGCCTCGAGGTTGCCGCCGGAGCCCGTGAACCGGCCGGTATTGACGTCGATGACGGTCATCGCCTCGGTCCGGTCGATGATCAGCGATCCGCCTGACGGCAGGAAGACCTTGCGTTCGAGCGCCTTAGCGATCTGCTCGTCGATCCGGTTGGCAGCGAACAGGTCGGCGCCGTCGGTACGGTCCCAGCGCGACATCCGGTCCGCCAGATGAGGCGCCACATGCGTGACGTAGGCATTCACGGTGTCGTACGCGTCCTCAGCCGAGCCGTTGCCGTCGATGACCAGCTTGGTGAAGTCCTCGGTGAAGAGGTCGCGCACGATCCGTACGGTGAGGTCGGGCTCGCCGTACAGCTGCTGCGGCGCAGAACCCTGCTTGACCTTCTTCTCGATCGCCTCCCACTGCGCCTTGAGGCGGTTGACGTCGCGGACCAGCTCCTCCTCGGTGGCGCCTTCGGCTGCCGTACGGATGATCACCGACGCCTCATCGGGCACGAGGTCGCCCAGGATGCTCTTCAGTCGAGCCCGCTCCTGCTCAGGCAGCTTGCGGGAGATGCCCGAGAGGTTGCCACCCGGGGCGTACACGAGGTAGCGGCCCGGCAGCGAGATGTGTGACGTGAGGCGGGCGCCCTTCGCGCCGACCGGGTCCTTGGTGACCTGGACGAGCACGGGCTGGCCCGACTTGAAGACCTTCTCAACCTTGCGGGTCTGACCGTCGGCACCGAAGGAGTCCCAGTCAACCTCGCCGGCGTACAGGACCGCGTTTCGGCCGCGGCCAATATCGACGAAGGCGGCCTCCATGCTCGGCAGCACGTTCTGCACCTTGCCGAGGTAGACGTTGCCGATCAGGCTGGTGGCCGAGGCTCGGTCGACGTAGTGCTCGACGAGCACGCCGTCCTCGAGAACGGCGATCTGGCTGTAGTCGTCCTTCTGCCTGATCAGCATCTGCCGGTCGACCGACTCGCGGCGCGCCAGGAACTCAGCCTCGGACAGTATCGGAGCCCGGCGGCGGCCAGCGGCCCGGCCTTCGCGGCGACGGATCCGCTTGGCTTCCATGCGGGTCGAGCCCTCGATGCCGGTGACCTCGTCGCTGGGTGCCGCAGCGGGGGTACGGCGGCGGGTCCGGGGCTCGCGCACCCGGACCACCACCTCGGTCGGGTCGTCGTCAGAGGTGGTGGCCTCCTCTCCCCTGCGCCGCCGACGACGCCGCCGACGGCGGGCCGGATCGGATCCCTCAGCCTCAGCAGAGTCGCCCTCGCCATCCGCTCCGTTGACGTCATCGTCATCGGCGTCATCGGCGTCATCGGCGTCATCGCCGACGTCACCGGACTCACCGACCGACTCCCCCGCAGTGTCTGAGGTGGTGTCGCCTT
>DAOOHL010000039.1:8803-15328 GCA_035416185.1 Propionibacteriaceae bacterium | reverse complement strand
GACCAACGGCGCAGACGTCGATCAGTGGGAAGTTCGGCAAGTGGAGACTGGGGCGACCAGGATTGTGAGCGGCAACCCTTCCTACTTCGACTTCCCGCTCGCGAACACTCCGACCCTTACCACCTTCGTGGTGACTCCATCAGGATCGGGGAAGGCTGGTTCAACGACTCCTGCATCGAACCAGGCTCACCCACGTGGAGCGCCAGGCGTACCAACCATGAACTGGGACTCATTGAGCGGCCAGTACTCCACGACCTTCCAAATGGCGTACTCGGTTTCCATGCCCACATTCATGAACGGGAACCGACCTGAGGAAATCGAACTCTACGTGATCGACGTGACGAGTTCGCCCGTCTCCTCCTTCTCCGGCCATACGGGTTGGATGGCCAAATCGGAAGGAGGCACCATTCGGGCCTTCGCCCGACAGAACGGGGGAGCGCGACTGCAGGGGCCGACTCGGTCACTGGTGGCAGATCCGATGATTGCGCTGACCCGCTCAGGGATGACGGTGACGGCCAAACTGAACTACATCCCGGAGGAGCGAGTTTCGTGCTCATTCTCTTCGAACGCCTCGTACGCCGGCCCCGACCAGGTAAAGCAGGCGCCTGTGTCGAGCAACGCGCTCGGCAATTCGTACACCATCAGTAGTACGTACGCCTCAGCGACCGCTGGTGCTCCGGCGCCGACCGCCTACTACGTGTGGTGTGACGGGCTGCAGAGCCCGAACTACAACAACACGACTGGCAATTTCTACAGCAACCAGACGAGCTGAACCGCCGAGAGGAAACGACACCACACCATGGCCATGACCCCCGACCAGGCACGCTGGTTCGCCGACACGTTCGCCTCGGTCGTCCGCAACATCGAGCGGGCGATCATGGGCAAGACCGAGGCTGTCCGGCTGGCGGTGACCTGCATGCTCGCCGAGGGCCACCTCCTGCTCGAGGACTACCCCGGTACGGGAAAGACGACGCTGGCCCGCGCGATGGCGCAGACGGTGCAGGGCACCCACAACCGCATCCAGTTCACCCCGGACCTGCTGCCGTCCGACGTGACCGGCGTCACGATCTACGACCAGAAGGCGGGCGTCTTCGAGTTCCACCGCGGCCCGATCTTCGCCTCCATCGTGCTGGCTGACGAGATCAACCGCGCCTCGCCGAAGACCCAGTCGGCCCTCCTCGAGGTGATGGAGGAGAACCGGGTCACCGTCGACGGCAAGACCTACGACGTGGGCCAGCCGTTCATGGTGATCGCGACCCAGAACCCGATCGAGCAGGCGGGCACCTACCGGCTGCCGGAGGCCCAGCTCGACCGGTTCCTGATGAAGACCACCCTCGGCTACGCCGACCGTCAGGCGACCTTGCGGATCCTGCAGACCGGTGGCTCCAGGCCACAGTCGGCCGCCCTCGCGCCAGTGATCACGACGCAGGCCGTCGCGGAGATGGGCCAGCTGGGCCAGTCGGTCCACATCGAGCCGTCGGTGCTGGACTACATCGCCCGGCTGGTGGAGGCGACCCGGGGGACCGACGACGTCCGGCTCGGCGTGTCGATCCGTGGCGCGCTGGCTCTCGTCCGTACCTCCCGGGTCTGGGCAGCCTCACTCGGCCGTCACTACGTCGTACCCGACGACGTCAAGATCCTTGCCATCCCGTGCCTCGCCCACCGCCTGATCCTGGATCCCGAGTCGGAGTTCAACGGCGTCACCTCCGTCGAGGTCATGGCCCGTGTGATCGGCACCGTACCGCCGCCCACGGAGCGCGCGACTGCATGAGCGCGACCGTCCTGCCCGAAGCCGCACCCCAGCCCACGTACGAGGCTGAGGGTGCGCTCGGGCTGCCCCCACTGTGGGTGCCGCCCCCCGAGGTCGACCCCGTCAGCCGGCGCGACCTCGCCGACGTGGTCACGTCCCTGTCGCGCTTCCTCGGCATGCGGACTGCGGGCTGGGTCATGCTCGGCGGGGGAGTGCTGCTGCTGGTGGCGGGATGGTTGCTGCGCTGGCAGGAGCTTCGCGTGGCGGGGATCCTCGCGATCCTGCTGGTGCTCGTCGCCGCGCTGTTCACCATTGGGCGACCGAAGTTCGATGTCGCGATCGTGGTGCCGGACACCTACGTCCAGGTCGATGACGACGCGTCGGGCAGCCTGCACGTGCGGAACGTGGGGGTACGACGCACGCTCCCCAGCCGGGTGGATCTGCCGATCGGGGCGCGGACGGCGTCGCTGGCCGTACCCTCTCTGGCTGTTGAGGCCCAGCATGACGACCGGTTCACCATCCCGACGGACCGGCGGGCTGTGGTGGCGATCGGGCCAGCGCAGTCGGTGCAGGGGGACCCGTTCAGCCTGATGGGCCGCGACACCCTGTGGACTGACGTCATCGAGGTGTTCGTCCACCCGAAGACGGTGCGGCTGCCTGGCCGGCAGACCGGCTTCATCCACGATCTCGAGGGTCATCCGACTGCCAAGGTGACCAGCGCAGACATGAGCTTCCACGCGCTGCGTGAGTACGTGGCGGGAGACGACCGGCGTCACATCCACTGGCGCTCGTCGGCTCGGACGGGCGACCTGATGGTGCGTCAGTACGAGGAGACCCGCCAGTCGCGGATGGCGGTGGCCCTCGACCAGGCCGATCAGTCGTACGGCTCCGATGACGAGTTTGAGGACGCCGTCTCGGTCGCTGCGTCGTTCGTGATGCAGGCCGTACGGGAGGAGAACCCGCTCGCCCTCGTCACGAACGTTGAGGTGCACCCCGGCCAGACGGCGACCAGCATCATGAACGAGCTGTCGCGGGTGCAGCGGCTGGAGAACACCCACGTCACCGACGTGGCCCGCCTCGTCCGTGACCGTGAGTCCGACGCCTCGATCGTCGTGCTGATCACCGGTTCGAAGGTACGGCCCGACCGCCTGCGGCACGCCGCGACGTTGCTCAACCTCGACTGTCGCGTGATCGCGATCCGGGTCTCGGATTCAGCGGTGCTGAGCGTCGAGACCGTGGCCAACGTGACGCTGGTGAACCTGCCCGTGCTGGCCGATCTGCCCAAGGCGATGCGGAGGGCAATGCTGTGAAGAACATCCTCGGTCGACTGGCGACCAGGCTGAGCGCGGCGACGCAACGTCGCGGGCCGGTCAGGGTCGCGGCATCGGCCCGACGGGCAGAGAAGCGACATCTTGCCTCCGTGTTCGATGTGTCGGGGGCCCGTCGGGTCCGGTGGGTCGCGATCGACACGGTCGCGATCCTCGCGCTGATGACGACGGTGACGCTGGCGTGGCTGCCGACGTACGGCAACGGCTGGCTCTGGGTGGCGTCGCTTGGATCGGCAGTCCTGGGGCTGGTGGTGGCCATCGTCGCTGCCTGGCGTCATCTGAACGCTGCGCTGACCGCTGCGCTCGG
Organism: Propionibacteriaceae bacterium; assembly: GCA_035416185.1. Lineage (GTDB taxonomy): Bacteria > Actinomycetota > Actinomycetes > Propionibacteriales > Propionibacteriaceae > JBHAES01. The sequence goes on along the minus strand of DAOOHL010000039.1, from coordinate 11,943 downwards.
GGTGGGGGCGTACGCCCTCTTCGGCACACTGCTGGCGATGCCGTCGGCGGGCATCGGGTACGTCGTCCCATCGCTGCGGTCGCTGTGGGGGCTCGCGCTGGGTCCGGTTTTCGGGTGGAAGGCCATGCTGACCGTCGATCCGCCGATCGGCGAGACCAGTTTCCTGCTGGTGCCGGTGGTGATCACCGGGTTGGTAGCGGCTCTGGCGGGCATGACGCTGTCCCTGCGCTCGGGGCAGCCGACGCTGGCCTGGCTACCGCCGTTCGTCGCGTTCCTGCTCGCCTCCGCGCTAGGCGTGTCGTCGGCCTGGCACCCGGTCGCGCTGGGCCTGGGATTTCTTGCGATCGTGCTGGTCTGGACCTCGTACAGACGCGGCCAACAGCGCAGCAGCCTGGTCGAAGGCGTGAAGGGCCTGTCGGTCGGCACCCTCGTCGCGGGCGCACTCGTGCTCGGTCTGACGGGTGGAGCGGTCGCGGCCGCGGCGCCGTTCGTGGCGCCCAGCGAGGGTCGACGGACCGTACGAGAGGCCGTCAAGCCCCCGCTCGACATCCATCGCTACCCGTCGCCGCTGCAGGGGTTCCGGCTCAACCTGACCGACAACAAGGACAAGACCCTGTTGACCGTGACGGGCGCGCCACAGGGCACGCGGATCCGGCTGGCCACGATGGATGGCTACGACGGGTTCACGTACAACGTCACCGACATCGCTTCGGAGGCTGACGCGGGCGGGGCGTTCAAGCGGATCGGCGCGCGTGTCGACGATCCCACAGCGGGCACCAAGCTCGACATTGCGGTGACGGTCGGCGACTACTCCGGGGTGTGGGTGCCTACGGTGGGCAAGACGTTGAGCGCGGAGTTCACTGGCAGCCGAGGCGTGACGATCGAGGACTCGTTCTACTACAACGAGGCGACCGGTACCGGCGTGACCCCGGTCGGCCTGACGAAGGGCGACACTTACCGGCTCGCGGTCGTGGTGCCTGAGCAGCCGAGCAACAACCAGATCGTTGGCGCGGCGGGTTCCGAGCCGTTGAAGCTCCCGGGTGTCAATCCGCCAGATGTTCTGCGTGACCTGGCTGGAAAGTGGGGCGCGGCAGGGGCGGGAGCGTCTGTCTCGTCGTACCGCGACAAGCTGAAGGACGGCTACTACTCCAACGGCATCGATCCGGCCGACGCGCCATCGCTGCCGGGCCACCATGTGCTCCGGCTGGAGACCCTGCTCGCTGATACCGAGGCGATGATCGGTGACGAGGAGCAGTACGCCGTGACGATGGCCCTGCTGGCCCGGGCCGCGGGAGTGCCCGCGAGGGTGGTGTACGGCTATGTCACCAAGCAGCCAGGCACGGCGCAGGTGAAGGGCTCCGATGTCTCTGCCTGGACAGAGGTCTACCTGAGTGGGCTGGGCTGGGTCGTGGTCGATGCGACGCCGCCGAAGGACCGCAAGCTGACCAAGCTCCCCGAGCGGCAGCAGTCGGTGCCCCGACCCCAGGTCGAGAACCCGCCACCGCCGCCGGAGCGGCCCGAGAAGTCTGACCAGGACAACACCCCGCCCGTCCAGCCGGCTCCGAAGAACCAGGAACGTACCCCGATCGACTGGGCGTTCGTCGGCACGGTGGCCCTGGTCGGCGGCATCCCATTGCTGACCATCGTCGTACCGATCGCGCTGGTGATCGGGCTCAAGCTGCGTCGCCGCCGTGAACGGATGAACCACGAGGACCTGGTCAGCCGGGTCGCCGGTGGCTGGTCCGAACTGGTGGACCGGGCGCGCGACCTCGGCCGGTCACCGTCGCCGTCAGCGACGCGTACGGAACAGGCAGACCAGTTGATGCGTGCGTTCGGCAACGCCGGTGAGCTGATGGACCCGCGGATCCTCGCGCGGCAGGCCGATGCCACCGTCTTCGCCCCGGACCAGATCAACGCGGCCCAGGCGACCACGTACTGGACGGGGATCGACTCAGCCGTACGGGGTCTGAACCGTTCGGTCGGCCTGCTCCACCGGATCCGAGGGTCCTTGTCAGTCCGGTCGTTCCGCAAGTTCAAGGCCTGATCGGCAGCCGGTCGCCCAGCAGGCGACACTAGGATTCGAAACCAGCCACCACGGGAGGGTACTTCAGTGTCCAGGATCTCGGTCATGCCGTCAGGGGTCACGGTCGCGGGCCTCGGCCAGCGGATCGTCGCGGCGATCGTCGACGCGGTCCCGGTGGTTCTGATCAACCTTGTCACCACGCTGATCACCATGTACGGCAACCCCTCGTCGACGACGATGATCGTGGTCAGCATCGTGGCGGGCCTGCTCACTCTCGGCTGGGCGTTGTACCTGTGGTGGGGGTACGCCACGCGCGGTCAGGGGCCGGGTGCGAAGCTCATGCGCATCCAGGTGCTCGGACTGAAGGACGGCCGACCGATCGGCTGGGGGCGCTACTTCCTGCGTGAGCTGGTCTGGTACGCATCGACCCTCCTGATCATCCCGTGGATCGTGCTCGTGGTCATGATGGTCACCCATCAGCGCCGGCAAGGCTGGCACGATCTGGCCGCCAAGGCCGTGGCAGTGAAGAGGGCCAGGGTGCTGGAGTCGGGCGGATCCGTGACCCGTTCGTCGGTCCAGTCCGCCAACACGGTCGGGCTACCTCCCCATCTGGTCTCGGCGTCGTTCTCCGGCTCAGGGCCGTCGGCAGAGTTGCCCTCCTCGATCGGGTATACGCCGACAGCATTGGGTTCGACATCGTCGGCCGGGCCGATCGCGTCCGTGCCGAGCGGGTTCGCTCCTACGGCGGACCCGGCCGCTGACTATCAGCAGCAGGCGCCCTCGTACCACCCCACGCCGCAGCCCGCGCCGCAGTCGTACCAGTCGCCGGCGCCCGTTCCGCAGCCGCAGATCCAGCCGCCGCACCAGCCGCCAAGCCAGGCAGCCTCTGCAGTGCCGTGGGACCAGTGGGGCGCTCAGGCGCCGGGCGCGCAGGCTTACCCGCAGCAGCCCCAGGCGCAGGTCCCGCCGCAGGGGTTCGCACCGCAGCATCAAGGGTTCGCACCGCAGCAGCCGTACGGGCAGCAGGCCTACGCGCCCGGTCAGGCTGCGCAGCCGCACCAGCAGGCTCAGTCGTACCAGTCCCCTCAGCAGGCCTACCAGCCGCAGCAGCCGCAGC
>DAOOHL010000039.1:0-8703 GCA_035416185.1 Propionibacteriaceae bacterium | reverse complement strand
GACTTCGAGGGCACTCACCTGGCCAGCCGATCGACGGTCGGGCCGCAACGAGGGGCGGATGTGGGATGGCAGGTCAGGCTCGACGACGGGCGCGTCATCGACATTGACGGACTGGTGCTGATCGGTCGTGCCCCGACCGCCCGCCCCGATGAGACGGCGTCGCAGTTGATCAGCGCTGGGGCGGACAGCCGCATGGTGTCGAAGACGCATCTCGCCCTCGGCACCGATCATCGTGGCCTCTACGTCTCCGACCGCGGCTCGACGAACGGGACCGCTGTGTCGGGGGAGGGCGGCCACCTTGAGCCGTGTGCCCCGGGCGACCGGGTCCGGCTTCGGGAGGGCCAGTCGGTGTCGTTCGGTGACCGGTACTTCGAGGTCCGTCGTACGCACCCCGCCTGAGCACTAGGATCTGGCTCCATGCTGCTGAGCGACCGCGATATCCGGGCTGTCATCGATGCTGGCCGGGTGGTGCTCGACCCGTACGACCCTGCGATGGTGCAGCCGTCCAGCGTCGACGTTCGGCTCGATCGGCTGTTCCGAGTCTTCGAGAACCACCGTTACCCGCACATCGACCCGGCTGCCGACCAGCCGGACCTCACCCGCCTCGTGGACTGTGAGCCGGGTGAGCCCTTCGTGCTGCATCCGGGGGAGTTCGTGCTCGGGGCCACGTACGAGCGCGTCACCCTGCCCGATGACCTGGCGGCGCGGCTGGAGGGCAAGTCGTCGCTCGGGCGGCTGGGGCTGCTGACGCACTCCACCGCTGGCTTCATCGATCCGGGCTTCACCGGCCATATCACGCTCGAGTTGTCGAACATGGCCACCCTGCCCATCATGCTGTGGCCAGGGATGAAGGTCGGCCAGCTGTGCTTCTTCAAGCTCAGCAGTCCGGCTGAGAACCCGTACGGCAGCGCTGTGAACCTGTCGCGCTACCAGGGCCAGCGTGGCCCGACGGCGAGCCGGTCGCATCTCAACTTCCATCGCACCACGGTGGCGGCAGTCGAGGACGCTGGGGACGGCGAGTCACCCGAGGCCATCAGATGAGGGGCCCGACCAGGGCCGACATCGCGGCGATGGTCGACCACACGTTGCTTCGTACGGACGCCACGCACGCCGAGGTGATGGCGCTCGTGGCCGAGGCGACCGAGCTGGGCGTGTTCTCCGTGTGCGTATCGCCGTCGATGCTTCCGGTGCCGGGGCTGCCCGAGGGCCTGGCGCTCGCGACCGTCTGCGGCTTCCCGTCCGGCAAGCACACCGCGTCAGCCAAGGCGGCAGAGGCAGCTGAGTCGACGGCGCTGGGGGCGGACGAGATCGACATGGTGATCGACATCGGGCTGCTCAAGGGCGGTCGCCACCGGGACCTGGTCAACGAGATCCGGATGGTGCGGCAGGAGTCGACGCTGCTGAAGGTGATCATCGAGTCGGCCGCTCTGACCGATGACGAGATCGTGGCGGCCTGTGAGGCTGCCCTTGAGGCTGGCGCCGATTTCGTCAAGACCTCGACCGGATTCCACCCGGCCGGTGGCGCCTCGGTCGAGGCTGTACGGCTGATGGCTGCCACCGTGGGCGACCGGCTGGGCGTCAAGGCGTCTGGGGGGATCAGGACGTACGAGCAGGCTGCCGCGATGATCGCCGCGGGGGCGACGCGACTGGGGCTGTCTGGTACGGCAGCGATCCTGGCCGAGGCGCCCGCGTAAAACGCTCAGGCTCGGCCCGGTCTCAGCGACACCGTGGTGGTGAACGTGGTCGGCTGACCCGGAATCTGCTGGTCTGGCAGTGCTCGGTGACAGCTACGCCTGGGTGGGGCTGGCTCAGGGTACTGATGGGGTGCGCGTGGTCCTGGCACAAGGCGACATCGACGGCGAGGTGCTGACTGACCTCGGCGCTGCTTCAGAGTGCCTTGGCTTGCGCGCGGCCGTCGACGGTGCCGGGGTGGTGGCGTTCTCCGTACGACGCTCGTCGCTCAGCCCAGCGGGCGGCGTGGCAGGCGCTTCGACGACCTCGGCACCCGACCCGGCGGACGGCGCAGCCGAGTGGGAGGCGGCGCCGACGATCAACCGGTGGCGGATGGACTACCTGCAGGACTTCGCTCACCGCCTGGACCGGTTGGTGAACGAGCCCGCCTGACTCGCCTCGCTGACCGGGAGGCGAGTCAGGTCGCCAGCGGCAGCCGTACGGTGAACTGCGTCCGGCCCGGCACCGACTCGACCGCGACCCGGCCACCATGCGCGGCCACGACGGCAGCAACGATCGACAGTCCGAGCCCAGTGGACTGACCCTCGGTCTTGCGGGCGCGCGCCGCGTCGGCCCGGACGAACCGTTCGAAGACCCTGGGCAGGATCTCGGGTGCGATGCCGGGGCCGTCGTCGGTCACGGTGACGACGCCAAAGATCCCATCTACAGCCACGCTGGCAGTCACCGAGGTGCCCGGCGGCGTGTGCGTACGGGCGTTTGCCAGCAGGTTCGCCACCACCTGGTGGAGCCGGAACCGGTCGCCCGCGACGAGCACGTCGGCCTCGGGCACGTCGACCGACCAGTCATGGTCGGGGCCAGCCACCTGGGCGTCGGAGACCGCGTTGACGACGACGTCGGTCAGGTCGACATCGGCGAGGCTCAGCGCCGGACCGTTGTCGAGCCGCGCTAGCAGCAGCAGGTCCTCGACGAGCTTCGACATGCGCTCGGACTCGGACTCGATGCGGCTCATGGCGAACTGGGTATCGGGTGGCAGGTCGGCGCGGCCGCGGCGGGTGAGCTCGGCGTAGCCGCGAATGGCGGCCAGGGGGTTGCGGAGCTCGTGGGACGCGTCGGCGACGAACTGGCGTACCTTCATCTCGCTCGCCTGGCGGGAGGCGAGCGCCGACTCGACGTTGTCGAGCATGTAGTTGAGCGCGGAGCCGACGCGGCCGACCTCCGTCCCGGTGTTGGTGCTGGTGGCCGGCACCCGGAGACCAAGGTCCACCTCGCCGCGGTCAAGCTCGCGACGGGACACCTCCGTGGCGACATTGGCCACGTCATGAAGCGGCCGTACGGTACGGGCGACCACGAACCGGGTCACCACCACGGCGGCTGCGACGGCGGCCAGTGTCGAGAGCAGGAGAGCGCCGAGCATCTGCGACGCGATGCGGTCGAGCGATGACAGCGGGATCGCCACCACCTGGGGACCGGCGCTGGTCTGGGTGACGGCCACGCGGTAGCGGCCACCCGTCAGGCTGATGGTGACGTTGCGATGCTTCGTACCCGTGGCGTCGGCAAGCTCCTTCACGTCGCCCTCGGCGCAGTTCACCAGCGAGTTGTAGTCGTTGAGCATCACGCACTGGGCCGTGTTGGTCTGGCTGTCGACCTGAAGCAGGATGCCGCCGACCGGTAGGCCGGCCGGGCCACGGTTGTTCGTCCCACCAGGTCGGCCGGGGTCGCGTCCGGATCGGCCGACGATCTGGGAGAGCTCGTCGTCGACGCGCTGGGTCAGGAACGCGGTCACGGATGCGAAGGCGACGGCGCTGAGCAGCACCGACGTCACCGCCACGATGACGGCCACCCGGATGACCAGGTGGCGACCAAGCGTCCCCTTGCCGAGGGTGGAGGGGGCCTTGTCGAGGACCAGCAGTGCCATGCCGAACCCGTCAGTCTGCGGCGGGGCGAAGCACGTACCCCGCTCCTCGCAGCGTGTGGATCATGGGGGAGCGGCCTGCGTCGATCTTCTTGCGGAGGTACGAGATGTAGAGCTCGACCACGTTCGCCTGGCCACCGAAGTCGTAGTTCCACACCCGGTCGAGGATCTGCGCCTTCGACAGCACCCGGCGCGGGTTGCGCATCAGGTATCGAAGCAGCTCGAACTCGGTCGCCGTGAGGGTGATCTCCTCGCCGGCGCGGGCCACCTCGTGGCTGTCCTCGTCGAGGGTGAGGTCACCGACGACGAGGGTGGCGTCGGAGCGGGCAACGGTGGCCCCGCTGCGCCGCAGCAGTCCGCGCATCCGAGCGATCACCTCCTCCAGCGAGAAGGGCTTGGTGACGTAGTCGTCGCCGCCCGCGGTGAGCCCACCGATCCGATCCTCGACGGCGTCCTTGGCGGTGAGGAACAGCACGGGCACGTCCGAGAGCTCGGTACGGATGCGGCGCATCACCTCGAGCCCGTCGAAGTCGGGGAGCATCATGTCGAGCACCAGGGCGTCGGGTTTGACCTCGCGCGCCACCCGTACAGCCTCGAGACCGGAGCCCGCGGTAGAGACCTCCCAGCCTTCGTAGCGCATCGCCATGCTGAGCAGTTCGGTCAGGCTCCGCTCGTCGTCGACGGTGAGGATACGGATCGGAGTGCCGTCGGGGCGAGTGAGTGATTCGGCGTGATCAGTACGGGCCATGTGAGCATCCTGGCACCTAACCTGTGCGGATCACTGTGTGAACTCTGTGGGGTTCCTGTGAGACGCGAGTGATGGCGACGTCCATCGGGAGGTGTCTGTTCGACGTGCGGTCAGGCCGGGTCGGCGTCGTTGACTTGCCGGCTCTCCCGGGGCTGCCGCTCGCCTCGGGGGCGCAGGAACAGCGCGTCCACGCCCGCCTTGCCAGAGCCGTACACGAGGAACAGCAGGGAGAGGGCAGCGAGGAGGAGGCTGTACTCGAAGCCGCCCGTCTCGATGGTCAGGCCGTGGCGCCACTTGAACATGACGAGGACGAGCACATGCTCCACCAGGAAGAAGAGCGCGACCGCCGGAGTGAAGGCGCCGAACATCAGCAGCACTCCGCCCACCACCTCGAGAAGCAGGGTGCCCCACGCCACCAGAACAGGCTGCGGGATTCCGGCCTGGGTCAGATAGTCGATCTGCCCAGCGATACCGGCATCGCCGCTCCACCGGGCCCAGCCATGCATCACCATCACCACGCCGAAGGCGATCCTCGCCAGGAGCAGGCCAATGCTGCGCACCACCGTGAGAAATGTCTCCACGTCTCCTCCTCCCGATTGTTGTTCACCGTATCCGTACGGGAGGCGTCGCGGGGGTGTTCACTTCGGGGCCCGGTGGATTCCACCCCTCGTGAACTGAGTACATTTCTGATGTCACGCTGGTGACGAGCAATCGACGTGAAAGGACCGGTTCGGTGACCACACTCCGGAGGTCCATCACGTGAGCGTGTTGATGCTCGTGTCGATCGTGATCATTGTTGCGCTGATCTTCGACTTCACCAATGGCTTCCATGATGCGGCGAACGCCATGGCCACCTCGGTCGCCACGGGCGCGCTGCGGCCCAAGACCGCCGTGCTGATCGCCGCCGTACTGAACCTTGTCGGCGCCCTGCTGTCGACCGAGGTGGCCAAGACGATCTCGTCGGGCATGGTCGATGACACCCTGGTCACCCCGGAGATGGTGCTGGCGGGGCTGGCGGGAGCGATCCTGTGGAATCTCGCCACCTGGCTCGTGGGCATGCCCTCGTCGTCGTCGCACGCGATGTTCGGCGGACTGATCGGTGCGGTGCTCGCCAACGCGGGGCTCGCCGGCATCAACGGCGGGGTGATCGTGTCGAAGATCCTGCTGCCCGCTGTGGTGGCCCCGCTGGTCGCGGGGATCACCGCGGTGGTCGCCACACGCTTGGCGTACCGGATCATCCGCAACCACGCCGGTGACTCGAAGCCGATCTTCAAGCACGCCCAGACCGTGTCGGCCTCGATGGTCGCGCTCGCTCACGGCACCTCGGACGGCCAGAAGACCATGGGTGTGATCACGCTCGTCCTGGTGGCGGGCGGCTTCCAGGCGTCGGGCTCAAGGCCGCAGCTGTGGGTGATCCTGGTGGCTGCCATTGCTCTGGGGATCGGGACGTACTCGGGCGGGTGGCGGATCATGCGCACGATGGGCCGCGGCTTCGCTGACATCGAGGCGCCGCAGGGCTTCACGGCAGAGACCTCGTCGATGGTGGCCATCCTGGCCTCGTCGCACTTCGGCTTCGGCCTGTCGACCACCCATGTGACGGCCGGGGCGATCATGGGCACCGGCTACGCCCGTACCCCTGACGAGGTTCGCTGGGCGACGGCCCGCCGGATGTTGACCGCCTGGCTGTTGACCTTGCCTGCGGCTGGCATCGTCGGGGCGCTGGCGGGCCTGCTCGCGCACCAGGGCACGTGGGGTGTGGTTGCGCTGCTCGTGGTCCTGCTTGGCGGCATCGTCGGCCTGGTCTGGCTGGCCTCTCACAACGCGGTCTCGCACGACAACGTCAACGACGACCACGAGGTCAAGATCCGGCCCAAGGCAGCCTCGACCACGAACCAGGGGGAGTGACATGAAGGTGAACTGGCTCGCGCTGGCCGAGGTGGCCGGCGTCACTTTCGGGGCGACCGTGGCGCTCGTGGTGCTGATGGCCATCGCTGCCCGGTTGCTGGCGGGGTCGTACGAGGACGATGGCTCGAGCCGCGGTACGGCGGCTGTGGTCGAGCGGGGCGTCGGGGTGGCGATCCTTGTGGTGATGGGACTGATGGTTCTGTTCGGGATCTACCTGATGGTGCCGTACTTCCACGACTGAGCCGAGTCGCCCTGCGAGCGTCCAACGCGGGACCCCGCCGGTGGGCAGCGAAGTGCCCCACGATAAAGTTTCAACTGTTGAGAGGTGCCTGTCGGGCACCTCGTCCGTACGGCTCGGAGGTGCTCCTCGAATGACTGATTCGCTGGTGCTGGCAGGGGACTTCGCGTCTCCGGACCGGCAGGACTGGGAGGCTGAGGTCCTGAAAGTCCTCAACCGTCGCCGCCCACCGGGCACGGAGATCCCGATCGACAAGGCGATGGGACGGCTCCGTACGACCACTGTCGACGGCCTCGTGATCGAGCCGCTCTACACGGCGTCTGACGCTGACATGGCGGACCCCTTGACGCGCGGGGCTCTTGCGGCGACCGGCGAGAGCTGGGACGTCCGGGCGCTGCACGAGGACCCCGATGTCGCCGCGACCAACGCCGCGGTGCTCGACGACCTGACCAAGGGGGCCACCTCGGTCTGGCTGGCTGTGGGCGCTGCTGGTGTTCCGGTGGGGCGCGTTGCGGATGCGCTCGCGGGCGTACGGGCAGACCTCGCCCCCGTCGCGGTCTCGTCGGTCGACGACCCCGAAGCTGCCGCCGAGGCGCTGCTCGGCTGGTTCGCTGCTGCTGAGGCTGGCGTGGTCGGGGGTAACCTCGGCGTCGACCCGCTCGGGTTTGCGGCAGCTCATGGCACTCCGGCCGACCTGACCGGCCTGGCCGGCTGGGTCTCCCGGGTCGAGGGTCTGGCCGGCGTGAAGCCGTTCGTCGTCGACGTCCGGGTCTATGACGAGGCGGGCGCCGGCGACGTCGACCAGCTCGCCATCGCGGTCGCGTCGGGCATCGCCTACGTACGGGCGCTGGTCGAGGCCGGCATCTCCGCCGAGCAGGCGTTCGGGCTGCTGGAGTTCCGGGTCACCGCCTCGGCCGACCAGTTCACCACGATCGCCCGGCTCCGCGCACTGCGCACGTTGTGGGCGCGGGTGGGCGAGGTCCTCTCGGTTCCCGAGGCCGCGCGCGTCGCAGTTCAGCACGCCGTCACCAGCCGCCGGATGATCACCCGCGACGACCCCTGGGTCAACCTGCTGCGCGGCACGATCGCAACCTTCGCGGCGGCGGTCGGCGGCGCAGCCCAGGTGACGACGCTGCCGTACGACGACGCCTTCGGCCTGCCCTCGCCGGTCTCTCGGCGGCTCGCGCGCAACACCCAGCTCGTGGCGGCCGAGGAGTCGAACCTCGGGCGGGTCACCGACCCGGCCGGCGGCTCCTGGTACGTCGAGTCGCTCACCGATCAGCTCGCCACCAAGGCGTGGGTGAAGGTGCAGGAGATTGAGGCTGCCGGTGGGATGGCCGACGCGCTGGCATCGGGCCTGGTCACTGGGTGGATCGCCGCGGTGGTGTCCGAGCGCGGCAAGCGGCTCGCCACCCGCAAGCAGCCGATCACCGGCGTGAGCATGTTCCCGCTGGCCGTCGAGACGGTGCCCGAGGGCACCAAGCCCCGGCCGGCTGCAGGGCAGCTCGGGGGGTTGCAGCCGCTGCGTGACTCGGCTGTGTTCGAGGCGCTGCGCGACCGTACGGCTCAGCAGACCGCCAAGACCGGCAGCCAGCCCGGCGTCTTCCTCGCCTGCCTCGGCGCTCGCCGCGACTTCGGCGCTCGCGAGACCTTCGTGGCCAACCTGCTGCTCGCCGGCGGGCTCGCTCATCCGTCCGCTGAGGACACTGACGCGGCCGGCTACGTCGCAGCAGCCAAGGCGGCAGGGACACCGATGGTGATCCTCTGCTCGTCAGCCAAGCAGTACGCGGCGCAGGCCGTCGAGGTCGCCCAGGCGCTCAAGGACGCGGGCATCGCCCACGTCTGGATCGCCGGCAAGAAGACCGAGATCGGCAACGACGACGCCGCACAGATCATCGACGGCGAGGTGTTCGACGGCATGGACGTCGTCACCTTCCTGTCCGACACACTCGACAAATTGGGGGTGGCGAAGTGACGACCTTCCCGCGCTTCGACAGCATCGACCTGGGCTCTACGGCCCCGACCACGAGTGATTCTGGTGCCGAAAGGAACGAAAATCACCAGGCTGAGGGGTGGGAGACACCCGAGCACATCGTGGTCCCGCCGCTCTATGACTCGGGCGACCTTGAGGGGCTCGACTTCCTCGAGACCTTCCCGGGCATCCCGCCGTTCCTGCGCGGCCCGTACGCGACGATGTACGTGAACCAG
>DAOOHL010000038.1:0-15413 GCA_035416185.1 Propionibacteriaceae bacterium | reverse complement strand
GCTCCTCCAGCTCGTGGCCATGACCAAGCAGCCGGTGACCGGCATGAGCTACCTCGTCGACACTGCCCAGCGCGCCATCGCCGGCAGTCGCGACTACTTCAGCGTGTTGGACGAGCCGAGCGAGACCGAGACACTGCCCGAGTCCAGAGGTCGCGCTGTCACCCTTGTTCGCCAGCCGGGCACGCCTGCCGTCGAGTTCGACGCCGTCGACTTCTCGTACGACCCCGGCCAGCCCGTGCTCGACAGCGTCAGCTTCGAGATCGCACCAGGGGAACGGGTCGCCTTCGTCGGAGAGTCTGGCGGCGGGAAGACGACGATCGTCTCGCTCCTGCTGCGCCTGTACCGCCCACAGTCGGGCACAGTGCGGCTGTCGGGGCACGATGTTGGTACGGGCGATGTCGCGGCCATCCGGTCACAGGTCGGGGTGGTCTTCCAGGAGGCCTCCCTGTTCAGCGGCACGATCCGGGAGAACATCACGTACGGCCGACCCGACGCCACGGACGCCGAGGTCGAGGCGGCAGCGACGAGGGCGCAGGCGCACGGCTTCATCACGGGGCTGAAGGACGGGTATGAGACACAGATCGGTGAGCGCGGCGTCAAGCTGTCCGGTGGTCAGAAGCAACGCATCGCCATAGCGCGGGCCATCCTCGCCGACCCGCCCGTCCTGGTGCTCGACGAGGCAACCTCCTCGCTCGACACGAGGTCCGAACGGCTCGTCCAGGCCGGTCTCGACGAGCTGATGGCCGACCGTACGTCGCTGATCGTGGCCCACCGACTGTCGACGATCGCGTCGGTCGACCGGATCGTCACGCTGAAGGGCGGGCGCATCGACGAGATCGGTCCACCCGACGAGCTCGCCACGTCGGGCGGGATCTACGCCCAGTTGCTGGCTCTTCAGGAATCCGGCTCCAAGGCCGACCGTAAGAAGCTCCGGCAGTTCGACATCGCCGGCTGAGCGTCGGACATGACAACGGCGGTGGGTCCGCATCGGGAACCCACCGCCGTCGTTTGCTCAGCAGAGCTCAGGCGACCCTGAGCCCGTCGCCGGACTCGTTCACGTCGAACCGTACGGTGTCGCCGTCCATGACCTCGCCGGAGAGCACCCGTACGGCGAGTTGGTCCTCGATCGAGGTCTGGATCAGCCGCTTCAGAGGACGAGCGCCGTACACAGGATCGAAGCCCTTGTCGGCGAGCCAGGCAAGCCCGGCGTCGCTGACCTCGACGGCGATCCGACGATCGGCGAGCCGCTTGTTGAGCCTGGCGATGTTGATCGAGACGATCCGAGCCAGATCCTCTCGGCTGAGCGGGTCGAACATGACGATGTTGTCGAGCCGGTTCAGGAACTCAGGCTTGAATGCCTGCCGGACGACGCCCATGACGGCGTCCCGCTTCAGCTCCGGGTTCATCGTCGGGTCGGCCAGGAACTGCGAGCCCAGGTTCGAGGTAAGGATCAGGATCGTGTTGCGGAAGTCGACCGTACGACCCTGGCCGTCAGTCAGCCGACCGTCATCGAGCACCTGCAGCAGGATGTTGAAGACCTCCGGGTGCGCCTTCTCCACCTCGTCGAGCAGGACGACACTGTACGGACGGCGCCGGACAGCCTCGGTCAGTTGACCACCTTCCTCGTAGCCGACGTAGCCGGGAGGGGCACCGACGAGTCGCGAGACGGCGAACTTCTCCGAGTACTCGCTCATGTCGATGCGGACCATGGCGTTGTCGTCGTCGAAGAGGAACCCCGCGAGGGACTTGGCCAACTCCGTCTTGCCGACGCCGGTCGGGCCGAGGAACAGGAACGAACCGGTCGGCCGGTTGGGATCGGAGATCCCGGCCCGGGCACGCCGGACAGCGTCGGCGACAGCCTTGACCGCATCGCGCTGCCCGATCAGCCGCTCGCCGATCCGGTCCTCCATCTCGAGGAGCTTCTCCGACTCGCCCTGCAGCATCTTGCCGACCGGGATCCCGGTCCAGGCTGAGACGACCTCTGCGATGTCGGGTGCCCCGACCTCCTCGGAGACCATCAGGTCGGCCTGGTCATCGGCCTCGGCCTGGTCCATCTGGGCCTCGAGGCTGGGGATCTGGCCGTACAGGATCTCGGACGCCTTGGTCAGGTCGCCCTCGCGCTGAGCCTTGTCGGCCTCGACGCGGAGCCGGTCGATCTCACCCTTCAGGTCGCCAACCTTGTTCAGGCCGGCCTTCTCCGACTCCCAGCGAGCCTCGAGGGCACGCAGCTCCTCCTGTGCGTCGGCCAGCTCGGCCTTCAACCTGGCCAGTCGCTCGACCGAGGCGGGGTCGTCTTCCTTCTCGAGGGCGAACTGCTGCATGGTCATCCGGTCGACCGAACGGCGGAGCTTGTCGATCTCCTCGGGTGAGGAGTCGATCTCCATGCGCAGCCGGGACGCGGCCTCGTCGACGAGGTCGATGGCCTTGTCCGGCAGTTGGCGCGAGGTGATGTAGCGGTTCGAGAGGGTTGCCGCGGCGACCAGCGCGCCGTCGGTGATCCGTACCTTGTGGTGGGCCTCGTAGCGCTCCCGGAGACCACGCAGGATCGCGATGGTGTCCTCCACCGTCGGCTCGCCCACGTAGACCTGCTGGAAGCGGCGCTCCAGGGCGGGGTCCTTCTCGATCCGCTCGCGGTACTCGTCGAGCGTCGTCGCACCGATCAGGCGCAGCTCGCCGCGCGACAGCATCGGCTTGAGCATGTTGCCGGCGTCCATGGCCGAGTCGCCGGTCGCGCCAGCGCCCACCATGGTGTGGATCTCGTCGATGAACGTGATGATCTGGCCCTCAGCCTCACGGATCTCGTTGAGGACAGCCTTCAGCCGCTCCTCGAACTCACCGCGAAACTTGGCCCCGGCCACCATCGACGCGAGGTCGAGGGAGACGAGGCGGCGGCCCTTGAGGGAGTCCGGTACGTCGCCAGCCACGATCCGCTGGGCGAGCCCATCGACGACAGCGGTCTTGCCGACGCCCGGTTCGCCGATCAGGACGGGGTTGTTCTTCGTACGACGCGCAAGCACCTGGACGACCCGACGGATCTCGGAGTCACGCCCGATCACCGGGTCGAGGCGACCCTCCCGCGCCTTCTGGGTGAGGTCGACCGAGTACTTGTCGAGCGCCGACTCGCCACCCTCAGCCTCGGCTGAGGTGACCCGCTTGTCGCCGCGGGCGTTGTTGAACTCTTCGGTCAACCGCTCTGCTGTGGCACCGAGGTCGTTGAGGATCTTCTTCGCCTCGGACGGCACGCTCGCCAGCGCGATCAGCAGGTGCTCGGAGGCGACGAAGGTATCGCCCATCTGCTGCGCGCGGGTCTCGGCGTCGGCGACGACGCGCGCGAACGAGCCGGAGAGGTTCGGCTGGGCGACCGACGACCCTTGCGCTGAGGGCAGCTTCGTGATGGCGCCCTTGGCCGCGGCCTCGACGATGCGTGGCTCAGCGCCAACGGCCGTCAGCAAGGCGCCGACAGTGTTGTTGGGGATCATCAGCAGAGCCTGAAGCAGGTGTACGGGCTCCGCGGTGGGGTTGCCATGTGTCAGCGCCGACCGAAGCGCCGCGGTGACGGCGTCGCGGCTCATGGCGGTGAGCTTGGAGGTGTCCATGGGTGCCATCTGGTGTGTATCTCCTGAGGTTAGGGAAAGTTGAGTCCACCTCGCTCAACCTTATCGGGAGACTGGCTATTCCATGTCCGATCGAAGACTTCGGGGTGGAACTTCCACCTGTGGCTGCCTGGCCAGAGCCGCTTCAGTTGGGAGCTCTCGAGGTGGCTCGAAGGACGACGCACCTCCCGACTGAGCTGATCTGGCCCGTCCTTCATCGCCCGTTGGTGCGCGCGAGGTCGTCAGCCGCGACCCATCCGGGTCCTCGACGTCAGCCGGCCAGCGGGCAGAGGCGGCGGCATGATCCGGTCGGAGTCGCGCCAGCCCCGTACCTGACCGAAGCGGTCCGCATCGGCGACCCACTCCCGGCGGAAGCGTTCGATGTCCTCATGGCTACGCCCGATGAAGTTCCACCACATCACGATCGACTCGTCGAACGGTTCCCCGCCCAGCAGCATCAGTCGCACCGGCTCGTCGCTCGGGTTGCGGAGCCGAAGCGACCCGATCCCCGCATCGCGAATGCCCATCCAGTGCTTGTCGATCAACAGTCCGTCAACCTCGACGTGTCCAGTGTCCACCAGGACCCCGTACTCGAACGTCGGGTCGACCGGACCCTCCCAGGTCGCGCCCGCAGCCAGAACCACCTCGGCGCCGAGCAGTCGAGTGCGGGTCTGGATAGTCGACGAGACCCCGGCGAACGTCCCGATCAGCACCCGGACCGTGACGCCGTCGTGATCGACAACGTCGGGTCGATGGTGCTGGAACTCGCGGGACAGGTTCTGGTCAGCCTCCGGCAGGACGACCCAGAGCTGTACCCCATGGAGGTAGACAGTGCGCTCGGTCGACACCTCGGAGTGGGCGATCCCGTAGCCCGAGGTCATCAGGTTGACCTCGCCCGGCCGAACCAGCGTCTCGATCCCGGACGAGTCGCGGTGCTCGATCTCACCATCGAACAGCCAGCTGACCGTCTGCAGACCCGTGTGCGGGTGGGGCGCGACGTTCATCCCGCCGCACGCCGACCGAAGGTGTCGTGGAGCTCGTCGCGACTGATCTCGTGCACTCCCGGCACGTCCAGCCGGGTCGCTGACGTGGAGTGGGCCAGGGACGTCCTACGACGAGCCTTCCGCGGTTCTCATCGACGACGGTGCGCCATTCGCCACCGTCACCGGCACGGCCGAAGAGCTGGAGCGCTGGCTGTGGGGTCGTGGTGTGGAGCCAGCGACGTCTGGCGACGATGCCACCCTCGCCGCCCTGCGGGCCTGCCGGAATGCGGACATGCAGTAGATCTCGGGCGTCCAGGTGGTTCAGGGCAGCGCTTCGAGGGCACGCCGCGCCCGGTCGAGGGCGACGTCGGCCTGTTGCACAGCGGTTCGGGCGTCATGCATCTCGTCTGATGCCGCACGAGCGGCGTCCCGCGCAGCGAGCTCGGTCGCTTCGGCGGCCGCCAGATCGGCACGAAGGTCAGCCACCTCCTGCGACGCGCGGTCCAACGTTGCGAACGCCACCTCCGCTGCTTCCTCTGCCCTCGTACGGTGCTCCGCTGCCTCGGCCGCGGCTTCCATGAGCCGCTCCACATCGGCCTGGGCACGCAGTCGATCCAGTGACGGCTTCTCGGCCGGTGCAGGGGTCACTCCTCCGTCTCCAGGCACAGAGGAAGCGGCCTGGGCGGAGTCGGGGACGGGGACGGTCGAGCCCTCCGCCGGCTCGGGAACGGACGCCATCAGCATCGGGAAGCCGAACCCTGCGTACACCTGCGCCTTCTCGACCCGCCCTCGCATCACGGCATCCAGCACCTGGGGGTCAGCCAGGGCAGCCTGGAGCGTGGTCGACACCTCGGCGCGGGCGCTCTCCCCGCCGTCGTAGCCCGCTTGACGTCCCTGGTCCACCGCCACCTTTGTGAGCCGCGAGACCAGGGTCGTCCGCTCCGCACCCGCCGCCCGGAGGGCGGCGACATCCACGGCGGCCGTCGCCTCCGCAAGCCGCGCCGCCAGCGCAGGCAACGCGTCGAGATCGGCGCCATAGTTGCGTGACAACAGGTTCACCAGCCACGCCGACCGGGTCGGTCTGCGCAGCGCCGAAACCTGCTTGGCAAGGGCCTTCTCGCCAGCCGCCTTCGCCGCGGCCACGGCAGCGGTCCGCGCAGGGATGAAGAGTTCCGGGTCCAGCCCGTACAGCTCATCGGCGACCGCTTCCAGATCCTCCACGAGCCACATCCAACCAGCCCATCCTCTTGGCAAGCGCTTTCCGTCCCGATAGAGTCATCCGCCTTGGCCGGTTCTCACCGAGGGAGACACCGCCCAACCGTCGGGCCGCGTCACTAGGGTGTGAGGCCGACGCTGATCGAGGGAGAGACGATGCACCGCAAGTCCGACGCGCTGGTTCTGTTCGGCGCCACCGGCGACCTGGCCCGCAAGAAGCTCTTCCCGGCCATCTACAACCTGTTCGCCCACCACGAGATCGACGTGCCGGTGATCGGCGTGGCGCGCTCCGAGTGGGACGTGCCGAAGCTGCGCGATTACGCAGCCGAGGCCGTGCGCGAGATGGTGAAGAACGTCGACGACGAGGTGCTCGGCCGGATGCTGGAGCGGCTCGACTACGTCAGTGGCGACTACGGCGACTCCGGCACCCACGGTCAGCTCGCTGACAAGCTCACCGAGTGCACCCTGCCGGTGATCTACCTGGCCATCCCGCCGTCGATCTTCCCGCGCGTCATCGACGGGCTCCGTGGCAGCGGCCTGGCTGAGCGCAGCAGGGTCGTCGTGGAGAAGCCGTTCGGCCGTGACCTCGCCACCGCCACTGAGCTCAACAACGTGCTGTCGGCTGCCTTCCAGCAGAAGGACATCTTCCGCATCGACCACTACCTCGGCAAGGAGTCGGTCGAGGGACTGTTGGCGTTCCGGTTCGCCAACACGATGCTCGAGCCGGTGTGGAACCGCCGCTACGTGAAGTCGGTCCAGGTCACTCTCGCGGAAGGTTTTGGTACGGAGGGGCGCGCGGGCTTCTTCGACCAGGTCGGCACCGTACGGGACGTGCTGCAGAACCACGTGTTGCAGACCGTCGCACTGCTGGCCATGGAGCCCCCGATCTCCGACGACGCCGACTCCTACCGCGACGAGGAGGTACGGGTGCTGCGCCAGTGCCTCCCCCTCGACCCCGCCACCACGGTGCTGGGCCAGTACGTCGGCTACCTCGACGAGGACGGCGTCAAGCCCGAATCCAGCACGGAGACCTTCGTCGCCACCACGATGTGGATCGACTCTTGGCGTTGGGCCGGCGTGCCGTTCCACCTCCGCGCCGGCAAGCACATGCCGGGCGCGGCCACCGAGGCTGTCATCGAGTTGCACCAGCCGCCGCGTCTGCTGTTCGGCGGGGAGGGCGCTGGCAACCCTGCGTCGAACCGGCTGCACTTCCGGCTCGGCCACTCCGACGGCGTCACCTTCCACATGCAGGCGAAGGTGCCCGGGCCAGAGATGGTGACCAAGGAGGTCGAGCTCAACGTTGACTTCGCCTCGGCGCTCGGCTACCGCCGAGAGGCGTACGAGCGCCTGCTCGAGGACGCCATCATGGGCCTGCGCCATCGGTTCGCCCGTGAGGACACGATTGCCGAGGAATGGCGCATCGTCGACCCGATCATCGACGCCGACTCGCGGCCGCTGCCGTACTACAAGAAGACCTGGGGTCCCGGCACCGCGCAGAAGATTGCCGGCCCCGATGGCTGGCATCCGGTGATGGTCAAGGAGTAACGACCCGTCCGGGACCGGGTTCCGGTATACGGTTCGGGGAAGCACCAGCCAGAGAGGTCGAGATGACCAACACGCCGTACGGGGACTTCCCCGATGTCCTGACCGACGCACCCTCCGACGCGGTCGGCCAGGGTGACGAGGTGGAGGTCGACACGACGGCACTGCCCGATGACGAGGTCATGCCGGCCGACTACAACCCCGGCCGTTCGTACGCGGTCGATCCCGACGTCTCCAGCGATGGGCTGCCCACCTCGTCGTAGGGCGATGCCTCGATGACGACCCTCAACGCCCTCGTCGCGCTGCTGCGTGATGCCGCGCGTCTGTTGGCCCGGTTCTGGCCGAAGCTCGCCGCCTGGTACTGCCTCGGCTGGGGCGTCAACACCTTGATGTCGCAGGTCTCGACCGTCCTCGGCGGTGAGCGCTGGCTGGTGCTGAGTACCAGTCTGTTCATCATCGGCGTCGTCGCCTGGGTGGGCTGCCTGGTGATGATGATCCACTCGCTCCAGCCGGGGCTCTCCGAGGTCGGGCGCGGTGGGCCGGAGACGGCCGTACCAGGAACCGTCACGCCGATCGGAGACCGGACCGACATCCTGCTATCGGTGCTGGGGCCGGTGATCGCGGTGTACTCGGCTTGGGGCCTCGCTGAGGACCAGGTCGCCAAGCTGCTGACCGCGAACCTCGCCCTGCATGGCCTGGATGCCCGTTCGTACTCGATCAATCTGAGCCAGTTCAGGTTCTGGCTGGGCGTGGCCGTGGTCGCGTGGGTGGTCAAGCGGATCGCGGGTGCCATCGACCGACGTAAGCCCGGGAACGTGCCCGCCGGGGTGGAGCTGGTGGCCGACGGTGCGTCCGTACTGGCGCTCTTCGTCGTGATCAACCAGCTCACCAGCCAGCTGATGGACTGGCTCGAGGGGCGGATGCTCTGGCGCTGGGGCGCCGAGCTGCGACGGTCACTGCTGGACCTGCTGCCCTCGCTGCCCTACCTCGACCTGCCGGAGCTCGTCGGGGCGTTCCTCGATGTGCTGCCCGGCGCCGTGGCCGACTCGGTGCTGTACCCCTTGTTCTGGCTGGCGCTCACCGCCGCCGTCTTCGGCTGGCGCGACTTCGAGGGTCGTGACCTGCTCACCGGTACGAGGCTCGAGTCGGTCGCCAGCCACCTGAACGACTCCCCCGCCACCAGGCTGGGGCTGTTCGTCACCGGAGAACTGCGGGAGAAGTACGTGCCCGTCCTCCGCGCGCTGCGACTGATCTGGGCCTCAGGAGGCCAGTTCATCGGCGCCTATGTGGTGGCGGTCGCGCTGGTGAACCTCGTGACGGGCGTGTTCCGCGTGGGCAGCGTGTGGTGGATCGGGCCGCGTCCGATCGACCAGACCCTGGCCTACGTGCCGTTGCTGGACCTGGTCACCGGCCTGCTGTCACAGCTGCTGCTCGTCGCCGTGTACGGAGCTGCCTTTGATGCGGCTCTGCGTGCCTCGGCACGCGGCGGGATCAGGCGGCCGGTGTTCAGCGGTCGATGACCACTTCGTCGCCGGTGGCGTAGAAGTCCACGACCACGATGGCGTCGTCGACCCGGTCAGCTGGCACGTGGAAGTAGAACGTCACCTCGCCCCGCCAGCCCGGGGTCGCGGCCTTGCCCTCCTGGGTGCGGTTGCAGTCGGTGGTGACATTCTTCAGGTCGAGGGCGCTGAGCGGTTCACGGGTGGCGCGCCAGCGCTCCCCGCGTGAGACGAGGGTCGCCTCGCACGCTGCCTCCCGGATCACCGCGTCGTCGTGCAGACCCACCTGGCTGGTCACGATCACCCACACGGCCCCGTCCCTGGCAGGGAGATCCTTCTTCGGCCCCTTGATCGTCTCGGTCGTGGTCCACGACCCGTACGCCAGGTCGACCTTGCCCACGGTCACTGAGTCACCGGGGCTCAGGGTGCCCGCAGGCGGCGGGTTCAACCGGATCAGGTGAACGGCTCCGACACCGATCGCCACCGCCAGGGCGAAGGCGAGCGCCAGAGCGAAGGCGACGTATGACCGGCGCGTCATCGCGTCACCTCCGTCGATGGCGCGGCAGGGGCGTACGAGTCACGCTCGACAGCACCGCGGGTCACATCCGGCACCCGGGGCGCGCCCCGGAACACCACCACAAAGCCGCGCGAGTCAGGTCCGACGACCAGGCTGGCTCCTGCCACGCGGTCACGGGGCACCTCGAAGACCGCCGTGCCATGGCTGGTGAAGCCTGGGTCGGTCATGGGGAGCTGCCCCATGCCGCCTTCACGCCGCTGCAGGTAGGTGCGACCGTCGGCACTGACCAGCGACACCCGGTCGAGTGTGGACACCCGGCCCCGGACTGCCACGCTGAGATCGACCACGACGAACACTGCATCGGTGGTGATGGGGTCCATCTCGAACTTGCCAGCCGTCCGGTTGACCTGCTGGGTCAGTGCGACGGACTCCACCTTCACCGCCAGTTCAGGGGCGCGGGCCCAGCCGTCGCGACCCGGCTCGTAGTACCGGACCCCGAACGGGTCAGGCTCGGGCGTCACCAGCGTCAGCACCCCGGCGAGCAGGACGCACAGCACGAGCGCCATCACGGATCGGTTCGACCATGCGCGGGTCACGGTGGGTTGCCGGGCGACGCCGTGGTGCAGCTGCTGGACGTCTACTGGTCCTCGTTGGAGGGTCAACGCTGCCTCGCATCGACGCAGGTCACGGCGACGCGGCCGAGCGGGCGGCCGGTCTTCCAACCCGAGCTCGCGAGCAGTCCGTCGCTCGGCAGCTCGTCACGGACGACCACGATGACTTCCTGGTCACCGCTCCACAGCTGCCCGTCGACGTCGATCTGCGCCACTCCGCCGGCGGGCAACTCCGGGTCGTACTGCGCCTCGCGCCCGTGGGTGCCCTTCATCAGCCAGTCGGTGGTGACCTCACCATTGGGCAGATGGAACTCGAGCGCCTTGTCGACCGGGCCGTAGCTGTTGCTCACCTTGGAGACGTTCGTCAGTTCGAACCGGACGAGCACCACCGGCTTGCTGCGCTTGGCGCCAGAGTCATGGGTGTCGCTGAGCTCAGCGCTCAGCACCGTGACGACGAACCGGCTGCCTGTCATCGGCTCCCCCACCGCAACATCCCGAGCCGTGCCGCCGATCGAGGGCTGGAAGCCACCAGCCGCCGCGATGATCCCCACCAGAGCAACCACGCAGAACGCGACCGTCACCAGGACGAGGACGCGATCGCGCACGAAGCTCACGGTGGTTCCGCCCCGACCCGTCAGGCGAAGAGCGCGTCGAGCTCAGCGCGCTGCTCGGCGTTGAGATCGAGCTTGCCAGCAGAAGCGTTGAGGACCGCCTGCTCGGGAGTGCTGGAGCTGGGGATCTGCGGGCCCATGCCAGCCAGCGTGGTGGTGTACGCGAGGGCCAGCACCGACGTGGTTGTCCCCCACTCGCGCGCGAGCTCCGCGAGCCGCCGTACCTTGGCAAGGTCGGCGTCGCTGACCTCGTCACCCTCGTCGTGCAGCCGGTCGCCGGCGCCGATCTGCTTCGGCTCCAGATAGCGGTCCGTCAACAGCCCCTTGGCCAAAGGTGCCCATGGCGTGAAGCCCAGCCCCTCAGCGGCGCAGAACTCGAGCACCCCAGGCAGGGACTCCCCGTGCAGCACGTCGAACTTGTTCTGTACGGCGATCGGCCGCGCCCGCCGAGACAGCCGACCGGCCACATCCAGGTACTGCTCCAGCTGTGGCACGGTGTAGTTCGAGACACCGAGATAGTGCACGAGACCCCGCTCGACGAGGTCTTCGACAGTCTCGAGGCTCTCCTCGACGGGGATCTCGTCGTCGTACCTGTGGAACCACAGCATGTCGAACCACTCGAGCCCAAGCCGCTCCAGCGACGCCTTCACCGACTCGATGATCTGCAGCCGCGACAGGCCGCCGTGGTTGGGGGTGATGCCGTTCATCCCGTTGTACGTCTTGGTCGCCACCACGATGTCGCGGCGCTTGTCGGGATTGTTCTCCAGCCAAGTGCCGATGATCCGCTCAGAGTTTCCCGAGCCACCGTTGTAGCGGTTGGCCGTGTCCCAGAACGTGGCGCCCGCCTCCCAGCAAGCGTCCAGGATCGCCAGGGACGTGGCTTCGTCGGAGCGCGAACCGTCGCCCGAGTCGGGGTAGCCGAACTTGAAGGTGCCCACGCCGACGCGGGAAGCGCGTAGCCCTGAGGCGCCGACCTGCACGTACGGCATGCCGTGGAACTCAGTGGTCTTGAAGGGGGTGTCGTTCAACCTGGGATCAGGATCTCGTCTGGCCATGGACCCACCCTAGGCGGACCCGGACCATTGCATTGTCGGCCCGACGAACGGACGCCGTACGGGTCAGCGCGTGATGGCTCGCTGAGACCGCTGCTGCGGGCGGCGGGCCGAGCCGAGGTGCACCCCGTCGGAAGCCGCGGTGAAGATCCGGTCGTTCGGCGGGGCCGCGCGCAGCGCCCGTACCTCATCGGCCAGCTCGTCAACCTTGTGCCTCATCGCGTCGAGCTGGGTCTCGAGCTCGAGGATCCGGAGCACCCCGTTGAGGTTGATGCCCTCGTCCTGGCTGAGGTACTGCACGAGCCGGAGCCGGGAGATGTCGCGCAGCGAGTAGCGCCGGCCTCGGCCGCGGGTCCTGGTGGGGACCACGAGGCCGAGCCGGTCGTACGTGCGGAGGGTCTGCGGGTGCATCCCAGCCAGCTGCGCGGCGGTCGAGATCGGGAACAGGGCAGCGTCCCGGTCCATCAGGTCGACAGCGCTGCCCATGTCAGACACCGGCCAGCAGAGTGGCGCGGGGGTTGCCGCCGGGTGCGAGTGCCGCGTACGCCTTCAGCGCTTCGGTCGCCTCCGGGCTGAGCTCGGCGGGCACCTGCACGTCGACGGTCACCAGCAGGTCGCCCTTCTTGGCGCCCTTGTCAACGCCCCGGCCGCGCACTCGGAGCGTACGGCCGTTCGGCGTGCCAGCCGGGATCCGGACGCGGACGGGCGACCCACCGAGAGTGGGTACCTCGATCTCGGCACCCAGCGCGGCCTCGGGGAACGTGACCGGAACGGTGACGGTCAGGTTGTCGCCCGAGCGCCCGAAGACGGGATGTGGGGCGACGTGGACGACGACGTACAGATCGCCTGGCGCACCACCGTTTTCACCGGCGCCGCCCTTGCCCTTGACGCGGATCTTCTGGCCGTCGGTGACGCCAGCCGGGATCCGCACCTGCATCGTCTTGGTCTCGGTGCTGTGGCCCGTACCGCCACACACGGGGCACGGGTCCTCGATCACGAGGCCGCGACCGCGGCAGTCGGGACAGGTCTCACTGTAGGTGAACCCACCCTGCTGGACGGTCTCCGTACCGGAACCCTGGCAGGTCGGACAGACCTTGGGGCTGGTGCCAGCCTTCGCGCCCGTACCGTGACAGGCCTTGCACGCGGCCTCTGAACGCATCGAGACGCCGACGGTCGCGCCGCTGATCGCCTCCGAGAACGGGATCGTGACCTCGCCCTCGACGTCTCCGCCGCGACGCGCGCCACGGCTGGACTGGCGTCGGGTCGCACCAGCCTGCTGGCCGCCACCGAACAGTCCGCCGAAGATGTCGCCAAGGCCACCCTCGCCGCCCGCCCCACGGAACAGGTCGTCGATGTTGACGCCCTGGTTCGGCGCGCCGGGACGTCCGCCACCGCCGGGGAAGCGGAAGCCGCCACCACCGAACATGCTGCGGGTGTCGTCGTACTCCTTGCGCTGTGCAGGGTCGGAGAGCACCGAGTTGGCCTCGGAGTACTCCTTGAACCGCTTCTCGGCACCGGCATCACCGGGGTGCTGGTCGGGATGGTTCTCCCGGGCGAGCTTGCGGAACGCCTTCTTGATCTCGTCGGGCGTCGCGTTCTTCGAGACTCCGAGGATCTTGTAGTAGTCCTTCTCCATCCAGTCCTTCTGGCTCATCGACGCCTCCTCTCAGCGCTCAGCGGGTCGGATCGGTCAACGACGACGCATCGTCAGGGACCGCATCGGGGGATTCGGTCGGGTCGGTCACGGCGACCTTGGCCGGCCGGATCACCCGGTCGCCCAGCTTGTAGCCGAGCTGGAAGACCTGCGAGCACGTCTCGACGCTGTAGCCGTCGGCGTGCACGTTCATCAGGGCGTCGTGCAATCGGGGGTCGAACGGGTCGCCGACGGCGCCGAACGAGACGAGGCCGTACTTGGTGGCCACGCGCTGGAGCTGCTCGGCGATCAGCCGCTCGCCCTCGGTCAGTGGCTCATGTGCCTGGGCGGCCTGGATGCTGTCGAGCACCGGGATCAGGTCGAGGACGACTGCCTCGACGCCCCGTACGCGGGCCTGGTCGCGGTCGCGGTCGACGCGCCGCTTGTAGTTGATGTACTCAGCCTGGAGCCGCTGCAGGTCAGCGGTCCGCTCGGCGAGCAGTGCCTGGACGTCCGGCTGCGATGCGGCCTCCTCGACGCCGGAGGTGGAGTACTCCACGCCTTCGCCGACGGCCTCGCCATCAGGAACGTACTGGTCGGTCATGCTTCTCCTCCGGGTGGCCTGCGAGCCCACCCTAACGATCGTGGGAGACAACGGGCGCCCGCCCGCAATGGACGGGCGCCCAGCCGCTCGGTGCTACTTCTGGACTTGCTGTGGACTACTTCTTGGGGTCGTCGTCGATGATCTCGGCGTCGACGACGTCGTCGTCCCCACCGGACTGCGACGCATCGTCAGCCGGAGCGCCGGCGGCAGCCTGCTGCTGAGCCTGTGCGGCGGCGTAGACGGCCTGGCCGATCGCGGAGACCTTCTCGTTGAGGTCAGCCACGGCGGCCTTCACCTCATCGTCATTGTCGGTCCGCTTCAGAGCCTCCTGCAGGGTGTGCAGGGCCTCCTTCACCGGGCCGGTCTGGTCGTCGGTCAGCGTCTCGGCGTGCTCGGCGAGCAGCTTCTCCGTACGGAACGCCAGACCATCAGCGTCGTTGCGCATCTCGACGGCCTCGCGGCGCTTACGGTCGTCCTCGGCGTACTGCTCCGCGTCGCGCACCATCCGGTCGATGTCCTCCTTGGCCAGGGCCGACCCGCCGGTGACCGTCATCGACTGCTCCTTGCCGGTCGCGAGGTCCTTGGCATGCACGTGGACGATGCCGTTGGCGTCGATGTCGAAGGTCACCTCGACCTGCGGCATGCCCCGAGGAGCCGGCATCAGGCCGGTCAGTTCGAAGTTGCCGAGCGACTTGTTGTCGCGGGCGAAGTCACGCTCGCCCTGGTAGACCTGGATCATCACCGAGGGCTGGTTGTCCTCGGCCGTGGTGAAGACCTCGGAGCGACGTACCGGGATGGTGGTGTTGCGCTCGATGATCTTCGTCATCACGCCACCCTTGGTCTCGATGCCGAGTGACAGCGGGGTGACGTCGAGCAGGAGCACGTCCTTGACCTCACCCTTGAGCACGCCAGCCTGGAGCGAAGCGCCCAGCGCGACGACCTCATCGGGGTTGACACCCTTGTGCGGGTCCTTGCCGGAGAGCTGCTTGACGAGCTCCGCGACCGCCGGCATGCGGGTCGAGCCACCGACGAGGATCACCTGGTCGATCTTGTCGACCGAGGTCTTGGCGTCGGAGATAACCGCGTTGAACGGCGCGCGGCAGCGGTCGAGCAGGTCTTGGGTCATGCGCTGGAACTCAGCCCGGGTGAGCTTGGTGTCCATGTGCAGGGGGCCCTCAGCGCTGGCCGTGATGTATGGCAGGTTGATGTGGGTCTCCTGGGCGCTGGACAGCTCGATCTTGGCGCGCTCGGCGGCCTCCTGGAGGCGCTGGCGGGCCATCTTGTCCTTGGACAGGTCGACGCCGTGGGCGTTCTTGAACTCCTTGACCAGGTGGTCAACGATCCGCTGGTCCCAGTCGTCGCCACCGAGGCGGTTGTCGCCCTTGGTGGCCTTGACCTCGAAGACGCCGTCGGAGATCTCCAGCAGGGACACGTCGAAGGTGCCACCACCGAGGTCGAAGACCAGCACGGTCTGCTCCTCACCGCCCTTGTCGAGCCCGTACGCCAGCGCGGCAGCGGTCGGCTCGTTGATGATCCGGTCGACCACCAGGCCC
>DAOOHL010000037.1:13431-15523 GCA_035416185.1 Propionibacteriaceae bacterium | reverse complement strand
TCGACCGTCGTACGGAAGGCCAACCCACCCAGCACGCACTCGAACGCGTGCGTGTCGTCGCCCCCGCCCACCAGCGCGCGCCCGGCCTGGAACGCTCCCCGGTCGAACGGTCCGCAGGGTGGCACTCCGAACGACGACCAGCCGCTCCGCCGATCACGGAGCAGCAGCGTCCGAGGCCCCGTTCGGGTCACCTCCAGCACACCCCAGGGCGCGGGCACCGTCATGGCGCCACCTCGAACCGCACCGCGACGCCCGGGGCAAGGATGTCGGGCTCGCCCTTCGTGCCCTCAACCCAGGGCCGGAAGTCGGTGTGGCCAATCACCTGCCAGCCGCCAGGGCCCGCACGGGGATAGATCGCGCTGTAGCCACCAGCGAGTGCAACCGAACCGCCAGCCACCTCGGTGCGCGGTGTCGCGCGTCGAGGGACGACGAGGCGCGGGTCGCCGTGGACGAGGTAGGCGAATCCCGGGGTGAAACCGTTGAAACCTGAGATCCAGGTGGTGCCGGTATGTGCCTCGACCACGTCGGCCTCCGTGAGCCCGGTGAGCCGCGCCACGTCGGCCAGGTCTGGGCCGTCGTACGTCACCGGCACGACGTAGGTGTGGGAGGGCACCCGGAGGTCTCGGGGCTGGGCATCGGCGAGCACCCGCCCCAGCTTGCGCGGCAGCCCTGGGACGGCCCAGGCGTCGGCGCAGACGAGCAGCGTGCGGGCTCCGACGATCGTGTCGATCACGCCCCACTCGTTCCGCGACTCGCGTGAGGCAGAGGTCAATGTGCCAAGCGCCGCCTTCAGGCCGAGCACCTCGGGCAGCCCGTCGACCTCGACCAGCACGGCCTCGGCGCCGTACGGGAGGATCCGGCCCCTCACCGGTCTTGCCCCATGAAGCCACGGATCTCCACGCCGGCCGCCAGGAGCGCGGCACGGACGGCGGACGCCATCGCTACGGCGCCAGGCGTGTCACCGTGGATACAGACCGAGTCAGCCTCGACCGCGATGACCTCCCCGGTCACGGCAACCACTTCGCCTCCGATGACCAGCCGGACGGCCCGGTCGGCAACCTCGTCCGGATCATGCAGCACGGCACCAGGCTCCGAACGGGGGACGAGCGTGCCGGCGGCCGTATAGCCCCGGTCGGCGAACGCCTCCCGTACGACCTGGAGCCCAGCCTGCTCGGCGAGGGCGAGTAACCGGGACCCGGGCAGGCCAAGGACGGCAAGCGGTCGGTGGTAGGCCACGACCGCCGCGACAACTGCCTCCGCCTGCGCCTCATGGTGGACGACCGTGTTGTACAGCGCACCGTGTGGTTTCACGTACGTGACCCGACCACCGCTGACGCCGTCGAGGGCGCCGATCTGGTAGGTCACATCGGCGGCCAGTTCGTCGGCTGACGCATCGAGGAAGCGACGCCCGAAGCCGACCAGGTCGCGGTACGAGACCTGGGCACCGATCTCCACCCCCGCGACGACGGCGGCAGCACAGGTCCGGCGCAGCGTCAGGGGGTCGCCGGCATGGAAGCCGCACGCAACGTTCGCGCTGGTGACGACGCGCAGCATCGCCTCGTCGTCACCGAGGCGCCACTGGCCGTACGACTCCCCGACATCGGCGTTCAGGTCCACCTGGCTGGCCACGATGGATGACCTGGGTCAGTCGTCGGCGCTCGCGCGGTGGCAGACGGCCTCCACGTTGTTGCCGTCTGGGTCGCGGACGAACGCGCCGTAGTAGCGCTCGTGGTACTCCGGCCAGAGCCGCGGCTCGTGCAGCGTCTCGGCTCCGAGCTCGACTGCAGCGGCGTGGAACGCCCGTACGGTTGCTGCGTCGGGTGCGGTGAAGGCGATGTGGTTCTCGCGGTTCGGGCCAACACCGTCGAACGTACTGATCCAGAAGTCGGGCTTCTCGGTGCCGTACCCGATGGCAACGCCGAAGTCCATGATCCGGCGGTGGCCCAGGACACCGAGAACCTTGTCATAGAAGGCAGCCGCCGCAGGCAGGTCGGAGCAGTTGATTCCGAAGTGGTCGATCATGGGCTCATCCTCGCACCCGGGTCCGACAGTTCTTGATGACCAAGCCGATGGCTCCCGCCGCGACACGCTC
>DAOOHL010000037.1:0-13421 GCA_035416185.1 Propionibacteriaceae bacterium | reverse complement strand
GGCAAAAAGATAGGCTCTATCGAGCTTAGAATAGACCCGCTCACGGGTGAGGAAGGGTGGCGCGCACCGCTTCGGGTGCGGCTTGGTACGAGTTCGTATCCAGCGGGGGTATCGTCTCCCCAGCAAGATCGTCCAACCGGGGGAACGACGGATGTCATTTGAGGTGCCCGACCACGTTTACCGGCGCATGGAACTGGCGCAGCGCCGCGTGGAGTCGGACCTGGTCGACATCGCCCAGTCATCGCAACACGGCTCGGCTCCGCTCCTGAGCCAGGCCCAGTCACGAGTGCTGCAGATGATCCCGCCTCGCGGCATCACCGCCACTGAGTTGGCTGGCCACGCCCGGGTGACGAAGCAGGGCCTCGGTCAGATGGTGGACGTGCTCGAGGAACGCGGCCTGGTGATGCGCATACCCGACGCGCGCGATGGTCGCTCTCGCATCATCCGCCGCACTCCGCAGGGTGACCGTGCGTTCGCCGCGATCAACGACTGGATGGAGACCTTGCACGGTCGCCTCCGGGCCAGCCTGGGGGACGAGGCGTACGAGGGCTTCTGGAACGCCCTGGAAGTGCTCGGCAGGGACGAGATAGATCCGTACAGGACTCCTACCGGTGAGCAGGCCAACACCGACGGGGACACGGACAACACCTGAGCCAGAGCAGCCAACGCTGGCTGCTCACAGCCAACGACGTGGCCAACGCGGCCTCGGGAGGGTGGGGCATCAACCCATCTCTTGGAGGATCCGATGCCCGTCAGCCTTGCCACCGTCAACCGTCTCAACCTGGAGTGGGAGAGCGTCGCCGAGAGCCGGTTCCCTTCCGGTCGGTTCGCCGACCGTACGGCTGCCGAGGTGCTGCGCTTGATCCCCGGCCAGCCTGACGAGGTACTGCTCGATCTGGTCCGACAGACGCAGGCCGGCTGTCGCCTCGCCGCTCGAGTGGTGGTCCAGACGCTGCTGGGCAAGCTGGTGACGATGGCGGTGGCCGACCGGCGGCTGTCGATCGACGAACTGCTGGCTGCGGTGTGGGTGCGGATGGCCGACTACCCGGTGGACCGGCGCCCCCGGAGCATCGTGGCCAACCTGGTGCTCGACGCCCGCAAGGATGTGCTGGCTGAGCAGCGAGGGCTCCGATCCGTACCGCTGCCTGAGTCTCGCGACCAGTCGGCGACTGCGCATGCGGTGATCGAGGCGGCGACCTCCCTTGGCCTGATCGACACCACCTCCAGGGCGATCCTCGCGACCGTGTACGACGAGGGGTTGCCGTCGGTCGACGCGGCTCGCCGGCACGGCACCACCTCCACCGCCGTACGGTGGCGGTGCAGCCGCGACGTGAGGAGGTTGGCATCGCATGCGCACGAGATCTGGAGCCTGATCGCCTGACCCCGGGCGACTCATGACCCACGAACGTGGTGGGGTATCGACCTGGGCCCGAACAGCAACCAAGGGGCTGTGGGAGATCCCCGACAACCCCTTGGGCCATGTGCAGTAGTTGCCTGCCGATCTCAGGATGCACCCGTTGTTCTCAGATCTGTGAGTGGTACGACTGATCGTCATTGAATCGTTATCGACTGATGACCGGTCAACCAAGTGCAGGATCGGGCCGAACTGTTCACGGCGAGGGCGGTTGACCGCCACCGGTGACGACTATTCTCGGGGCAGACTCCCTCGTACGGAAGGCGGCATCTGATGGGCCTCATGGACAAGCTCCGCGGCGAACTGGTCGACATCATCGAGTGGGTCGACGACTCCCGGTCGACGCTCGCGTGGCGGTTCCCCCGCTACCAGAACGAGATCAAGAACGGCGCCAAGCTGATCGTCCGGGAGGGCCAGCAGGCGATCTTCGTCCACCTCGGTCAGATGGCCGACACGTTCAACCCCGGCATGTACGAGCTCCGTACAGAGAACCTGCCGATCATGTCGACCATCCAGAACTGGCCGCACGGGTTCAACTCACCGTTCCGGTCCGAGGTCTACTTCATCAACACCCGGCCGATCACCGACCTGCGGTGGGGCACGGCGAACCCGGTCACGGTGCGTGACCCTGACTTCAAGATGGTGCAGGTACGCGCGAACGGCCTCTGTGTCGTACGGGTGGCGCAGCCCAACATCTTCCTCAAGCAGGTGATCGGCACTGACTCATCGGTCGACGTCGACGAGATCGCCGAGCTGCTGCGCCGGGTGATCACCCTTGCCTTCTCGGACTTCATCCTCCAGACCGGCCTCGGCGTGATCGATCTGCAGGGCCGCCAGGTTCAGCTGTCCGACCAGCTGCGTGCGTTCGTCGCCGAGCGGGTCGATGACGAGTACGGGCTGGCGATCGACTCCGTCACGATGAACATCTCGTTGCCCGAGGAGATCACCCAGGCGATGACGCGCGGCGTGGCTCGCGGTGTCGAGGATGCCGGCTGGGCCAACAACCTTGGCGACATGAACCGCTACCAGCAGGCGAAGGCGGCTGACGCCATGACGATCGCCGCTGGCAACCCTGGTGGCGGGGCCATGGGGCAGATGATGGGCGCTGGCATGGGCATGGCGATGGGTCAGCAGATGGCCAGCCAGCTGGGCCAGCAGCAGAGCTCGCAGCAGCAGGGCGTCCCGAGCGGTCCACCACCACTGCCGAGCGCGGTCACGTTCCACGTCGACATGGGCGGTCAGTCGGGTGGACCGTTCAGCGTGGGTGACATCCAGGGCAGGATCGCGCAGGGCCAGATCCAGGCGACCACGCTCGTCTGGTCGGCGGGCATGGCTGGCTGGCAGCCGGCCGGTCAGGTGCCTGCGCTCGCCGGTCTGTTCCAGCAGCCGCCGCCGCTGCCCGGCTCCACGTCCTGACGGTGTCCGGCTGGGGACCACCGGGGCAGCCACCTGAGGCTGGACCACCACCGTTGCCTCCAGGTGGTCAGCCTCCGCCGCTGCCACCTGGGTACTCGCCACCACCGCTGCCCGCTGGGTACTCGCCCCCACCCGGGTCGGCGGGCTACTCGCCGTCGCAGCAGCCGGGTGGGTACGCCGGTTCGTCGGCTGCCTCGGCTGCGCCGCCACCCCTGCCTGCTGCGTCGCCGCAGTCGGCGATGCAGCGGCTGCCGGACCCGGGGCCGATGCCGGAGCCAGCCCGGTTGCCGGACCCGGGAGCGATGCCCGACCCCGCCGTCCTCCAGATGACCGAGGTGACCAGGACCTACCCCTGCAACGCGTGCGGTGCCCAGCTCGTGTTCGACCCAGCCACCCAGCGACTGCTCTGCCGCTCGTGTGGAAACTCGCTGGTGATCGAGGCGTCGGCTGCTCCCGTACCGAAGCACGACCTGTCGGCGACCATGAACATGCTGGCTGCCACTCGGCCGCAGGGTCTGGTGTCGCTGGACAAGGAGATCGTCTGCCAGTCCTGCGGAGGACACACGCAGTTCACGGGGTCGATGACGGCGCTGCGGTGCCCGTACTGCAACACCCCGATCCAGCGCGACGACCTGCAGGCTGCCCCGGCGCGGCTGGCCGTGGATGGTCTGATCCCCTTCCGCGTCGACGACGCCACGGCGCGCAAGGAGATCGAGGCCTGGATCAACTCGCGATGGTTCGCGCCAAACCAGTTCAAGAAGTATCGGGAGCTGGGGTCGTTCACGTCGATCTACCTCGCCTACTTCGGCTACGACGCCGACACCACGACGTCCTACACCGGTCAGCGCGGTGAGCACTACTACGTGACCGTCGGCAGCGGCAAGGACCAGCGGCGCGAGCGCCGTACGCGCTGGTGGCCAGCGTCCGGGGTGGTCGACAACACGTTCCGCGACGTCACCGGCCTGGCGAACTCCGGCCTCGACACGGGCAAGGTGCAGGAGCTCGAGCCGTGGCCGATCGAACAGGCAACCCCGTACAAGCAGGAGTTCGTCGCGGGGCACCTGGCGCGGACGTACGACCTGGATCCGTACCAGGTGTTCGGATCGCTGGTCGAGCCTCGGCTCAACGACATGATCGACCGCACCATCAGATCCGACATCGGCGGTGACGAGCAGCAGATCCACTCCAAGGACATCTCGTGGCACTCGCTCGACTTCGGCCACGTGCTGCTGCCGGTCTGGCTGCTGACGGTCACGTACAAGCAGATGCCGTTCCAGGTGTTCATCAACGGTGTCACCGGTGAGGTGCAGGGGCAGCGGCCGTACAGCGCGATCAAGATCGCTCTGGCTGTGGCAGCCGCGACGGTGGTCGTGATCCTGCTGATCTGGTTCTTCTCGAACCAGTGACGCTTGCTGGTCGGACGTCGCGGCTATCGTGACGAGCGGAGCAAGGAGGCCCAGATGACGTCAGACACCCCCGACGACAGCCAGGCGCGCCCGCCTCAGGCTGGGCCAGGCTCGCAGCGGCTGGAGGATGCGAAACATCGTGAGGAGCTGGCCAAGTCGGCCGCACGCGGTGAGGCGGAACGAGCCCAGGTGCTGATCGACGAGTTCATCTGGCAGGCGACGACCCTCGGGATTCCCCCGGTGGCGCTGCGCGCGACCACATTGGGTGGTCACGACGTGAAGACCGACAAGCAGGGCTGGTACATCCGGAAGAACAGGTCGATCGCGGTTGGCACTGATGGCGGCTACTACGTCCTCACCGTGGCGGGTGGTCTGATCGACCGCCTCCGGGGGGTCAAGCTGTCGCGTACGCAGCCGTCGCTCCAGGTCGGCCGTGGTGGCCGCGACGGCGAGACCGGCGATCTCAAGGACTTCCTCGCTCGAGCTCTGCATCCGGAGGCCTGATGACCGATTCTGCGTTCCCGCCGTGGGAGCCGCCGCTGGCCGGCACCGAGGTCGAGCACCTACTGGGGGGCCTCGACCGGCAGCGCTGGACGCTCCGGTGGAAGGCTGACGGGCTGGATGTCGAGGGGTTGAACTTCCGGGTGGGAGTGTCGACGCTGACCCTTGGGGGCCTGTTGATGCACCTGGCCGGAGTGGAGCGGTCGCTGGCGACAGTTCGGTTGGACGGGTCCCCGATCGGGGAGCCGTGGGCCTCCGCCGACTGGGACGCCGACCCAGACTGGGACTTCACGTGGGCGGAGTCCCAGGAACCGACGGTTCTGTACGACATGTACGACGGCGCGGTCGCCTTCGCCCGCGACCGGATCACCGTCGCGATCGCTGAGGGTGGCCTCGACCAGCGGGTCGCGCTGGGAGCCCCAGAGTTCCACGTCTCCCTGCGGCGGGTGCTGTTCGACGTGCTTGAGGAGTACGCGCGCCACACGGGTCATGCAGACCTGTTGCGTGAGGCGGTCGACGGCCTCGTCGGTGAGGACCCGCCGGAGGACTGGCGGCCCCGGAGCTGAGCCAGAACGCGTCAGGATCCGCTTCTCGATGGCGAACGAGGGCAGTCGAAACGTGGCAAACCGCATCGAGAAGCGGGTTTTGACGTGGCGCGGCTGGTGACTCCGGTTCTTGGTGGCTCCGACCAGCGGCGGGTGGCCATGGTGGTCGCGGGTACGCTTCTTCCTGCTGTGCCACCGGGCTCGGCGGGTGGGAGCTCTCGTGCACTTCTTGGCCAGTCTGCGCCAGCTCTGGCGGCACCAGAAGTTCAGGCACCTGGTGGCGGTCCGAGCTGTGGCGCAGACCTCCGACGGCATGGTGCAGGTGGGACTGGCCTCGTACGTGCTGTTTTCCCCGTACCAGCAGCCCGACGGCTGGTCGATCGCGACGGTGCTGGCGATCACGCTGCTGCCGTTCTCGATCCTGGGGCCGTTCGTGTCGATCGTGCTCGACCGCTGGTCACGGCGGCAGATCATGGTGGTCACCGACTCGGTCCGGGTGCTGCTGGCCCTCACCATCGCGGGGCTCGTGCTGACAGGGCTGCGGACGACGCCTATCAACGTGGCGATCATGCTGACCGCGCTCGTGGCGATGAGCCTGAACCGGTTCGTGCTGGCTGGGCTGTCGTCGGCGCTGCCGCACACGATCGAGCCGGATGAGTACCTGTCGGCCAACACGATCATGCCCGTCATCGGCCCCTTGGGCGTCACCATCGGCGGCGGCGTCGCGCTCGGAACGCGGCTTGGCCTCGGGCACGTGGTCGAGACGTACCAAGCCGATGCTTTGGTGTTCGCCATCGCTGCATGTGGTTTCGCCACTTCGGCGAAGTTGGCGTCGTGGTTCCCGCGTCGTGCGCTGGGGCCCGACCATGAGCACCACCACTCGGCCCGCGAGGTGCTGGTCGGGCTGAGGGCGGCGTTCCGGCACCTCGCCCATCGCACACCTGCGGCCGCAGGGCTCGCCACCATCGGGCTGCAGCGGGTGGTCTTCGGCATCGCGATGGTCGGCACGATCCTGGCCTACCGCAACTACTTCCATCAGCTCGAGGACGTCGACGCCGCGATGCGCGACCTGGGGCTGTGGGCCGGGGCCACCGGGGTGGGCTTCTTCCTGTCCACCGCCGTCAGCCCGCCGATGGCCGCGAAGCTGGGCGTGCGACGATGGATGGTGATCGTGCTCGTGGCGGTGGCTGTGCTGCAGGCTTTCCCGGGGTCGATCTTCACCCAGCCGACCCTGGTGGTGGCGTCGTTCATGCTCGGCCTGGGCGCCCAATCGCTGAAGATCTGCACCGACACGCTGGTGCAGGCCCACATCGACGACACCTACAAGGGTCGCGTCTTCGTGATCTACGACATGGTCTTCAATGCCGCCTTGTCGATCGCCGCCGTGATCGCCGCGCTGATCCTGCCCGCCAACGGCGTGTCGGTCCCTGTGTTCCTGGGGCTGGCGGTCGCGTACGGGGTGATCGCCGTCGGCTTCGCCATCTGGAGCGGCAGGATCGGCCCCGAGCTCTTCGACCGGGGTACGGAGTCAGCCTCCACCGCCTGACGCGTCGGTGTCGTTGCGGCACGGGCGGATCTTCTTCCGGGGGCACCGTGCGCGTTGCGCGGTTGCCAGACGGCCAGCCGGAAGGCTTGTGGCCGTGGTTCGTGATCCAGGTTCAGCCTAGGCCGAGGGGCTGACAGTTTCGAGTGGGTTTCTGGCGGTCGGAAGCGGAGCGAGTGCCAGTCGATACTGGATCGGGACCCCGCTGGTAGTGGGGGTACGGGTCTCGATCCGCCACCAGTTGACCGGGTTGCCGCCGTGGTCGAAGGTGGCTTCCTGGATCAGGGCGACCTTGGCATCGTCCGGCACGGTGAGCGTCGCGTCGAGCAGCGTTTCGGGCCAGATGACCGCACGACCGTCGACGGTCGGCATCAGCCGGGTCATGAAGGAGACGACCGCCGTTGCCTCGTCGACGCTGTATTCGTCGGCGATGAACACTGTGGCTCGGTCCGCCCCCAGAGCCCACGTGACCGTACGGCGGACGCGCGACCCCAAGCCAGGGTCGTAGGCCGCTGTGAGGTCCAGCTCAGCGCGGCCGCGGAGGTCGTCGTCGAACTCGACCGTGAGGTTCGCTGCGGCGGACTTGCCCGGTACCTGTTCGTAGCGCTTGGCATCGCGTTCGACGATCGGGCCGTTGTGGGCGCGCGCGGAGGGGTGGAGGAAGCCGTACCGGCCCTCCCGAAAGTAGGCGGCGGTGTAGACGCCGCTGCCGATGCCGGCGAGCACCTCGTCGGTGTCGGACCAGACGCTGACATGGCCCAGGTCGAGGTGGTTGTGCGGCTCGTCGTTGTGACCGCCCTTGATGCACAGCGCGTTCGGTCCGCGGTTCACGACGACCAACCCGCTGGAGTCGAAGACATCCGCGTGGTCGGGGGCAGTGCGGGGAAGTGGATCGGACCACAGCACCGTACGGAGGATCAGGGCCCACCGGCCGCAGGGATCATCGGACGGCAGGCTCAGCCGAAGCGCGGAGATCGGGGGCACGCCGCGGCGTGCCCACCAAACGGGGATGCTCGAGTTCGGGCGGCCTGGGCCGACGTCGGAGTAGGTGAGTGTCCGCTCGGGGCCGATGTCGGCGCGTTGGCCGTAGGCGGCAGCCCGTACGGCTCGAGGGTCGTCGGCGATCCGGATCATGCCGCGGGTTGCTCGCTCGAGGAGGTCGGCCGCGACGGTGAAGTAGCCGAAGCCGTAGGACCAGTACGCGAGTCCTTCAGCGCAGCACCCGTCGTCGCCGAACCCGTCGAGGAACTGGTCGAGGGCGCCGAGACAGCGATGGATGATGCCGGCGCGGCGGGCCGGATCGGTCTCGAGGTGGAGGGCCGCCACGAGGACGGACCCGGCGCAGACGGCGGCCCAGTTCATGGGCGCGGTCTCCCACCATCGGGCCGGAGTGCCCGGCAGCATCGGATCGAGGATCCGCTCGGTGACCTCAGCCCGGACCCGCTCAGAGACGTGGGGGGAGAGTCGCTCGCCCAGCAACGAGCGGATCTCCGCGAGGGTCTGACCGGTCTCGGCGGCGAAGAGGTCGACGGTGTCGCGGTGGTCCATTGTCGTGGGGTCGTCGACATGCGCCGGCAGCGCCCATGTGGGCTCGTCGCAGACGGTGATGAGCATGCGTTCGAGGGCCGGAAGGTAGGAGTCATCGCCGAACACGGTTGCCAGTGCAAGCGCGATCAGTCGGGTACGGCGTGCGAAGTATGGCGTCTGGTACGGCTCCCGCTCACCTCGCTCGGAGAAGGCAAGCCAGGCGTCGTACGGCAGGTCTTCCTCCTGGCCGGAAGCGGCGGCGGACTCGGCTGTGGCACTGACCTCGGCCCACAGATCCGACAGCTGCGGGACCTCGCGGAGGATGGGTGCCGCCTCCGGAAGGAGGAGCTCGGCCAGGCCGGCTGCTTGGCTCAGCGCTGTCTGGACCTCGTCGAAGGACCAGTCGAACGGTGACCTGCCTTGTTGCTCCTCCACGTGGTCTACCTATCCAGGTCAGGCGCGGGCCCTGGGCCGACCCTCGATCACCTGCTGGATCAGCAGCACTGTCTCCTCGGCGAGGTCAATCCCCAGGATGCGCGCGTGCCGGGTGAGCCGCAGCACCAGACGCTCGACCTCGGCGCGGTTGCCAGCCCGGTGTTCTGCCTTGATCCGGCAGCACAGCAGCCGCTCGTCCTCGGGCGCGGCGGTCAGGGCGCGGGCTGTTGCCCAGCGGGCCAAGTCGATGTCGCCGTCGGCGATGGCTCCGTCGGCCACAACAACGCCAATGTCGCGGATCGTCGATGACATGTCTGTCCGGAGCTCTTCGGCCCACGTCCACTGGCCCGGTGCGGCATCGGCGAGGGGCGCGCCCCGAACGAGCTGGAGGGACGCGACCAGGGTGTCGCGTGACACTCGGCCGACGCCGGGACCGATCAGCATCTGGAGGCGATGCCAGTCGCTCGAGACGCAGGCGTCGAGGTAGAGCCGACCCGAGTAACCATCCGGGAGGTACGGATCGCCATCCGCGGTCGCGCCCAGCCAGCTGCGCAGTCGGCTGACGTTGGAACGTCGGGTCCCCTCGGCCACGACGAGGGAGTTGGCCATGGCGGTCGCGGTGGCTCCGGGATGCTCGAGCAGCCACGCGGCGTACTCGATGCACGATCGCTCGGCGCGCGACGGGGGTGGTCCGGCTGCGCCCACGAGCTCGATCGGGCCAAGCAGGAGCAGGGTGGGGTGCGAGAACTCGGTCACCCCTGGTGAGGTGGTGGGGCCCACAGCGGCGGCCTCCTTGGCTGGTGCGGGGGAGGACAGGGAACGGAAGGGGGTGGCGTCCCCGTCAGGGTCGATGGGGTCGAACCAGGGAGCGGGAGTCGTCTCGTCGCTGCCAGTCACAGCGAGCAGCGTGGACACCGCATGTGCGGTGGTGAGTGGGAGTGCCTGCGGTGTGAAGGTGAGGCCGTGTGGCTCGATCGTCGCGCCCTCGTTGCCGGGTACGATCCGCAGGTCTCGGGTGGGTTCCGACGTGGCGCGCCGGGGGGTTCCCGGCGCGATGCTCTCGGCCGAGGCAGCCCGGGTGGGAGCAGCCTGCCGGCCAGCGACGACGACGCCGACAGCGACAGGATCTCCGTCAACGGCAACGGCGCGCAGCTTCTGCGCTGAGGCGGCGGACAGGTCGGGACCGAAGAGGTAGACGCGAGGTGCCCAGGCGTCCCGCGTGTCATCGTCGGTACGCATGTCGCCCAACGTGGCGGATCGCCGATCGAGGACGTCACGCTGGGATCGGATCCGGGTCATCGCCTCTGCCGCGGCACGCTCCGCGTCGGGCGCGTGCTCGACATTCTCAAGGTCAGTGCCGAGGGCCCGTCCCACGATTCCTACCGCGACGACCGTGACCCCGTCGGCCCAGGGGCTGCAGGCCAGCTCGAGTCCCATGGCGACGCAGGTGGGGACAGGATCGTCCAGCTCGATGGTGGTCAGGCCAGCCGACTCGAGATCGACCAGGATCTGACGGCCGTCAGGGTCGCTGCCGAGTGCCACGAGCGCCGGTACGGGGCTGACCGCGGTCGGCTGCTCCGAGCTGGCCAGGGTAGCGACGTGGTCGGGGCGGAACTTCCGTTCGCCACCGGTCGGGTCCATGACCGATACCCCGTCGACGCCAGCCCGGACGATGACGCCGCGGCCCGTGATCGAGGACGGGGCCATGGAGCGGGTCACCGCCTCAACCTGCTCAAGAATGCCCGGGATGGCGAGCTGCCCCAGCGCAGTGGCGATGCGAGTCACGTCGTCGTCGGGGTGGATGATCCTGCGGCCGACCGGTCGGATGGCCAACTGAACCGAGCGTCGGCGCCGGAGCTGGGCGACCAGACCGCCGGCGAGCACCGTACCGACCCCTCCCACGAGGACCAGCGCGGGATCCACGCCCGTGCCGATGCCAGTGGCCGGGGGAGCGTCACCCTCGTTCGCTCCGGGAACCGCCGTGGTCTGTGTCGGGGCCGCGGAGCCTCGAGCCGTGGCCGACGCTGCTGCTTCGGTGGTGGCGGGGTTCTCGGCCGTCCGCGTCGGCTCCGGCACGCTGGGCTGCCCAGCGGGCGCCGACGCATTGGTCGCCTGCGGAACGGTGGTTGTCTGGGGGGCGGGCGTGGACTCCGGACTGGTGGTGACCTGGGCAGCGCTGGTGGCGTGCGGGCTGGCGGAGACCGGTGCCGCTGACGATGGGAGCGGCGCCGGTGGCCGGATGGTCGGTGCAGCCGTCGGCGCAGCACTGGAGGACCCAGCGGGAGCGCCAGCCGTTCCAGTACTTCCAGCGGGAGCGACCGCCGTACCAGCACCGCCGGCGGGCACGGGTTCCGGAATTCGGGCCTGACCGACCGGGATGATGAGGCGCCAACCGACGTCGATCTCGTCGGGATCGGCGATCTGGTCGAGGTTGGCCTGGTGGATCTCGGGCCAGCGCTCCGGGTTTCCCAGATGCTGCTCCGCCAGTGACCACAGCGTGTCGCCCTTCTTCACGACCACCACCGTCTGGCCGGGCTGGCCCTCGGCGGATGGAACGACCAGGGTCGTCCCGGGTGCCAGGTCACCCTCTGTGCCGATCAGGTCACGGTTGGCTTCCGCGATCTGGCGCCATCTGGTGCCGTCGCCGTAGTGCGACACCGCCAACTGCCACAGGTCATCGCCAGGTGCGACGTGATGCAGAGTCGCGGATGCATGGACATCGTCAGGGGATGGTGTCGCCGACCGTGACCCTGTCGCAGCCCTCATCGCCTCGCTCTGGTCTGTTGAAGTGGGGGGAACCGATGGGGCCGGAGCCGTCGAGCCAGCGGTCACCGAGGAGGTGGCGGCGGCCGTCGTACTGCCCGGGCTCGTTGACTGCCCCCCGATGGCGGCGCCGGTTCCGAGGAGCCCAGCTACCAGGGCGACGACCATGCCGCGGATGAGCGCGCGAGGGAGGGCGAGGCCGGGAATGCTGATGGGGGCCACCGGCTGACGACCGCGACTACCGACGCGGCGCAGCGCGTCCGCCAGCTCAATCACGATCGAGGCGGCGAGGACGGCCCAGACCAGCCAGCCCAGAAGTGTCAGCACCCCGAGGAGAAGACTGCCGTCGTCACGGGTGGTGAGGATCTGCAGCCAGTCGATCCGGGCAAGTCCTGAGGCGCGTCCCCAGGAGAGCAGGGCGAAGGGCGCGCCGACCAGCAGCGCGGCCAAGGCGAGGAAGGCAGCTATCCCGCGGATGATCCTCATCGTCGCCCCCGGTAGGTGTCGAGCGCCGAGGTGCCGTCCGCCGAAGCTTCCACAGTGCCAGGGAAGCCTGGCAGCAGCAGATCGGACAGGGGAACGGAGCAGGTGATGCGGACCGTCACCGTGGCAGGGATCCCTGGCGCCTTGGCGAATCCCGACGTGTCGACAGCAACGGTCTTCGATGCGCACACCACCGCCGAGTCGGCGAGGTTGGCCGAGACAGCCCGTTGCGCGGCAGCCTCGGCTTCTGCGGCGGACCGCTGGAGGGTGGCGGCTCGTGCGGCGGCGCCGGCCGCCTCGGTCACGGCGCCGCGGGCAAGCCACATTCTTCCGCCGCCCACCATGACGGCGAGAAGCAGCATGAAGGCCGGGACCAGAAGGGCGAGCTCGGTCGCGGC
The DNA here is from genome assembly GCA_035416185.1 of Propionibacteriaceae bacterium. Lineage (GTDB taxonomy): Bacteria > Actinomycetota > Actinomycetes > Propionibacteriales > Propionibacteriaceae > JBHAES01. Next base: position 990 of record DAOOHL010000037.1, on the reverse strand, counting down.
TGCGCCGCGCTCGTCACGGCGGTTCATCGCGTCGTCCCCTCGACGGGGGACGCTGCCTGGGCTCGGAGCTGACCCTGGCCGACGTCGAAGAAGATCGGCACTCGGCCGGTCACGGTGACATCCACGCGGGTTATCGACCGGACAACGGAGACCTCCAGATCGACGATCGTGCCGCCGGCGACCTGACGGGCAGCGGCCTGACCACTGCCCACGGGTGCGCCGGTGACGGACTCGGCCTCGGCGGCCGCCGAGGCGGCGGAGTGAAGTACCTGACGACCGTGGATCCAGACGCCTGTCTGGATGAGCCCCAGCACGCACAACAGCAGGGCTGGTGTGATGACCGCCCACTGCAGCGACTCGGAGACTCCACGCTCGCTACGACGACTCATTCAGATCACGTCAGATCACTTGGGCATGTGGCCGGTGACGTAGATCGTCACCGCGGTGATGACGATCCCAGCCACGGCGATGGCGCCAGCCAGGAGGACGGCATTCTCGGTGGACTGCGACAGGCCGCGCTCGCTCCGAGGATGGGTCACCGCGGCGATGAGGCGATGGAGGAAGGACATGGCTTCTCCTTTCATAGGGAGAGTCTGGTCGGTTTGGAGGGTCTGTGCCGGGTTGTCCACAGGCAATGTTCGACGTCGCCTACGGGGGCAGCACCAGGCGGAGGAGCGGTGGAACGAGGAAGATCAGGCCGAAGACCATGGCTGGCACCACCATGAGGATGGTCATCCGCTCAGACACCTCCTGGGCGGCCATCTTCTGCCGGGTCAGGTGGCCATCCCGGAGCTCCTTCACCCGTGCGCGCAGTGAGGAAGCCAGGGACGCGCCATGCTCGTCGAGCATCATGATGTCGGCCACGTCGCGCAGCTCCGGCAGTCCGAGGTCGTCCGCCAGACGGCGCAGCTCCCCGTACGGCGGCCGTTGCTCCAACCGTGCCCGCTCCAGCGCTTCGCGGATCTGGCGGAACGGCGTCTCATCCGACAC
>DAOOHL010000036.1:0-15551 GCA_035416185.1 Propionibacteriaceae bacterium | reverse complement strand
TGGGCAGCCATGTGGAGACGTTGGAGTACGACGATCTTCGCGTCCGGGTGAACGCCGTCACCGACGACGAGACGGCCGAGCGGGTGGCGTTGGCGAAGGAGATCTTCACCCTCGACGAGTCGGTCAACGCCGACGACCTGGCGTGGGGCGCGAGGGTCTCGGTGGGGCTGGACCGGCTGGTCAGCGACTTCGACCTCGACTCGATCGCCTACTACCACCGGGGTCTGGAGGGTGAGCTGCACGAGCGGCTGGCGGCGGGGATGATCCTGGGCGCGTCGCTGCTGACGGCGCGTGGGGTGCCGGCCGCGGGGGAGTACGAGCTCCGTACCTCGGTCGCGATGCTGGCCGCCCAGGCGATCGGGCCGGGCGGGTCGTTCACTGAGATCCAGGCGCTCAACTTCGACGACGCAGTGGTGGAGATGGGCCATGATGGGCCGGGGCATCTGGTCTTGTCAGCGCGCAAACCGATGCTGCGCGGCTTGGGCGTCTACCACGGGAAGCGGGGGTACGGGGTCAGCGTCGAGTTCGATGTGGCGCCCGGCCCGGTGACCACCTTCGGGGTCGGCCAGGACCGCGACGGCACGCTCACCTTCATCGCCAGCGAGGGCACGGTCGTGCCCGGTCCGCTGATGCAGATCGGCAACACGACGTCGCGGGTCGACTTCGGCATGGACCCGGGAGACTGGGTGGACTGCTGGTCGGGTACGGGCGTCGCCCACCACTGGGCGCTCTGCCCCGGCCACCTGGCCAAGGACCTCGCCGTCGCCGCGCGTCTGCTGGGTCTGCCGTACCGCCAGGTCACGCCGGAGTCGGCAGCCGACCTGCTCTGACGGCGCCGGGACCCGTCCAGCCAGCTGACCGATCCGGCGCCGAAGGCCTGTCAGTCGGTGGTCTCGCTCGGTGGGGGCGGCAGGACTGGCCCGCGCCGCAGCGCCGCGAGCTCGTCGCGTAGGGCGGCCACAGTGGCGAGCTGCTCGGCGAACAGCGCACTGACCCCGGTCCCCGCCATGTCGGAGGTTGTCCCGGTGCCAGCTCCCCCCTCTCCGGTCCCTGAGCTTGTCGAAGGGCCTCCGGCAGCACCGTCAGCCGCGGTGGGGAGCACCAGCACGCCGTCGATCCGGGTGGGGATCGTCACGCTGCCGTCGCGGAGCTCGTCCGGTAGCACCTCCTCGGGTGCGTTCTGGAACGACACCGGCCGCAGGAAGCGGCGGATCGCGCTGGCACCGACCGAGGTGTACGGGCTGGTCGTCGCCGGCCACGGACCGCCGTGGGTCATGGCCCAGGTCACGGCAACACCGGTCGGGACGCCGTTGAAGATGACCCGTCCGGACTGGGCGGCCAGCGCGTCGACGAGGTCGGCGATCGGCTCGCCTTCGGCGTACTGGAGCGTCGTCGTCAGGGAGGGATCCAGGCGGCGCAGGATCGCCGGCAGGTCGGCCTGGTCGCCGTACCGCACCACCAGGGTGGTCGGCCCGAAGCACTCCTCGGCGATCTCGTCATCGAGGTCCTCGGCCCTGACCGAGTGCAGCGCGGCGGGCACCTGACGGCCGTCGCCGTTACCCGTGGCAAGGCGCTCGACCACGTCACGCCCGGCCAGCCCGGCGATCCCCTCGCGGTAGCTCGCGGCGATGCCCTTGTCGAGCAGATGGAACCCGGGGGCGGCGGTGATCGCCGTACCCAGAGCGGAGACGACGCGGTCGCCATCCTTGCCCTCGGGCACCAGTAGCAGACCTGGCTTCGTACAGAACTGACCAGCGCCGAGCAGGACGGCACCGGCGAGGTCCTGACCGATCTGGTCGGGCCGCTCAGCAGCTGCCTTCTCCGTCACGACAACGGGGTTCACCGAGCCCAGCTCTCCGTGGAAGGGGATCGGTACGGGTCGCTCGGCGGCGATCCTCGCCAGCGCCTTGCCGCCGCCGAGGGAGCCGGTGAAGCCGACTGCCTTGATGACGGGGTGGGCCACCAGTCCGACCCCGGCCTCGCGGCCATGGATGACCTGGATCAGATCGGGGGGGTAGCCGGCTGCCTCGAGCGCGGCGCGTGCGATGTCGACCACGACTGTGGCGGTCTGGGGATGTGACGAATGCGCCTTGGTGACGACCGGTGCACCGGCTGCGAGTGCCGCAGCCGAGTCGCCGCCGAGGGAGGAGAACGCGAAGGGGAAGTTGCTCGCCCCGAACACGCCGACCACCCCGACCGGCTCGAGCCACAACCGCAGGTCGGGCCGAGGTGGGGCCACCGAGCCGTCGGCGTGGTCGATGGTGGCCTCGAGGTAGGAGCCCTCGGTGATGACGCGGCCGAAGAAGCGGAGCTGTCCGATCGTACGCCCCACCTCGCCCCGCAGGCGTACCTCACCGAGCGCTGTCTCCGCATCGGCGATCGCGACCAGGTCATCGGCGGCCGCGTCGAGAGCGTCCGCGATCACGCCAAGCGCCTTGGCGCGCTCGGCCCGCGACGTACGCCTCCACCCGTCGAACTGCGCCCCGGCGCGCTCGCAGATCTGGTTCAGCTCATCGATGGTGGTGAGGGTGCCGAGCTCGGCCCGAGGGTCCCCCGTACGGGCGTCGATGCTGACCACTGGGCTGCTCATGCGGGCTCCTTGCGCTGGATGGACGAAGCGAGGGCGACCGGGTTCAGCAGCTCGCCGATCGGTTCGACGGTGATGTGAACCTCGTCGCCCTCGACCAGGGTGAACGGCAGGTCAGGCACCAGGCAGGTGCCGGTGGAGAGCACAGCGCCGTACGGGAGATGAAGCTCGCGGCGCAGGAAGTCGACCAGGTCATCGAGGTTGCGCACGAGATCAGCGGTGGTCGCCTCGCCCGCCCAGACCGTCTCGCCGCCGCGGGTGATTCGGGCGAGCAGGGAAAGGTTCTTGGGGTCGGGCACCTCGTCGACGGTCACGATGGCCGGACCGACGGCGCAGGATCCGTCGTACACCTTCGCCTGCGGCAGATAGAGCGGGTTCTCGCCCTCGATATCGCGCGAGGAGACGTCATTGCAGATCGTGTACCCGACGATCTCGCCCGCGGCGTTGACGACCACCGCGAGCTCGGTCTCGGGCACCGTGATGCCGCAGTCGGACCGGATCCCAATCGTCTCGCCGGGCCCTTGCACGCGCCACGCCGACGCCTTGAAGAACAGCTCGGGCCGCTCCGCGTCGTACACCCGCTCGTACACATCCGCGCTCGAGTCGCTCTCGGCCATCCGCTCGTCGCGTGACCTCTTGTACGTGACCCCCGCAGCCCAGACCTCGGTCCAGCCGTCAACGGGGGCCAGCAGGCGTACGTCATCAAGGCTGATCTGGTTGTCTGCCCGGACGGCCGCCTCCAGCCGCGCGCTCATCTCCGCCGCCGAGAGCCGAAGCAGGTCAGCGATGGTCGAGTCGACGGGGTGGACGGCGGTGCCGACCAGCACACCCGTCTGCGGGGCCTCGTCGGTGGTGAAGCGGATGACGCGCATCGGGATCCTCTCGACGGTTTTCGTCACGACACTATCGCCGTTCGCTTCCCGACAGCCGGGTGCGAGGGGGATCGCCGGTGCGGAACTCGCGAGCTGGAGGGCCCCTCCGGGCGCCGGACGCGTGACCGCATGAGGGGTGCCGATGGTTCGGCCCACCGGAATCTGCGGGCCGGATGCGGCGGCAGCGTGCGGGTGCGAGAGACTGGGCGAAACGGTGTACTGCCGTGTCAAGAGCCGGTCCCTGAGCCTTGTTGGGGAGCCACGACCATCCGGTCCCTGAGCTTGTCGAAGGGGCCCGCCCGAACCAGAGGAGTCCCGTGTCCACCCAACCCCGTACGTTCCCGTCGGACTTCGTGTTCGGGTCAGCGACAGCCTCGTACCAGATCGAAGGCGCCGTGCACGAGGACGGACGCCTCCCATCGATCTGGGACACCTTCAGCCACACCCCCGGCAAGGTCGTGAACGGCGATACGGGTGATGTGGCCGTCGACCACTACCACCGGCTCGACGCCGACCTGGACCTGATGGCGTCGTACCACCTTGACGCGTACCGGTTCTCGATCGCCTGGCCGCGGATCCAGCCGACCGGCCGTGGCCCGGTCAACCCGAAGGGCATCGCCTTCTATGACCGGCTGATCGACGGCCTGCTGGAGCGGGGCATCTCCCCGACGGCAACGCTGTATCACTGGGACCTGCCGCAGCCGCTCGAGGACGCCGGTGGCTGGCCCGAGCGGGCGACCGCGCAGGCCTTCGCCGACTACGCCCGGATCTGCGCCGAGGCGTTCGGCGACCGGATCACGACGTGGACCACGCTGAACGAGCCCTGGTGTATCGCGCATCTGGGGTACGGGATCGGTCGCCATGCCCCCGGTCGGCACGACCCGGTCGCCGTGCTGCGGGCCGCCCATCACCTGAACCTGGGCCACGGGCTGGCCGTCCAGGCCCTACGGGCTGCCGCCACCAACGACCCGGCCTTGTCGATCACCTTCAACCTGACCACCGTCCGGCCCGCGTCGGACTCGGCTGAGGACGCCCTGGTGGTCGAGCAGGTCCGTCAGCTCGACAACCGGATCTTCACCTCGCCGGTGCTGAAGGGCCGCTACGACGACCTGCTGCTGGAGACAACGGCGCCGTACACGGACTGGTCGTTCGTGCAGGACGGCGACCTGGCTCAGATCCACCAGCCGATCGACGTGCTGGGGCTGAACTGGTACACCCCGCAGACCGTACGGGCGGTGGCTCCGAAGCCGCTCACCTTCGGCGCCGACTGGGTGCCCACCAACCACATCGGCATCGACAACGTCGAGGTGGTGCAACTCGATGCGCCTCGCACCGACATGGGCTGGGTGATCGACGCGTCCGGGCTGGAGCAGCAGCTGGTGGACATGGCAGCGGAGTTCCCCGGGATGCCGCTGGTGGTCACCGAGAACGGCTGCGCGTACGACGACCCGGTGGTCGACGGGCGTTGCCACGACGCGCGCCGGGTGGATTACCTGCGCGACCACATCTCCGCGGTGCATCGGGCCCTCGAGGCTGGCGCACCGGTCGTCGGCTACTACGTCTGGAGCCTGCTGGACAACTTCGAGTGGGCTGAGGGCTACGCCAAGCGGTTCGGCATCACCCACGTCGACTACGACACGCAGGTGCGCACGCCGAAGGATTCAGCCCTCTGGTACTCGGAGCTCGCCCAGACCCATCAGGTGGGGTAGTCCCGCGTCAGTCTTGACATGCGCGGGGGATCGCTCTCCTGGAGGGGCGCTGCTCACCGGGCTCTTCCCCGGGCGCAAGGTCGTGCAGCTCACCATCGATCCGATCGCCGCTGGTGGGGGCGGAATCCACTGCACGACCCAGCAGCAACCGGCGGTCGGCTGACCAGGGTCCAGCTCAAGCCTGCGACAAGGATCTGCCCGCCGAGCCCGGCCGGATCCCCGAGGATCAGCGAGGAGCGCGCGGCCCGCGGGCCTCGACCGTACGGCGCGCGATCGTCGCTCCCTGCTGGAGGGCCGCTGGCCAGTCCGCACCCGCGGCTAGCCCAGCGAGCACGCCGGCAGCGAAGGCATCCCCAGCTCCTGTGGTGTCGACCACCGGGTGATCACTGGTGACTGCGGCGTAGTCGAGGCGTGGTTCGTTGCGCCTGAGCAGGTAGCCGCCCGCCGACCCACAGGTGACAACCAGGTGGATGCCGCGCGCGTCGACGAGCGCGACCAGTTCTGGTGAGAGGGACTCCTCGGCGCAGAACACGACCGTGCCCGGCGCCAGCTCACGCGTCGCGAGCGAGACGTCGACCTCGTCAGCCTCGATGGTGACGGCCACCTGGTCGCACATCGACGCCATCACCGGCCACGCCGCGAGGGCCGGTTCGCTGAGCACCCCGACGTAGCCGAGCTGGAAGCGCCGAGGAGCCAGGGTCGCCAGGGCGTCGGCGTAGCCAGCAATGATCCGGTCTCGGTCGTCGGGGAGGCGGACGAGCACCGTACGGGAGGCGTCGGCCGCCACCGTGACGTAGCAGACGACCCCTGGCCCGCTCAGCTGATCAAGGGAGATGACCTCGACCCCAACGTCGGCCAAGGACGCCAGTGCGATCTGTTCGAGGGCCCCTTCACTGGCGCAGCCGACATAGGTCACGGCAGCGCCCAGCAGCCCCAGCGCATGGGCGGTGTTCTCCGCGACTCCGCCGGGGACGACTCGCTCGCCGCGCACCAAGGCCTTGTCACCGGGCCGGGGGATGGACGTGACCTCCAGCACGATGTCAACGACCGGCCGCTCGCCGAAGACGACGATGCTCACGCTCCGTCCTCGACCCGGGTCGCGAACTCCCTGGCCGTGGCGCGGATGTCGACGTCGTTCACCCGCTCGACCAGCTCCACCCAGGTCGCCGGGAACGCCTCGAACCCCCGCAAGGTCCCAGCGATGGACGTCGCCATACAGCCGATCGTGTCCGTATCGTCGCCGATATTGGCGGCAGCGATCGCGGTTGTCACCGGGTCTCCGTCGGCTGCCACGACCAGGCCGATCGCGCTGGGCACGGCCTCCATCGCGGCGATGCCAGCGCCGATCAGGTCGGCCAGATCCTCGACTGCCGTCTCCAGATCCGGTGCCCGTCGGCCGATCTCGACCGCGGCTTCGACCCGGCGGGCGGGGTTGGGACCCGCGACCGTACGGCCTTCCGCCTGCCCGATGAGCAAGCCTTCCCGGGCACCCACCATTGCTCCGGCCACCACATCGTCAAGCGTGGCGCCGTTGACCATGGCGGCCGCGCATGCTCCGGCGATGGTGGCCGCGCCAGCAACGCCCAGGTCGGTGTTGTGGGTCGGTACGCAGAACAACGCAGCCGTACGGGCCGCCGCCGCCGCATCGCCCGGATGCAACCAGCCAGCCGGGGCGGCCTTCATGCCGCCGCCGTTGGAAGCACCGGTGAACGACTCGGGTGTGCCCAGGCCGACCAAGGCTGGGTCGTCGCCAGCCCGGATCCTGGCCAAGGCTCGGCTGGTCGAGGGGCCACAGAACTGTCCGTACAACGGGTGCTCCGACCACGCGAGCAGCTCCCGCACGACCGTCTCGAGGGTGGGTCCGTCGAGGCACGATCGCGCCATGGCAAGCAGCAACGAGGCGTCGTCGGTGATGGCGCCCAAGGTGCGGCGCTGCCCGAACGGGGTGTGGTCGTTAGGAATGAAGTCACGTACCCACCCGCCGTAGGTTTCCCGGATCTGCCGGCGCGTCAGCGTCTCGGTCAACGCCCCCAGTGCGTCGCCGATCATGGCCCCGGCGATGCCGCCCGCGATCCGGTCCGTCACGTCCATGCGGTCATCGTACGGAGCCATTTGTCGGGATGGGTCGCCATGCGGGAGGTACTGCGAGCGGGTCGAAAGCACCCGTCGAGGGCAGACCCGCGCTGATGAGGTGGGGCTGACAAGCAAGTACGATCCCCGCATGGCCCAGTTGAGGGATGTCGCCAAGGAGGCTGGTGTCTCCATGGCGGTCGCCTCGCGGGTGCTGAACGGGGACGAGACCGTACGGGTGACCAGCGAGACCAAGGCGCGCGTGCTGAAGGCGGCGCAGGCGCTTGCGTACCAGCCGAACCATCGGGCCAGGGCGCTCCGCCTGAGCCGTACCGGCGCGATCGCGATGGTGGTGCCGAGCGCGAGCAACATGATCTTCGCCGACATCTACGCCGGAGTACGCGACGTGTGTGTGGGCCGCGGGCTGTCGATCTTCCTCTGCCAGATCCAGCGGCCCGCCGTACCGGAGCGGCAGCTGGTCGATCTGGTTGGAGCCGGCCAGGTCGACGCGGTGCTGCTGCAGCGCAGTGACCTGTTCGACGATGACCAGTTGGCGGCGCTGGTGTCCGTCGGGATTCCGGTGCTGTTGGTGAACTCGTCCCTGCCCGGTCATCAGGGATCGCTGGCGCTTGACGATGCTGCCGCGGTGGCGATGGCCGTCGAGCACCTGCGAGGTCTGGGGCATCAGCGGCTGGCATTGATCGGTGGGTTGGCTACGCATGATGCTGCTGCACGGAGGCGGGTCGCCTTCGACGACCTCGTCCATGGCGACCCTTCCGTGGTGGAGGAGGCGGGCTGGGAGGCGACCGACGGATCGGTGGCGATGCGCCGGCTGCTCAGCTCCCCTGTTCGCCCCACCGGGGTGATCACCGCTTCCGCCAACGCCGCCCTCGGTGCCTTGCACGCCGCCCAGGAGGCCGGGCTCCGGGTGCCCGACGACATCTCCATCGTCGCGATCCACGACACCTGGGTCTGCGCCTTCACCACCCCAGGGATCACGTGCGTCGCCATGCCGCTGACCCAGTTGGGCCGGACGGCGGCCACCCTCCTGCTCGACTGCCTCGACGGTGCGACGCTACCCAACTCGACCTTGACCGATCCGCCGCCGAGGCTGGTGGTACGGGGATCAACCGCACCGCCATCCGCCTGACGGGGGCACCTTAGGTGGCTGGATGGGTCGCGATCTCGAGCTGGTGGCTGAAGACCAGGGATCCGGACTGCGGCACGATGAGCTGTCTTTCGTACGCCGCCGCCCAGCAGACAGCGGAGTAGTCGCCGAAGCGGAACAGCCAGCGCGACGGCGGGACTGTTCCGCCGGGACCATCAAGAAACGTCAGGGTGACGCGCTCGTCCCCGATTCGCCCCGACACGATGAACGCTGCTGCGACGAGGCCGGATACCGCAGGAGCAGGCGCTGTTCCTGGTGTTGCGCCCTCCTGGGAGTCGTCGTCGTTGTTCGACTGGGCGCGGGCTTTGTCGAGGACGAACTCGGTGCTGAGCCGGAGGAAGAGGCCGCCGTACCCTCCGTCTGACCGTCCGTACTGCGCTGGCGTCGCCAAGGTCACCGGCGCTCCCGTCGCGCTGGTCAGCTCGGAGCGGAAGTCGATGCGCAGGGCGGTCTTGTCACCGTTGATCGCGATCGTCCGAACCTCCCGCACCAGCTCCTTCCCAGTCGGATCGAGCCAGGTCAGCTCTTCGGTGAATCCGTCCCCCAGGTCGCCAACCCACCCGTCGTGCCGGATCTGGCCGTGATCAGCAAGCTCGACGTAGCCGCGGTCAGGATCGACGTACGTCGGGCCGCCCCACAGGTTATGGCCAGCGAGTGGACCGGCGCCATCGAGACCGACGAGATGGAGCAGGCGCTGAAGTTCGCCAACGGGCTGTGGAATGCCGGTCTGGTGCATCCTGACGCGATCACCCTCGATGCCCAGCCGAAGGCCCGCGAGATGTACGCGGCGGGTGGTGTCGCGCTGTTCGTCGAGCCGCACGGCAACTCGTACGGCTCCGGTGGCACCATGGCCCGGCTCAAGGCGCAGAACCCGAAGGGGGAGTCGGCGCTGATCGTGCCGCCGAAGCATGACGGCAGTGGCGTCGGCCTGATCTGGATGGAGCCCGGCTACTACGGCGGCCTCGCGATCGCGTCGTCGGTCAAGGACGAGGATCGGGTCAAGGAGCTGCTGCGGATCATCGACTACGCCTGCGCGCCGTTCGGCAGCGAGGAGTGGCTGTTCCAGACGTATGGGATCGAGGGTCACAACTTCGCGTTCCAAAACGGCGTGCCGGTCGGCTCGACCACGGTCAAGGACGAGGTCACTGGCCCGTTCTGGCCGCAGCCGAACCCGGTGTTCTACTTCCCGGGTGCCGCCGAGGATGCGGTCAAGGAGCAGGAGATCGTCGAGGTGATGTGGCCGCACGCCGAGATCAACCCGGCGCAGTCGCTGTTCACCCAGGAGCTCTCCGACAAGGGCACCGCCATCGCCCAGGTCGTCTCCGACACGATCAACTCCATCGTGACCGGCCGCAAGCCCATGTCGGAGCTGCAGGCCGCACGCGAGCTCTGGCGCAAGTCGGGCGGCGACGAGGTACGCGCCTCCCTCGAGGCGCTCCCGCCGGCCAAGTAGGCCACGCCCCCGCAAACGAGCCCCGGCCGACAGGGCCCCACACCGCCGGCCGGGGCTCCCATGTCTCCAGGGAGGAAACCATGGCATGGCACCCCGCACCCCCGGTCCCTGAGCTTGTCGAAGGGCGGCCAGTCCGTTACCTGGATGCCGTCCCCGGGCAGCTGCGGGTGCATGTGCACCTGGGGGTCCCGTACGCCCAGCGCTCCGGCCGCGACCTGCACCTGCAGATCATCCAGCCGAGCGTCGACACGACGTTCGCGCAGGCGGATCAGACTGGCGGCACGGGGGATCGGGAGAGCTACCCGTGTGTGGTCTTTGTCCAGGGGTCCGGTTGGGGCGAGCAGGCGCTGGGCAGCTCCATCGCATTCTGGTGCCGCTTCGCCGAACGCGGGTTCGTCGTGGCGATCGTGGAGTACCGCCCATCGTCGGTGGCGCCGTTCCCGGCCCAGGTGGCCGACGCGAAGACGGCCGTACGGTGGCTCCGCAACCACGCCGATGCGTACGGGATCGACCCCGCTCAGGTCGTCCTCGCGGGCGACTCGTCAGGCGGTCACACCGTGCTGATGGCGCATGTCACGGATGGGTTGCTGGCGCTCGATGACGACCCTGATGGTGGTCACCTGGGCATCCGGGCGGTCGTGGATCTGTACGGGATCACGGACTTCACGCTGCTCGAGCGCGAACTGCTGGACCGGGGCGCGGCCGAGCCGGACTGGCTGTCGAGGCGTGCGCTGGGCGGGCTCGACCCCGCCACCCACGCGGCGACCCTGCGGGGGGCTGAACCGGCCACCTGGCTGGACCGGGGCCGTCCGCTCCTCCCGCTGCTGATGGTGCACGGCACCGCCGACGGCTCCGTACCGCTGTCGCAGAGCGAGGCCTACCTGGCTGCCCTCCGCGGGCACGGCCACGACGCCGAGCTGGTGGTCGTCCGGGGCGGCAAGCACGGCCTGTGGCCAGCGCTGTACAACGACGCGCTGGCTGATCTGCTGGAGGAGTTCATCCGACGGGCAGTCGGGACGTGAGCGTGCCTCGCTGACACGCCGGCCCAGAGCGACCGCCTCCGCTGGCTCGCGGGCCGGGCGAACCAGAACGACCCCGGCGCCACTGGGCACCGGGGTCGTGTCGGATCAGGTCAGACGACGGAGCAGTCATCGGGCTGGTGCACGGCGCACTCGCCGTCTTCGCAGCATTGGCAGTCGCTGCCGCAGCGGCACATCTCTCCGCAGCCGCACTCCTTGGCCGGGGTCTGCTCCATGGGGTCCAGGGTGACGTCGGTCATCTCGTACTCCTTCCATCGGCATTGATGGGCACCGGCCTCGGACAGGCCAGCGCGGGAACCCAGTCCATCACGGGCCGGCGCCACAGGAGCGGCTTCAGCGGAGATCCACCCCGACGGACGGGGCTACTGGCGCGCCCTGCGTCAAGGGGTGATGTCGGCAAACGTGTACATCGTGGTCACCGGCGCGTGGTCGGACGGGATCTGGCCGTCGTGGTGGAACTCGACCACTTCACTGAGCCTGGCCACCAGCGGGCCGCGGCTGAACAGGGCGTCGATCCCCTTCCGTACGCCTGCGATCGGGCTGTTCGGCGACCAGACCCCTTCCATCGACGACGCGCCGGGCAGCGGGTGGGTCGCGGGCAGGTTGCGAGCGAGGGCCGTGTACGAGTCGAGGTACCCTGCCTGGCCGAAGACCAGATGAGCAGGGGCGATGTCGTTGAAGTCAGCGGTGAAGATGACCGGCGCGTCGCCAGCGATCTCGTCGAGGGCGGCCACGATGCGGCGGGCCTGAGGGACCCGGCGGTTGCTGAGGTCGGCCAGCTCATCGGGGTGGCGTTGGTAGGTGAGGTGGGCGGTGCTGACCACGATCTCGGGCGGGCTGGCCGGGGCGAGTGGGCGGAGTCGTACCCAGAACAGGCCTGCGTGGGGGGAGATGATGCCGACGTCGCGCCAGCCGTGGTCGACGAGCTCGAACATCGCCGTCCGCCACCAGAGGTTGCTCTGGGTTGACCAGCCAGGGTGGTCGTCGTGCACCCGAGCGTGGGTGGGCAGCACCTCGTCGAGCGCCGCCCGCAGGGTTGGGGTGAGCTCCTGGGTCGCCAGTAAGTCGGGCGGCCGGAGGGTGAACAGCGCCCGTACAGCCTCGAGCCGGCGCGCCAGAAAGGTCTCTCCCCAGAGGTTGTAGGTCATGGCCGAGAAGCTCGACGTGCCGAGCCGAATGTCGTCGCCTTGGACGGATCTCACGGGAATTCTCCTTGCGGCCCGGAGTGGTCCCGGGCGGGTCGAAGGGCGTCCGTACGACCCTACGCTCGCGCGACCTTCCTTACCGCGTCGGCTGGCTCCTCCAGCCGCTCCTCGCCATCGGGCTCGCCCATCAGGTCACCCCTGGCGCTCGGGGTCGGGCTCGTTCGATGCGGTCAGGTCGGCCAACGTGACCCAGCCGCCTGCCTTGCGTGCTTCTTCGGCAGCGAACACCAGCAGGTGGCCGTTGATCGAGTCGGCGAGCTGGGTCGTGGAGGCGCTGGCCGGTTCGCCGCGGATCACCCGGACGAAGTCAGCCACCAGGCCGTGGTCGCCACCGCCGTGCATATCGCCCTTCACGCCGATCCGGTGGATCTCCTCGAGGTAGGCCTGGGTTGGGTCGCTGGTGAGGCGCCGTACGCGCAGCTCACCGCTCTCCAGGGCGCCATGGATCTCCCCGGTGGTGCCGATCACGGTGAGCGTACGGCTGGACGCGGGCGAGTTCGTCGCCAACGTGAACGAGCCGACCACGCCGTCCTCGAACTCGACGGTCAGGGCCTGGCGGTCCATCACGTCGTTGTCGTTGCCCCACACGCAGGTGCCGTACCGGTTGTTCGTACGGAGAGACTCCTGCTTCTGCTCAAGGGTGAGCTCAGGGCCGAGGTGTTCGGCCTGCTCCCAGACGTACTCACCCCACTTCTCGAGGTCGAGGTAGAGGCGACCCGCCGAGTAGGGGCAGGTCCGCTCGATGGCGCAGTCGCTGAGGCACCGGGTGCCGGCGCCGGCGGGCTTCCGGGCTGGGATGAACATGCCGCGCGAGCCAGCGCTGGCGACCCGAGCGGGCGGGGCTGCGTTGCACAGCCACGTCATCAGGTCGAGGTCGTGGCTGCACTTGGCCAGCAGGATCGACGAGCCGGACCGCTCAGAGTTGCCCCACCGGCCCCGTACGTAGGCGAGAGCCATGTGGTCGTAACTGACGTGCTCGGCCATCTCGATGGTGAGCGGCTCGCCAATCGCGCCCTCGGCAACCAGCCGCTTGGCCTCAAGATAGAACGGGGCGTAGCGGAGCACGTGGCAGATCATCAGCGTCGTTCCCGCCCGCTCCTGCGCGGCCTGCAGGTCGAGCAGGTCGACCGCGTTCTGGGCGATGGGCTTCTCCAGCAGCACGTGGTAACCGCCCGCCAGAAGCTGCTTCGCGGTGACAACGTGGTCGGGGTCCATCGTGGCGTTGATCGCCGCCTCGGCGATGACGCCAGCCGGCGGGAGGTCGTCCAGCGATGCGAACCGGGCCGACTCGGGGATGCCGAACTCGTCGCCCCAGCGGGCGCGCCGGATCGGGTCGGGCTCGACGATCGCGGTGATCGCCAGCTCGCCTGGCGCGACCTGGGAGTAGCGGGAGTAGAGGACGCCGCGATGACCGGCGCCGACCAGCACGGCCCGGACAGGCTGCCCGGGCTGAGCAGACTGACCGAGGTTCGGGGTGTCGGTCACAGGTACGCACCCCCGTTGACGTCGATGATCTCGCCCGTGCAGAAGCCACCGAGGTCGGAGACCAGGAACAGGACAGCCCCGGCTACCTCGCGGGGGACGCCGGCCCGCTTGAGCGGAGTGCCGGCGATCGCCGCCTCTTGGTTGGCCTGCGGGGTGAACGTCGCGTGGAACGGGGTGTCGGTGATGAACCCCGGCGCGATGGCGTTGACGGTGATGCCGCGGTCGCCGAGCTCCTTCGCCCACGTCAGGGTCAGCCCATGCATGCCGGCCTTCGAGGCTGCGTACACCGACGCCCCCGCGCCGCCGCCGTTGCGGCCGGCCTGCGACGAGATGTTGACGATCCGTCCGCCGTCGGGGATCTGCCGCACGACTGCCTGGGTGACCAGGAACGCACTGGTGAGGTTGAGGTCCATCACGGTGTGCCAGTGCTCGACGCTCATGTCAGCCAGCGAGGCGCGTGCGACCAGGCCACCGGCGTTGTTCACCAGCAGATCGATCGGGCCGCCCAAGGCTGCCGCAGCGTCGGCCACCACGCGGGTGACCTCATCGGGCTGGGTGGCGTCGAGGGGTGCGGCGTACACGCGGCGGCCGAGCGCGCGGATCTGCTCGGCGACCTCCTCGCCTGGATGTGACAGGTACGTGAAGGCGACATCTGCGCCGGCCTCAGCGAGCGCCACGGCGATGGCCGCACCGATCCCCGTACCGCCACCGGTGACGAGGGCGCGGCGGCCCTCGAGATTCAGCATCGACTGCTGGAGTGGCCCGGTCTGTGTGGTGGTCATGCCAACCTTCCTGCCTGCTCGGCGGTGACTTCGTACTGGAGTGGTGCGTCGTTCAGGAGGCGGTGGAGGCCGCGCAACGCGCTCACCTCGGTCCCTGAGTTTGTCGGAGGGGCGCAGTCGGTCTGGTCGAGGCACCATCCCCGCTCCCTGAACTGGTCGGAAGGCATTCGCGTCGCTCCTCAACTTCGGTCCCTAAGCTAGTCGAAGGGCATCGTGACCGTGGGTCTGTGGGGCGTTGTGAGGCAGGAAAGCCACCACCGCGTCGATCTCCACGTCGAACCCGCGCAGAGGAGTCTCGATCGTCGTCCTTGCCGGGAACGGCTGACCGTCGAAGTAGGCGGTGAGGACGGCGTTCATCTCCGCGAAATGGTCGAGCGAGCTCAGGAAGACGCCGAGCCGTACGGCGTTCTTCAGCGACGTGCCCGCCGCCACGCAGACCGCGTCGAGGTTGGCCAGCGTCTGGCGGACCTGGTTGGCGAAGGTGTCGTTCACGATCTGACCATCGGGCGCGAAGGGGCCCTGGCCAGCGCAGAACAACAGGGGGCCCGTCGCAACGACGCCCTGGGAGTAGGCCCCGCCGGGGCGCGGTGCGTCGGTCGTGGTGATGATGCGCGACATAGCGGGCTCCTGTCTGACGATGCTGCGGCCAGTGTGTCGTACCTGGTGGCGGTCCGGACTCAGATCGTGCGGCTGGTGGCCTGGGCGGCGAAGGTGAACTGGTCCATGAAGTAGCCACCATGGGCCTCAGCGAGCCGCTGAGCCTCGGCGATGACCTGGGTCGGGTCAGCCACGAGGTGGCACTGCCCGCCGTAGCGGCGGATGAGGTCGATCTTCGCCTGCCTCGTGTTCGCGGGGATGACGGCGATGAACGGCAGACCGTGCGGCCGCAGCGGTAGGCACGTACGCATCCGGCCTTTCCATGCAGGTTGCCCGGGGAGACGAGATCCCCAGCGAGGACGAAGTCATCTGGGTCATCCAGCAACTGCTCGGATCAAACGGCTGATCCGACGTGGCGACGACTGATGACCGCGAAATCCATGCCTGCGTTGATCAGGCTCGCCCATGGCCGCGGTCGTGGTGAGCTGGCCAGCGCCGGTGGGGCGCAGTTCGGCTCCGCCGTCACTGTCTCGAAAAGCTGTTGCTTTTCAAGACGCAACCGTGGCCCAGGAGACCCAGGGTG
>DAOOHL010000035.1:0-15556 GCA_035416185.1 Propionibacteriaceae bacterium | reverse complement strand
CAGCTGGTGTGGAGGTGGTGCGGGGGGTGACCCTCGGCCGGTTTGTCCCGGGTCGAGGGTGGTCGGTCTCCTATCAGCACAGCTCCGGACCGGTCACGGTCACGAGCCCGACCGTGATCGACACGATCGGGTCGGCACCCTGGGGACCGGTCGCTGGTCGGGTCGGGACCACCCTCCGCGTCTGTCCCGTGGTGCAGGTCGCGGCGGGTTTCTTCCCGCCAGACATCCACGTCCTGGTCGACACCCCCGCTGCCATGGTGACCACGCTGCGGCAGCACACCGTGCTGGTGGGGCACCCTGTCGCGCTGAACGACGAACACGCGGCCACGGTCGATCTGGTCGCGTTGGCCGGGCGCCTTGGCCTCACGGTCACCGGCGTCCGTGCACGCCACGTCGAACTCACCGCCGACCACCTGCCCAGGGTCGGCCGGGTGCCTCTGCTCGACGGTGCCTGGCTCGCCCGCGGTTTCGGCATGTGGGAGACCACGCTGGCCACGGCTGCCGGCCTTCAGCTCGGCGCCGCCGTCACGGGCACCTCCGACGCCTTGCCGTGGACGCCCGTACGCCTGCCTGCTCCGCTGGCCGCTTACCGCCAGTGGACCGGGGAGAACTCCGACCCGATGGTCGACGTACCCGGCATCCTCAAACGGCGGGGGCTGTCGAGCTGAGCCGGGTGACCGCGTCGATAACGAGATCCCAGAAGCGTTCCCGATCCAGTTGCTGAGCGACCTTCGTTCGTGGCCGCGCCTTCGCCGCGGCGACCGTCGACGGCAGCAGCGCCAGCTCGGGATCGAAGTCGACCACGGTCATCCCCGCGGTCCAGGAACCGTCCAGCTCCACCGCCACCAGGGCGTCGGCCGTCGTGAAGATGCTGGGGTCGATGATCCCCGCCACCGCGCAAGGGTCGTGGACCGGAGGGTCGACGATGCCGAACCGCTCCAGGTACGTGTGGCCGAAGAAGACCAGCAGCTCGCTGACGAAGTCAGCCAGCGGGCCGCCGATCGCCCTGATCCGCTCCGCGACGTCCGGGGTGGCCCCCGCCTGGTGGGTGAGGTCCAGCCCGACCATCGTCACCGGCCACGACGCCGCGAAGACCTCTTCGGCTGCCTCCGGGTCGACGTAGATGTTGAACTCGGCCGCAGGGGTGACGTTGCCCCGACCGTACGCCCCACCCATCAGCACGACCGACTTCACCCGATCGACAATCGCGGGCTCCTTGCGCATCGCGAGGGCGATGTTGGTCAGCGGCCCGACTGGGACGAGATGGACGGTGCCGGGCTCCTCATCCATCACCGTGTCGACGATGAAGTCCACTGCGTGCCGTGGGTCCAGCTCGATCGTGGGCTCAGGGAGCACCGGCCCATCCATGCCCGACTCGCCATGGATGTCGGCGGCGACCAGCTGCGGCCGGACAAGCGGCACCTCGGCTCCGGCGGCCACGGGTACGGAGATCCCGGCCGCCGCGCAGACGGCCAGCGCGTTCCGGGTCACCTTCGGCAGCGTCTGGTTGCCGGCCACCGTGGTGATCCCCAGCAGGTCGATCGCCGGGCTGCCAGCGGCAAGCAGGATCGCGATCGCGTCGTCGTGGCCGGGGTCGCAGTCCAGGATGATCTTCTCCACGGCGCGACGCTATCGCGTAGTGGGCACCAGATGTGAGCTTGCCACCAAGGTGGGCAGCCGGCCGGTGGCGGCGGGTTGCGGCCGTCTGCGCAGCACGCTGCCTGCATCTTCGTGGCGGCTCTACACCCGCGTTGCCGCCTCACACCTGTCCTGCGGAGACGCGACAAGAGGGCCGGGGGATCAGATCCCCCGGCCCTCCGGTGTGTCAGTCAGTCAGCGACTGGTCAGTTGACCCAGCCGATGTTCTCCCAGACGCGGGAGCCCAGGCCGTAGGCACCGAAGTTGCCCAGCTTGGCCTTGACGGCGACCTGCTCGGGGCGCTGGTAGAGCGGGATGATCTGAACGTCCTCCCAGATCATCTTCTCGGCCTCGAGCACGTACTGGTCGCGCTTGGTCTTGTCCATCTCAGTGGCGATCTTGCCGATCAGCTCGGTGACCTTGTCGTTGTTGTAGCCGGAGAAGTTCGACGAGGACTTCGGGTTGAACCACTGCCCCAGACCGTTGTACGGGAACTGGTTGCCCACCCAGGTGAAGGCGATGGACTCGAAGGTGCGCTTCGCCAGGGTCTGCGAGAAGTCCTTCGATGCAACCTGGACCAGGTTGACCTTGATGCCGATCTCCTTGAGCTGGCTCTGGAACTGAGCGCCCTCGTTCTCCGAGACCTTGACGCCGGTCAGCACCGAGAAGCTGACCTCGAGCGGCTTGCCATCCTTGGCGCGCATGCCGTCAGCGCCAGCCTTGTAGCCAGCGTCCTCAAGGGTCTTCTTCGCCTTCTCACGGTCGAACTTGATGCCGGTCAGGGCAGCCAGGTCCTGATACTGCTTCTGGTTGGTCATGAACGTGTGGTTGTTGAGCACCACGGGATCCAGGTTCATGCCGGCCATGTCGGACGTGGCGATCGCCATCCGGTCGAGACCCATCAGGATGGCCTGACGAACGGCCTTGTCCTTCATGGCAGCCGAGGCGTCTTGGTTGAGCGTGATGTGGCGCCACTGCGGGCTAGCCGCGCGGCGGACCTCGCCGTCGGTGACGGCCTTGGCGCGAGCGTAGAAGTCAGCGTTGACGCCGATGTCGAACGAGTCGATCTCGTTGTTGGCGAACGCCTGGGCCTGAGCCTCGATCGGCACGACGCGGAAGATCACCTTGTCGAGCTTGGGCTTGTCGCCCCACCACTTGTCGTTCGGGACGAGGGTGATGATCTTGGCCGTCGTGTCGTACGAGCCGAGCTTGTAGGGACCCGAGAACCAGCCCTCGTGGCCCACCAGGGTGCTCCAGCCGGTGTTGAACACGGTCTCGTCGGCGACCGACTCAGCGCGAGCCGGGCCACCAGCGAAGACAGCCACCCAATCGGGGTAGGTCGACTTGAACGTGACGACGATGTCCTGAGCCGTGGCGCCCTGCTCGATGCTGGCGATCTGGTCGTAGCCCTCGGTCGTCGCGCACTCGAACTTCTCGTTGCTTCCGTCACAGGCCTTCCAGGTGGCCTGGAAGTCCTTCACCGAGATGGCGGTCCCGTCGCCCCACACGGCCTTCGGGTTCAGCGAGTAGGTGACCTTCGTGTTCGGATTGTTCTCGACCTTCGGCTCCGCGGTGAGGAAGTTCTTGTTGAACGTCGGCGTGCCCTCGGCGTCGAAGTTGAAGAACGGGGAGCTGAGCGGCTCGCGCACATGCGTGTAGTCCAGCTCATTGCCAGCGACGTTCATGGGGTTCCAGTTCTCAGCGAACTCGTTGATCGCCAGACGGATCTCGCCGCCCTGCTTCAGACCATCACGGGCCGTGGCCTTGATGTCCTGAGCGGTCGAGGAGATCGACGGCTTGGTGCTGGGCGCTGGCGCCGAGCCACCTGGGGTCGTTGGCTGGTTCTGCTGGCCGCAAGCCGCCAAGCCCAAGGCAAGAGCCAGGGCAATGGGGGCCGCGAAAGCCTTGTGAAGCTTCACGTGTTTCCTCCCGTGAGAGATGCGTAGTGACAGCGCCCATGGGTGGTTGGACGCCTCCTGCTGTCGCAGAGCCTAGTTGTCGCGCAAACGAGTGACCAGCAACACCACGTCACCGTTTGCTAACGATAGGAAGGATCTACTCCTCAGACTCAACCGGCGCGACTGTCGGATCCAGCGCGTACGGGTTCTCGGCCTGCGCCTCGTCAATCGCCAGCACGTCGACGACCGTGGGGTAGTGACAGGCGACCCGATGGTCGGTCGAGGAATCGGAGACGTCGAGCAGCGGCGGCATCGTCTCCAGGCACAGCGCCCGCTTCTCCTCGGGCAGGGTCACGAACAGTGGGCACCGGGTGCGGAACTTGCAGCCCGACGGCGGGTTTGCCGGGCTGGGCAGGTCACCCTGCAGCAGCACCCTGGTCCGAGTCCGCTCCGCGACCGGATCCGGGATCGGGATCGCCGACAGCAGGGCCTGGGTGTACGGGTGGGATGGCCGCTCGTACACCTCGGTGACGTCACCAATCTCGACGATCTTGCCGAGGTACATCACGGCCACCCGGTCGGCGATGTGTCGGATCACCGCGAGGTCATGAGCGACGAACAGGTATGACAGCCCCAGCTTCTTCTGCAGGTCCTCGAGCAAGTTGATCACGCCAGCCTGGATGGAGACGTCGAGGGCTGAGACCGGCTCGTCGAGCACCAGCACCTTCGGCTTCAGGGCCAAGGCGCGGGCGATACCGATGCGCTGCCGCTGCCCACCCGAGAAGTGCTGCGGGTAGCGGCTGGCGTGGCCTTCCTCCAGGCCGACCGTCGTGAGCAGCTCCATGACGCGGCTCTCGATCTCGGCCTTGCTGTGGCCGAACACCCCCAGGGGCTCAGCGATGATGTCGAAGATCGGCATGCGCGGGTCGAGTGACGCCATTGGGTCCTGGAAGACGACCTGCAGGTTGCGCCGCATCTCCTTGCGGTCGCGCCGGCTCAAGTTCGCGGTTTGCTTCCCGAAGACCTCGATGCTGCCTTCCGTCGGCGGCTTCAGGTTCAGGATCTCGAGCAGCGTCGTCGACTTGCCGCAGCCGGACTCGCCCACCAGGCCCAGGGTCTCGCCCTCGACGATGTCCAGGTCGATGCCATCGACGGCGAACACCGTCCCGACCCGGCGACGGAGCACTGCACCCTTCATCAGCGGGTAGTGCCGCTTCATCCCGGCCAGCTTCAGCACGGTCGGCCGGGTGGCCCGCTCGGACGGCGCCAGCTCGTTCCGCTCGAAGACCGGTGACGGGAAGATGTCGACGCTGGTCAGCTTCTCGCGGATGATCTGGTCGGTCTCCCAGCAGGCCGCCAGATGTCCACCGACCCCTTCCAGCTCCGGCTCCTCGGCGCGACACTGGGCCGTCGCCAACGGACACCGCGGGGCGAACGGGCAGCCGGGCGGCAGATTGACCACCGACGGTGGGTTGCCCTCGAGCGTCGCGAGCGGCTCCTTGTTGGTGGCGTCGAGCCGCGGAACGGCGCCCAGCAGACCGATCGAGTACGGCATCCGCGGCTGGTAGAAGATGTCGTCGACGGTGCCCTGCTCGACCGGACGCCCTGCGTACATCACCGTGATCCGGTCAGACATGCCAGCGACGACGCCGAGGTCGTGGGTGATCATGATGACCGCAGCACCGGTCTCCCGCTGGGCCTTCTTGAGCACCTCCAGCACCTGCGCCTGGATCGTCACGTCGAGGGCCGTGGTCGGCTCGTCGGCGATGATCACGTCAGGGTCGTTGGCGATCGCCTGGGCGATCATGGCGCGCTGCCGCATGCCGCCGGAGAACTCGTGGGGGTACGACTTCACCCGCACGTCAGGGTTCGGGATGCCGACCAGCTCGAGCAGCTCGACCGCCCGTGCCATCGCCTGCTTGCGCGGAGTGTCGTAGTGGGTCTGGATCGCCTCGACGATCTGGTCACCGATCGTGTAGACCGGCGTCAGCGCCGACAGGGGGTCCTGGAAGATCATCGCCAGCTTGTCGCCACGGATCTTCGACAGCTCAGCGTCGGTCAGCCCGATCAGCTCCGTGCCGTGCAGCTTCACCGATCCGGAGATCCGTGTCGTACGGGGATGCAGCCCCATGATCGCCAGCGACGTGACGGACTTGCCCGAGCCGGACTCGCCCACGATCGCCATGGTCTCGCCAGCGGTCAGGTCGAACGACAGCCCACGGACGGCCTGAACCGGACCGGCCTCGCTCGGGAAGGTGACGTGCAGGTCGTTGACCGACAGCACCACCTTGCCGGTCTCGGTCTGCCGTACCTTGCCCGCGGTGGTCGGCGGAAGGATCGGATCGCTCATGCACGGCCTCCAGACATCGACCCGGGGTCGAGTGCGTCGCGCAGACCGTCACCCACGGCGTTCACACACATCACGAGCAGCACCAGCAGGAACGCTGGTGTGAGGAAGATCCACGGCGCGATCGTCGTCGACTGGGCGCCCTCGGCGATCATCGTGCCGAGCGACGTGTCGGGTGCCTGCACACCGAAACCGAAGTACGACAAGCCAGCCTCGCCAAGGATCGCGTAGCCGACGCCCAGACAGACGTCGACGATCAGCATCGAGGCGATGTTCGGGATGATATGGCGCAGCAGCAGGCGCGGCGTCGACAGCCCCATGAACCGGGCTGCGGTCACGTACTCCCGCTCGCGGACCGACAGCGACAGCGACCGGACAACACGGGCTGACAGCTGCCAGCCGAACGCCGCCAGCAGGACAACGAGCAGCATCCAGGCGTTGGGGCCCTTGGGTCCGCCGGTGGTCACGATGGCGATCAGGAAGAAGCTCGGCAGCACCAGCATCAGGTCGATCACCCACAGCCAGGCCTTCTCGTACCACCCACCGATGTAGGCCGCCGACGACCCGATGATCGCCGCCAGGCTGGTCTGGATGATCGCGACCGTGAAGCCGATGATCAGCGACTTGCCGAGGCCCCGAACGGTCAGCGCCAGCACATCACCGCCGGACTGGGTGGTGCCGAACCAGTGCCGCGAGTCGGGGGCGGAGTAATAGGCGCTGGTGTCCTTGAAGTCGTAGGTCCACGGCAGGGTTGACGGGCCGATGATCGCCAGCAGCACCAGGAAGACGATGATCGCCAGGCCAACGACGGCGGCCTTGTTGCGGAGGAAGCGGCGCAGCACCAGCTGCCCGCGGGTGAGCCGCTTGGCGGTCGGCTTCGGGTCAGTGGCCGTCGTGGTGGCCTCGTCGATGGTCTCGCTCATCTCTCGTCCCCCTCTCAGCTCAGCCGCACGCGCGGGTCGAGGATGGCCACCATGACGTCGGCCAGCATGGCGCCGACCAAGTAGCACAGGCCGCCGAACGCGGTGACCGCTACGACGCCGTTGATGTCCTGCTTGCTGATTGTGTCCACGCCGTACATGCCCATGCCGTGGAAGGAGAAGATCCGTTCGGTGAAGGTAGCGCCGGTGAACAGGGCCGCTGCCTGGAAGGCGAAGTAGGTGCCGGTCGGGATCAGCGCCGTACGAAGGGCGTGCTTCATGACGGCCTTGTTCTCCCGCAGACCCTTGGCTCGGGCCGTACGGACGAAGTCGGAGTGCAGGGCATCGAGCATCAGACCGCGCTGCAGCCGAGAAAGTCCGGCCATGCCGAGCAGGGTCAGCACGATCGTGGGGATCAGCATGTGCTGCAGTCGGTCGATCAGTTCGGCGAAGGGATAGTCGGGCAGCGTGCCGGTGCTGCGCTCACCGAGGAACAGGAAGAACTGGAAGCCGAGCTTCTGGTTCGCCCAGGTGGCGAGCATCTTGGCGACCTCGCCGGTGACGTACGAGGGGGTGGCCACCAGCAGGAGGGCGAAGGCGGTGACGACCCGGTCGGAGATGCGGTACTGCCGCGTCGCGGTCCAGGCACCGAGCCCGACGCCGATGATCGTGCCGAGGATCCAGCCCGCGGTGACCAGGCGGAACGACACCCAGATCCGTCGCGAGATCTCCTCGTTGACCGAGCCGCCGCCTTGGACCGAGGTGCCCCAGTCGAACGCGAAGCCCGGGATGCCGAAGAAGCCTTCCTGGGTCCAGCGGAAGATGCCGCCGGTGATCGACCCGTCGGCGCGCGGCCACCCTCGGTACAGCCAGTTGAGGTACCTGTCGAGCAGCGGGACGTTCTCGTTGACGTTGGCCGACCGGAGCAGGCTCTCGACGGCGTTCGGGTCCAACGGTGGGTTCCGCAGCTCGAACAGCATCCGCGGATGAAGCTGCGTCTGTGCCAACAACCAGGCCAGCGAGACGGCGATGAAGAGCAGTACGACGTAGTTCAGCAGCCGCCGCAGCAGGTATCTACCCACCCGTTGCCTCCTCGCTCTTTGAGTCACTGTGTCTGTCGGTCACGTCCTGCACAAGATACCCACGGCTACGCCAACCGTGCAGCAAGGCCCGTTGATCACCTCAAATCCAGGATCCGAACCACATCCGCATCAACCACTGCGTCCGGGTCAACAGGCCGTCGGTCAGGATCGGGTAGATGAAGGCGAAGTTGAGGATCACGAGCCCCACGACGACGCCCACGGCGATCGACCCTTGCCGTCGGCGAGCCATCCCCACCCCGGTGACCGGGTCCCCGGGCGGTCCCAGCAGCTTGCCCAGACACAGCGCCAGACAGATCACGGTGAACGGGACGATCGTGATCGCATAGAAGTAGAACAGCGACCGCTCCATGTGCTGGAACCACGGCAGGTACGTCGACAGAGCCAGGACCGCCGGAGCCCCAAACCGCCAGTCACGGCCCGCAATCCACCACACCAGCGACGCCAGCAGCGCCACGGCCGCCAGCCACCACAGCACCGGCGTACCCATCCCGCTGATCACCCGCAGGCAGGTCTCCCCCCCGACGGGGCAGCCCTGCTCGCCAGGCTTGATGTCGTTGACCGCGTCGATCCCGATCGGCCGTGCGACGACCAGCCAGCCACCCGGGTTCGCGGCGTACGGGTGGTTCGACTGCTTGATGTAGTCGCCGGTGTGAAACTCGTAGATGTCCTTGTGGTACTGCAGGAGGCTGGCGAACGCTGGCCCCAGCATCTTCACGGTGGGTGCCTGCGGGTTGTCGGCGCCCCACTGCCTGTCGTACCCCCCACTGGTCAGCAGCCATGACGACCAGCTCGCCACGTAGACGACCAGAGCGAGCAGCACCATCGAGACGAAGGCGGGCACACCGTCGGCGAGCAGAGCGAACCAGGACCGGTTACCCGCGCCAGCCAAGCGGCGGGCAGTGACCGACCAGACGACGACCAGGATTCCCGCCACGGCCAGGGCGAACATCGAGTTCCACTTGGTGCCGATGGCGAGACCCCAGAGCACGCCGGAGGCCACCAGCCATGGTCGGAAGATCCACGGCCCGGCCTGCCCGCCGAGTGACGTGAGTCCGCGTTGTTGCAGGTGGCCAGCCAGTCGGTGTCGGAAGAAGTCGCGGTCCGCCACGATGCAGGCGACAGCGGCCACGATGAAGAAGGCCTGGAAGATGTCGAGCAGCGCGATCCTCGACATCACGAAATGCAGGCCGTCGAAGGTGAGCAGCACGCCCGCGAGGGCGCCGATCATGGTCGACCTGGAAAGTCGCCTGGCCAGCCTGATCGTGACCGCGATCAGCAGGGTGCCGAACACCAGCGCCGAGAACCGCCAGCCGAAGGAGTTCATCCCGAACAGATGTTCACCACCGGCGATCAGCCACTTGCCCACCTGAGGGTGGACGATGAACGCCGCCTCGGAGTTGTAGACGTCGACATTGCCAGCGACGATCGACGCGTTCGCCGACTCCGGCCACGCGCGTTCGTAGCCGAACTTGAGCAGCGAGTAGGCGTCCTTGGCGTAGTACGTCTCGTCGAAGACCAGGTTGGCAGGCCGAGCGAGGTCGACAAGTCGGATCACGAAGGCCAGTACGGCGATGCCGATCGTGACCCCCCACGAGGCGAGGCGGTCGTTGCCGGGGCCGTCGAGCAGGCGATCGATCGCCGACAGGACAGGTGTCGGGGGTCCGTGCTCGGCCGGCCGGCTCGGGCCGTACACGACCTCGTCTACGTCGTCGACCTCATCGATGGGCTGGTCGCCCTCCGGCTCGTCCCACGCCACGCCGTGCGGCAGGGGGGTGGTGTCGGTCACGGGTGCCAGCATAGGCCGACGGGTTCCGACCACCTTGAGGAGAAGCCATGCCGGGAACACTCGTGCTCGCGGGCACGCCCATCGGTGACGTCGCCGACGCCTCGCCAGCGCTCCTCCGCGCCCTGGAGTCTGCCGAGGTGATCGCCGCCGAGGACACTCGCCGGTTCCACGCGCTCGCCCGCCGGCTCGGCATCACCGTTGCAGGGCGGGTCGTCTCGTACTTCGAGGGCAACGAGGCAGGCCGCACTGCAGGGCTGGTCGGGGAGCTGCTGGAGGGTCGTACGGTCGTCGTGGTCACCGATGCTGGCATGCCCAGCGTGTCGGACCCCGGCTATCGACTGGTGGTCGCCGCCGTCGCCGCTGGTGTCAGGGTGACGGCGGTGCCTGGTCCGTCGGCCGTGCTGACCGCGCTGGCGATCTCGGGGCTGCCGGTCGACCGGTTCTGCTTCGAGGGGTTCCTGCCGCGCAAGGCCGGACCGAGGACGGCACGGCTTGCCGAGCTGGCGGCCGAGCCGCGCACGATGGTCTTCTTCGAGGCGCCCCACAGGTTGGGCCAGTCGCTCGTGGCGATGGCTGGAGCGTTCGGCGGCGACCGCCCGGGCGTGGTCTGCCGTGAGCTGACCAAGACCTACGAGGAGGTCAGGCGCGGGGGACTTGCTGAGCTGGCTGAGTGGGCTTCGGGGGAGGTGCTCGGGGAGATCACCGTCGTCGTAGCTGGGGCAGAACCGGCCGAGCCGATGTCGTTGGCGGACGCAGGCGACGAGGTTCGCCGACTCGTATCGGCTGGTGCGAAGCGGTCGGAGGCCGTCGCCACCGTGGCTGCGGCCACGGGTCTGCGGCGACAGGACGTCTACGGGGCCTCGCTGGCCGCGCGCTCCTGATCGCGCCACCCGGAGCCTGCCCCACTAGGTTGGGGACATGGCCTCGTACGACACGCTGCTTGCCGACCGTGGGCTGCCGCCCGCTCCCGCGCCGCTGCCCGCCTCCGTGGTCGACGCCCACACCCATCTCGATGCGGCTGCCGCCATCGATGGCGGCCTGACCCCGGCGCTCGCGATGGAGATCGCCGCATCGGTCGGGGTTGAGCGGCTCGTCCAGGTCGGCTGCGACGCCGCAGGCTCGGAGTGGGCCGTGGCGCTCGCAGAGGAGGCGCCGACAGTGGTCGCCAATGTGGCTCTGCATCCCAACGAGGTCGCCCGGCATCCGGAGCGGGTGGCCGAGGGGCTGGAGACGATCGCCCGACTTGCCCGGAACCCCCACGTCCGAGGGGTGGGCGAGACGGGTCTGGACTACTTCCGGACGACCGACCCTGCCGAGCAGGCACGGCAACGGGACGCGTTCGCGGCCCACATCGAGATCGCCCGCGAACGTGGCCTCACGCTGGTCATCCACGACCGCGACGCCCACGACGACATCCTCGACGTCCTGGCCGCCCAGCCACTGCCCGATCGGGTCGTGATGCACTGCTTCTCCGGCGACGCCGCCTTCGCCCGCCGTTGCGCCGACCTGGGTTTCTGGCTGTCGTTCCCCGGGGTTGTCACCTATCCGGCGAACTCCGCCCTGCGGGAGGCGCTCGCCGTCACTCCCCGTACACAACTCCTGGTCGAGACCGACGCGCCTTACCTGACGCCGGTGCCGGCTCGGGGCAAGCGGAACTCCCCGTACCTGTTGGCCCACACCGTCCGGTTCGTCGCCGAGCGGCGCGGCTGGGATCTGACCGCCGCCTGTCGCCAGATGTCCGCCAACGCGTTCGCCGCGTTCGGGGGGCACTGGGGTGACGATGGCTGAGACGGGGCTGCTCGACGGCCGATCCATCCGCGAGCTGGCCGCTGAGCTCGGGCTGCGGCCCAGCAAGCAGCGCGGGCAGAACTTCGTCACCGACCCCAACACGGTGCGGCGCATCGTCGGGCTGTCCGGCGTCGGTCCGGACGACGTGGTGATCGAGGTCGGGCCCGGCCTTGGTTCCCTCACGTTGGGGCTGCTGGAGACGGGTGCCAGAGTGGTCGCCATTGAGGTCGAGTCGTCGCTGGCGCGGCGCCTCGTCCGTACGGTCTCGCAGCGGATGCCCGGTGCCGAGGATCGTCTGGCGGTGGTCGAGGCCGACGCGATGAGGGTGACCGAGCTGCTCGGCCCACCGCCGACGCATGTGGTCGCCAACCTGCCGTACAACATCTCCGTCCCGGTGCTGCTGCACCTGGCCGAGACCTTCCCGAGCTGGCAGTCGGGCCTGGTCATGGTGCAGCTCGAGGTGGCCGACCGGCTGGTCGCTGGACCTGGGTCGAAGGTGTACGGGGTGCCGTCGGCCAAGATGGCCTGGTGGGCGACGGCGACGCGGGTGGCGACCGTGCCGCCCACGGTGTTCTGGCCGGTGCCGAACGTCGACTCTGGGCTGGTCTCGCTGACCCGCCGCGAGCCGCCCAGCACGACAGCCGACCGGCGACGCGTGTTCGAGACGATTGATGCGGCGTTCAACCAGCGCCGCAAGATGCTTCGAGCCGCTCTGGCAGGCACCATCGGCTCGTCGGCCGCTGCTGCCGAGGTGCTGGTCGCCGCCGGGGTCGACCCGCGGGCCCGGGGGGAGACCCTCGGGATCGGAGACTTCGCCCGCATCGCCGAACACCTGAGGTAGCGTCGCGTGCATGACGGGGGACGGACTGTACGGGTCGGTGCGCGTCCGCGTACCCGCCAAGCTCAACCTCGCCCTGCGCGTCGGACCCACCCGCTCCGACGGCTACCACCCGCTCGCTACCCTCTTCCAGGCGGTGTCGCTGTACGACGAGCTGGGGGCTACCGCTGGTGATGACGGCCGGATCAGCTGCACCGTCTCTGGCGAGGGCGCCGACCAGCTCCCGCGTGCCGCCGACAACCTCGCGGTGAGGGCCGCCGAGCTGCTGCGCGAGCGGTACGGGGATCCGAACATGGCCGCCTCACTCACCATCCGCAAGCAGATCCCCGTGGCGGGCGGCATGGCTGGCGGATCAGCCGACGCTGCCGCCGCCCTGCTCGCCTGCTCGGTGCTGTGGGACCTCGACACCGCGCCGGACGACCTGGTCGAGCTCGCCGCCGAGCTCGGCAGCGACGTGCCGTTCGCGCTGGTCGGCGGCTGCGCGTACGGGACCGGCCGCGGCGAACAGCTCGTCCCTGCGCTCAGCCGTGGCACGTACCACTGGGTGCTCGCCTTCGCCCATCGGGGCCTGTCGACCCCGGCGGTCTTCCGGAAGTTCGACGAGCTCGGGCTGGCTGACGGACAGCCTCTGCACGCTCCGACTCCGGTGATGAATGCCCTCGCCGCAGGGGATGTTGCAGCCCTCGGGGCGGCACTCACCAACGACCTGCAGCCGGCTGCCTTGGCCCTCTACCCAGAATTGCGGCAGACGCTGGACGCGGGTCTCGAGAACGGCGCGTTGGGCGCTGTTGTCAGCGGGTCCGGGCCGACCGTCGCGTTCCTCGCCGGCAGCGAGTCGGCTGCGGTCGACCTGTCGGTCCGGCTGTCGTCGGAAGGGGTGGCGAGGCAGATCAGACGAGTGGCGGGTCCCGTACCGGGTGCTCGGCTGATCGCCTGAGCGGCTGATGGCCTGAGCAGCGTCGCGCCGACGCCCCAGTTGCCTTGGCGGTTGCTCAGGTGGCCACCGCGAGCAGCAGCCGCCGCAGCAATGTGGCGAGCTCGGAGCGGTCCGACCCACCGAGCCCGGCGAGTTGCGCGTCCTCCCAGACGAGAAGGTCGGCCAGTGCGGCGTCCACCAGCTCCATTCCCGTCGTCGTCAGCCTGACCAGCACACCCCGGCCATCACTCGGGTCCGTGCTGCGCTCGACGAGGCCGCGCGCGGCCAGCCGGTCGACCCGGTTCGTCATCGTGCCGGACGTCACGTGGTTCTGCCGGACCAGCTGTCCCGGCGAGAGCTGGTATGGCTCACCACTGCGACGCAGGGCGGCCAGCACATCGAACTCCCACAGCTGCAGGTCGTGGGCCGCGAACGCCGTACGGCGGCCGTGGTCGAGCTGCTGCGCGACCCGCTTGACGCGGGACAGCACCTCCAACGGCTCGGTCGGCAGGTCAGGTCGCTCCCGTCGCCACGCGGCGACGATCTCGTCGACCTCGTCGCGGCGGTCCGGGTTGGTCATGGCCGCATCCTACGAGCCTCGACCCACCGCACAGCACGGGATGGCATCATGACGCGCGTGCCGGTCGGACCCACGCCCCTCGAACGCCTCGATGCGTTTCAGCAGCGCCACTCGTGGCTCGGGCTGCCGATCGCGGTGGCGTACCGGTTCTTTGAGAACTCGGGTATGCATCTGGTGGCCGCGCTGGCCTACTACGCGCTCGTGGCTGCCGTACCGCTGCTCCTGCTCGCCGCGATCGCCGTTGCCACCATGCTTGACTTCTTTCCCGACCTGCAGCCATACCTGGTCAGGTCACCGATCGCGTCCATTCCGATGGTGGGGGAGCGGATCCGGAACCTTGGGCGGGGCTGGTCGCGGCCGCTGACGTTCCTGATGTCGGTGCCGGTGAACGCCGCCATCTTCATCGTGGCGATGCGGCTTGCCACCGCCCACCCGATGCCCGTCCGGCGGATCCTCGCTGGCGCCATCGGCTGCGGCATCGTCTGGCAGCTGTTCCAGCAGACCGGGATGGCCTACTTCCGCACGGAGCTGCCCAAGGCGACGACCGCGGGTCAGTTCGCGAACCTGGTGCTGGCTCTGGTCGGTGTGCTTCACCTCACCGCGCTGGCGCTCGTGCTGGCTGGGGAGCTGAACGCGGTGCTGGTACGGGGGCTGTGGCCGCGTGCGCTGCTCACACCCTTCACCGATCGGGTACGGCTGACCGACGCCGACCGCATCTCGTATGCCGCGCAGGCTCGGATGATGCGTTACAAGGCATACCAGCACGTCAAGGTCGAGTGGACCGACCACCACGACCCGGCCCTCGACCGGACGCGAACGTACGAGGCAGACGTCGCGGAAGCGGAGGTTCCCCAGGCGGATGGAGCCGCCCCTGATCCGCCGGTCACCCGCTAGCGACAAGGGTTGCCCGTTCTGCGCCTGACTCGACTTCGGAGAGTGTGGTCCGCTGTCTGCCCAGTCGACCCGGATCAATCCCGCTACGTCACAGTGCTTCGGCACTCAGCCTCCAGCGGATCGTTCAGGAACGACGACGAGTCCGATTCGTCAGCGTGGAACGTGGCGAGACGTCCTGGTCACGCTCGACTCGACCGCCCAGATGAGGCCTCGAGCGACTCCGTGGGGAAGGTTCGAGCTACGTGAGCCCACTTCAGGCGTTGGTTGGCCAACAGTTCAGAGCGTCCTGGTCACGCGTCTGTGCTGGTCACGCGTCGGCTGAAGTCGCCAGCCCAGCGTCCTGCTTCGGCATAGCCCGTGCGAAGACGAGGGTCGAGGCAGCCAGTGCTGCCGGCAGCCACATCGCCGGCTGGATCCCGAACACCTTGATCGCCCCACCCATCGCCGCCGGGCCGATGAACACCGATGCGTAGCCGAAGCTCAGCGTGACGGCGAGCGCCCTGGCCCCACCCAGGTGACCAGCGGCCGCGTACACCTGCGGGGCGATCAGCCCGACCCCGAAGCCGACCAGGCACCAGCCGGCGATGACCAGCGGGAAGGCCGTGACGATGGCCACCACCGCGAAGCCCAACGCAGCAGCCGCCCCGCCGACCCGGACCGTACGGCGTCGCCCGATCCGAGCGACCAGCCGGTCACCGAGCAGCCGTACCACCAGCATGAACGCGCTCACCGCGACCAGGCCAGCGGCCCCGACGCCGGGGCTGACCCGGGTGACATCGGTGACGTGGATGGCTGACCAGTCGATCGCCGCACCCTCGGCGAGCCCGAATGCGACAGCCATGGTGCCG
>DAOOHL010000034.1:8324-15946 GCA_035416185.1 Propionibacteriaceae bacterium | reverse complement strand
AGGGGTTCAGCCTCGGTGGCGATGACGCGCGGCCGTGCGCTCACGGGCGAGCGGCCCGATGGTCGGGGTTGGGTGAGTGGATCAGGCCCGGCAGCTCGCGGGTCGGCCGTACGGCACGGGCCCACTCCACCCCGTTCGCGATCACCCGGCGGACGACCGGGTGATGGTAGACCGGGAAGTCCTGGTCGCCAGGGCTGAAGTAGAAGAGCTTGCCGTTGCCACGCCGCCACGTCATGCCGCTGCGGAACACCTCGCCCCCGGTGAAGGTCGACAGGAAGATCAGCTCGTCGGGAGCCGGGACGTCGAAGAACTCCCCGTACATCTCTTGCCGCTCGATGACGAACGGGTGCGGCACCCCTGCCGCGATGGGGTGCGTTGGGTCGACGGTCCAGACGATCTCGGAGTCGTCGGCCGAGCGCCAGCGCAGCGCGCAGCTCGTCCCCAGCAAGGCCTTGAACACCTTGGCGAAGTGACCCGAATGCAGGACCACCAGGCCCATCCCCGCGAGCACCCGCTGGTGCACCCTGGCGACGATCTCGTCGGCGACCTGGTCGTGGGCGCGGTGACCCCACCAGACCAGCACGTCGCACTCGTCGAGGACGGCATCGGTGAGACCGTGCTCGGCCTGGTCGAGCGTCGCCGTCGTCACGACGGCGCGCTCGCCGAGATTCTCCTCGATGCCCTGCTTGATGGTCTCGTGCATCCCGTCGGGATAGATCTCCCGTACGTTGGCGTCAAGCTGCTCGTGCTGGTTCTCGCCCCAGACAACGACTCGGACAGCGGTGTTCGTGGTCATGGTTCGACCCTACTTGCCGACTCCTGCGGTCATGCCCGAGACGAGGTATCGACGCCCGAACGCGTACAGCACGAGGATCGGCGCCAGCGTCAGGACGACGGCCGCCAGCACCACGGGAATGTCGGTCGCATACTCGCCCTGGAAGGCCCACAGTGCCAGCGGCAGCGTGCGCTTGCCGGGGCTCTGGGTCAGGATCAGCGGGAACAGGAAGCCGTTCCACGACAGCAGCGCCTGGTAGACCGCCACCGTGACCAGCGCGGGCTGGGTCATCGGGAAGGCGAGCCGCCAGAGCTTCTGCCACTCCGTACACCCATCGAGCGACATGGACTCGAACAGCTCGTTCGGGATGTCGCGGATGAAGTTGGCCAGGATCAGGATCGACAGGGGCAAGCCGAACGCGATGCCGGGCAGCATCAGTGCTGGCAGTGAGTCGTACATGTGCATCGTGATGATGAGCAGGTAGACCGGCACGATCGTGGCCTGGACCGGGATCGCGAGCCCGAGCAGGAAGCCCCGCTGGACGAACCGGATCAGCCGCCCTTCGCCTCGGACGATCGCGTACGCCGCCATGAAGGCGAAGATCAGCAGCGGCCCGACCGTACCGATCACGACGATGACGCTGTTGACCAGGTAGCCGATGAAGTTGGCCTCGACCACTCGCACGTAGTTGTCGAACGTGAACGGGGCCGGCAGGGCCAACGGGTTCGAGCCGAAGTAGGTCGACGTCGTCTTGAAGCTCGTCACGAAGACGAAGTAGATCGGGATGATGATGATGGCGAGCCAGAGCCAGCCGGCCGCGCCGCCGAACCAGTTCCACGTGCGTGGGTTGCGGTTGTTCATGTCACATCCCATCCATCTGGCTGCCGCGCGAACCCTTGCCACCGAGCCGCTGGACGGCCATGGCGAGGCTGAGACCGATGACGACGAGCATCACGGCGATCGCTGAGGCGACACCCATCTCGCTGCCCCGGAAGCCGGTCAGGTACATGTCGAGTGGCAGGATCCGCGTCGACGTGCCGGGGCCACCCGTGGTGAGCACGAAGATGATGTCGAAGTACGTCAGCGAGCCCACCGCCATCAGCGTCGATGACGTGATGATCGTGTACTTCAACTGCGGCAAGGTGATGTAGAAGAACTGCTTGAGCCGGCCGGCACCATCGATCTCGGCGGCCTCGTACAGCGCCTTCGGGATCTGCCGGACGCCGCCCTGGTAGATCAGGGTGTGGAACGGGATGAACTGCCAGCTGATGATGAAGATCAGGACGAACCACACCAGCACCTCATCGCCGAGCCAGTTCTGCGCCAGCAGCGGGATGTTCAGTCCGGCGGCAAGGCCGAAGTTGGGGTCGAGCAGCGTCTTGTACGTGATCGCGATGGCCGCGCTCGACAGGAGCAGGGGCAGGAAGAAGATGACCGCCAGCACCTGGCGGTAGCGCTGATGACCCGCCACGAAGACACCGAGCAGGATCGACAGCGGGGTCTGCGCCAGCCAGCTGAGGATGACGATCCGCACCGTGAGCCACAGGGCGTTCCACGTTGTCGGGCGAGTCAGCGTGTCCTGCCAGGTGGCGAGGCCGTTGAAGACGATCGCGCCGATGCCGTTCCACTTCGTGAACGACAGCACGATGACGCCGAGCAGCGGCACGATCGCGAACACCAGGAAGAACAGCAACGCGGGCAGCGCGAACAGAATCAGGCTCGGCTTGCGGGTCGCAGGCGGACCCGCGGCGCCCGCAGGAGCGGGCGCCGCGGTCGTGGCGACAGAGGTCGAGGCCACCGTCACTTACCGATGGTGGCGTTCATGTTGGTGACGAACTGCTCAGGAGTGATCTTGAGCAGGAACAGCTGCTCGATGTTCTTGAGCAGCTCCTCAGCCGGGGTCGGCTGCAGCGCCTGGTCCCACGACTGCGTGAACGACGAGGCCTCGTTGAGGCGGGCGTACACCCAGCTCAGGTACGGCTTGTCGGCCGACTGGTCGATCTGCGCCTCGACGCCCTTGACGACCGGGATGGTGCCGCTCTTGACGAAGGCAGCGGCCTCGTCCTTGGCGAGCAGACCGTCCTTGAGGTACGCCTTGGCGGCCTCCTTCTCGGCGGCGGTGGCCTTGGACGAGATCGACCAGTAGTTGGCCGGGTTGCCGACGAGGCCCTTGATGTCTCCCTTGCCGCCGGCGATGGTCGGGAAGGTCGTCCAGCCGAGCTTGCCCGAGGAGACGAAGTCGCCACCGTTGGCCTTCATCGACCCGTACGTCCAGCCGCCGTGCAGCATCATCGCGGCCTTGCCCGTCCAGAGCAGCGCCTGGTCCGCGTTGCCGTCAGCGGCCACCGAGGCGAAGTTCGAGATGAAGGCCTTCGCCTGCACCAGCTCGACGACCTTCTTGGCCATCTCGAGCACGGCCGGGTCGCTCCAGGCGTCCTTCTTCTCCTCGAGGATCGACTGGAAGACCGTGGGGCCACCGATGCGGTCGAGCAGGTACTGCAGCCACATCATCGAGGTCCAGCGCGACTGGCCGCCGAGCGAGAACGGGGCCACACCCTTCGAGTTGAAGAGGGTGACGAGCTTCATCAGGTCTGCCCAGGTCGTCGGGGGCTGAGCGCCGTGGGCGTCGAAGACCGCCTTGTTGTACCAGAGGATGATCGGCTGGGTGCCGTTG
Organism: Propionibacteriaceae bacterium; assembly: GCA_035416185.1. Lineage (GTDB taxonomy): Bacteria > Actinomycetota > Actinomycetes > Propionibacteriales > Propionibacteriaceae > JBHAES01. The sequence goes on along the minus strand of DAOOHL010000034.1, from coordinate 12,497 downwards.
CCGGCGAGGGCGAAGATCTTGCCGTTGACCGTGGCAGCGTTCCAGACGGTGTTGATGTAGCGGTCCTTGATGGCGGGGGTGGCGTTCACCCAGCTGGTGAGGTCTTCGACCTGGTTGGCCGCCGCGTACGTACGCAGACCGCCGCCACCCCAGCCGTAGATGAGCGTCGGAGCCTGGCCAGCGCCGATCGCCGTCCGGATCTTCTGCTTGTAGGCGTCGTTCTGGAAGAAGTCGACCTGGACCTTCGGGCCACCCTTGGCGTTGAACGCATCGACGGAGTTCTTGACGATGCCCTCGTTCGGCTGGCCGGAGAGGGCCCACATGCTGGCCGTACCCGCGGCGGCACCGCCGGAGGCAGCGCCAGAGGCGCCTGCGCCGGCCGAAGCGCCGGTCCCGGTGCCTGGGCCAGCAGTGCCACAGGCAGACAGTGCGACACCTCCCACGGCTGCGGCGCTGAGTGCGAGGAATGAGCGGCGGCTCGTAGCGGACATGGACGTCTCCTTCGACTGTCGTGCACCCGCGGGGTGAGCTCCTCCGCGGTATTTGTTGTGATCGTGATCAAATCCCCACCAAGGGCGTTTGTCAAGCGACTAGCAGCAATCGATATCGACCTGAGACCGAAAGGATGCGAGGCAGCCCGCGTGCGCTGGTGCACGCGGGCTGCCTCGACCCTGACGTCAGGCAGGTATCAGAACTGCGGGTGCTGTTCCCTCAGTTGCTGGTCGTGGATCGGGTTCTCCGGACGAGGGGCTGCGGCGCCAAACGCATCCTCAGGATCCGGGTCGTCCATGGGTACGGGGCTGGCGATGTGCTGGTCGTCGCCCGCCACCGTCGGGTGCAGGGACTCATCCACGGGGCCTGAGCTGGTCGAGGCGCCCTCGCCCGGCTCCGCTGGCTGCTCCACAGCGGGCGCGCCGACCAGGGTGACGGCCGTTCCGTACGCCGTGACCTCACTGAGTGCATCGGCGATCTTGCCCCCGTCGAACCGGAGCCCGACGACGGCGTGGGCACCGGCCTCGACTGCCATGGTGACCAGCGCGGCGATCGCGTCCTGCCGAGCCTGGGCCAGCAGCGAGATCGTCTCGGGGCCGACCTTCACGTCACGCGAGCGGGTCGTGACGCCGACCACGACGCCCACGACGGAGTCGATCTGTTGACCGGGCACGGTCTCACCGGTGACCACCGGGATCTCCTGGGCAACGAACGAGGGCTTCTTCGAGGCAGGCTCAGCCACCGGCGACACCGGACCGGCAGGTGCAGGCACCGGGCTCCACGTGCCGCCACCGGGCTGCTGGGGCGGCTGGTGCTGCGGCTGAGGCGGCTGCGGGGGCTGGTGCTGCGGCGGCTGCGGAGGCTGGGGCTGGCCCTGCGGCTGCCCGTACGGCTGCGGCGGCCGCTGCTGGGGTGGCTGCTGCTGGGGCGGTCCGAACTGACCCGGGTTGGCCGGCGACCCGTACGGCGACTGTCCTGGCGGCATGCCACCGGGAGCCCCGGGGGGTGGTCCGTACGGTCCTGGCTGCGGCTGCCCGTACGGCATCGGCGGCTGCTGAGGAGGCGACCCGTACGGCTGGGGCTGACCCGGCGCACCGAAGCCAGGGCCCTGGCGGGGCGGTCCGAAGGGGTTCTGCGGTTCAGGTGATCCGTAGGTCATGGGCGCAGTCTAGGTGTGTCGGGTGCAGGCGGGTGGTGCTTGTCAGCAGCCTGCGCCACGCCGAGGGCCCACCCACTAACGTCACCGTCATGAGTGATGCAACGACGCTTTTCTCAACCGTCCTCGTGGTCGGCGCCGGCACGATGGGCAAGGGGCTGGCCCGGCTGCTGCTGAAGCACGGGCTGACGGTGGTGCTCAGCGATGTGGACGAGGACGTGCTCACGGCCGTTGCTGGTGATCTCGACTCGCCTCGGCTCCGTACAACGACGAACTGGGCTGCCAGCGTTGGCGATGTGGATCTGGCCATCGAGACCGCCAGCGAACAGCCAGCAGTCAAGGAGGCGGTGATGCGGGCCCTCGGCGAGGCGCTGCCACCGCACGTGGTGATCGCGAGCAACACCTCGTCGTTCCCGGTGTCGCAGCTCGCGTCGTACGTGGCGTCGCCCGAGCGGATGCTGTGCCTCCACTTCTTCAACCCGCCGGACGTCGTCCGGCTGGTCGAGGTGCAAGGCCACAACGGTACGGACCCCGCAATCGTTGCTCGCTGCATCGCGTGGCCCACCGCCTTGGGCAGCCACCCTGTGCAGATCCACAAGGAGCGGACGGGGTTCGTCGCCAACCGGCTCCAGGCTGCGCTGCTCACCGAGGCTGTGGCGCTGGTGTCCGAGGGGGTCGTGAGCGCCGCCGAGCTCGACGACATCGTGACCACCTCCATCGGCCCGCGGTGGGCAGCCGTCGGGCCGCTGAGCGTGGCCGATCTGGGTGGCCTGCACGTGTTCGCGTCGCTGATGGGTCGGATGGCCGACTCGATGGCGTCGCACGGCGACGTGGCGGCGATCGTGCAGCGGCTGGCTGACGAGGGCAAGCTGGGCGCCCGTACGGGAGAGGGCTTCCACACGTACGACGACGCCGGTGCGGCGAAGCGGGCGAAGGTGCTCGACACCGTCACCCGGCTCGCGGCGGACTAGCGCCAGGGCTCAGCCGCGCCCAAGTCGATAGTCTGGCGCGGTGAGTGAGCAGACCGGGTACGGCGCCGACGAGCGCGAGGTTTCCGAGCAGATGCAGGTACGGCTCGACAAGCGCGCCCGCATCCTCGCTGAGGGGCGCCAGCCGTACCCCGTCGACCTGAAGCGCACCCACACCGTCACGCAGGTTCGGGCGGGCTGGCCGGCGCTTGAGCCCGGCGAGGAGACGCAGGACGTCGTCACGGTTGGCGGCCGCGTGGTGTTCCTTCGCACGTCGGGGAAGCTCTGCTTCGCCACGATCCAGGACGGCTTCACGACCGGCGACTCGGGCGAGCGGCTGCAGGTGATGGTGTCGCTGGCCGAGGTGGGCGAGGAGTCACTGGCGCGGTGGAAAGCCGATGTCGACCTGGGCGACTTCGTGGCCGTCACGGGCCGGGTGATCGCGTCGAAGCGGGGTGAGCTGTCGGTGCTGGCGACCGACTGGTCGATCGCGTCGAAGGCGCTGCGGCCGCTGCCGACGCTGCACAAGGACCTGTCGGAGGAGACCCGCGTACGGCAGCGCTACGCCGACCTTGTCGTCCGGCCCGAGGCCCGTGACATGGTCCGGGTGCGGTCGGCGGTCACCCGGTCGATCCGGCAAACGCTCCACGAGGCTGGCTTCCTTGAGGTTGAGACCCCGGTGCTCCAGTTGATCCATGGTGGTGCGGCGGCGCGGCCCTTCCGTACACATCTGAACGCCTTCGACATTCCGATGACCATGCGGATCGCGCTCGAGCTGTACCTGAAGCGGGCGATGGTCGGTGGGGCCGACCGGGTGTACGAGATCGGCCGGATCTTCCGCAACGAGGGCATCGACTCGTCGCACTCGGCCGAGTTCACGATGCTCGAGGCGTACGAGTCGTGGGGCGACCAGACCACGATCGCGGCGCTCACGCAGCGGATGATCGTCAACGCGGCCGACGAGGCGCTGGGGTCGCGGGTCGTCCGGACGTCTGACGATGCCGAGATCAACCTCGATGGCGAGTGGCGATGGCTGTCGTTCTACCCGGGCGTCTCGGAGGTGATCGGCGAGGAGGTCACGCCGGACACCCCGCTGGAGACGCTGCGGGCGTACGCCGATGCGCGCGACGTGGAGTACGACCCCACGCTCGGCGCGGGGAAGATGGCGATGGAGCTGTTCTCCGAGCTGGTCGAGCCGGGACTGCTCCAGCCGACGTTCGTCTGTGACTACCCGACGGTGGCGCAGCCGCTGGCCCGGGAGCACCGCTCAGACCCGCGCCTGATCGAGGCCTGGGACCTGATCATTGGTGGCGTCGAGCGGGGTACGGGCTTCTCAGAGCTGATCGACCCGGTGATCCAGCGCGAGCGGCTGGTGGCCCAGTCGATTCAGGCAGCCGCGGGCGACCCGGAAGCGATGCAGCTTGACGAGGACTTCCTGGCCGCCCTCGAGCTCGGCGCACCCCCGATGGGCGGCATGGGCCTGGGCATCGACCGGCTACTGATGCTGCTGACGGGCGTAGGAATCCGGGAGACGATCCTCTTCCCGCTGCTCCGCCC
>DAOOHL010000034.1:0-8224 GCA_035416185.1 Propionibacteriaceae bacterium | reverse complement strand
TGCTGCTGACGGGCGTAGGAATCCGGGAGACGATCCTCTTCCCGCTGCTCCGCCCTCACGGGTAGCCGGCTCCTCCGCCCCAGCGGGGGTCTGGGGGTTCCACCCCCAGAAGGCACCGGTCCACACTCCCACCGATCCGCATCGCAGAGCGAGCGGGGGTCTGGGGGTTCCACCCCCAGAAGGATCAGTCGATGGCGGTCAGGATCGCCGCGTTCGCTTCGGCTGCCTTGGCGTAGAACTTCTGCAGCTTGGTGAATGCGGGCACGATCTTGCCTTCGAGGACGTCCTGGTCTGCCCAGATCGGCGGGAAGACGGACTCCTCCAGCATGTCGTCCTGGTCGTACGCCGCACGGAGGTCGTCGGCGGTCGCGACGGCGAGAGCGTCGTTGGCTGCGGAGACGGTGTCCGGGTCGAGCAGGCGGGCGGGGCCGGTGGGGCCCACGGTCGCGCCGATGTCACGCCCACCCAGGATCGAGTCCTCGGCACCCTGCGGTACATCCTCGGCGGCCTTGAGCAGCCAGTTCAGCCCGTGCCACAGCTGGTGCAGGTGCAGAGTGCCTGGCTCCTTGGCGCCGAACTCGGCCAGCTCAGGGGCATGGTCAGGGTGCTCGCGAAGGTCCGCGAGCTGCTCCGGGGTCAGGATCCGGGCGCGCCAGTTCATACTCATCCCGGCAGCGTAGTGGACGAGCCCCCATCGCCGCGGGAGGGCGAACTACTTCCAGGCGCGGCTTGAGCTGAGGCCGTGGAGGGAGGCTGCCTACTTCCAGAGGGTCGAGATGCCGAAGGCAGCGGCCAGCAAGCCCATCCCGATCAGGATGTTGGCCTGCCCCCAGTCACGCATGTACGGGATCTGCCAGCCAGCAATGTAGAACACCACCAGCCACGCCACGCCCAACAGACCGACGGTGATGAACAGCGGGGGCACCCAGGCACGCTCACCGGGCAGGCCGATCCGCCGGACGCGGTCCTCCCGCTTCGCGGCGACCTCACCCACCCGCTTGGCCTTCTTCTTCGCCTCAGCCTCGGGGCGGGACTTCGACTCCGGCACGTGGCACCTCGCTTCCTGTCACCGGTAGCGTAAAGGACGTCTGCCGCCGGAGCATCCTCGCCCGCTGGCGGCTCGAGCCGAACGGGGTGGTGATGGCGGTCCGGCGTGGCTTCCTTGACCGGGTTCGCCGCGTGCTGGTGCGTGCTTGGCTGCGCGACCGGGCCCATCCCCGTACGGCCGGTAACCGGGCCCTGACGGTCGTCGCGCTCATCGTGGCGGCAGCCCTGGTCACCTCCGCCGCAGTCGCCGCACGCGGCCAGGATCTTCGCCCCAACCGCAACACCGACATGATCGCGCTGGTTCGTCAGCAGGCCGAGCGGAACGCCGACCTGACTGAGCATGTCGCTGCGGTACGGGCCGAGGTCGACCAGCTGACCAAGCAGGCACCGCAGCAGTCACCCCAGCGAGCCGAGGAGTTGGCTAAGCTGGGGTCGGCGACCAACCTGACCCCGGTCACCGGCCCTGCCGTCACCGTCACCCTCACCGACGCTCCCCTCGACGTGAAGCCTGAGGGCGTCAGCGAGGACAGCCTGATCGTGCACCAGCAGGACATCCAGGCAGTCGTGAACGCGCTGTGGGCTGGCGGCGCGGAGGCGATGACGATCCAGGGCCAGCGGGTCACCACCCGTACGGGCGTGAAGTGCGTCGGCAACGTCATCGTGCTGCACGGCACCCCGTACGCCCCTCCTTACGTGGTGACGGCGATTGGCGACCAGCGTCGATTGGAGGCGGCGCTGGCGTCGTCGCCGTACCTGACGATCTACCGGCAGTACGCCGACAAGTACGGCCTCGGCTACGCCCAGAAGCGGGCGGCTGAGGTGAAGATGGACGGCTACAAGGGGCCGGTCGATCTCACGTACGCGAAACCGCTGCCCTCGTGAGGCCGCGGGCGAGGTTGAATGGACGCATGGCTCGGATCCTCGTCGTCGACAACTACGACTCGTTCGTCTTCAACATCGTGCAGTACCTCGGCCAGATCGGGGCCGAGGTCGAGGTGTGGCGCAACGACGACGAGCGCTTCGACACCGACGGCTGGGTCGACGGTTTCGACGGCATCCTGCTCTCCCCCGGGCCCGGCACTCCGGAGCGTGCGGGCGTCTGCATCGAGCTTGTGAGGGCGTACGGCGGACAGCTCCCGATCTTCGGCGTCTGCCTCGGGCTGCAGTCCATGGGGGTGGCGTACGGCGGAGTCGTCGACCGCGCGCCTGAGCTGCGGCACGGCAAGACCTCGGAGGTCTTCCACGACGGTACGGGGGTCTTCACCGGTCTGGCCTCACCTCTGGTGGCGACCCGCTACCACTCGCTGGCCATCGTGCCGGAGACGCTGCCCGACGAGCTGCGGGTGACGGCGCGAACGGCCGACGGCACGATCATGGGTGTACGGCATCGTGACCTGGCTGTGGAGTCGGTGCAGTTCCACCCCGAGTCGGTGCTCACTGAGGGCGGCTACCAGATGCTGGCCAACTGGCTGGCCGAGTGTGGCGACGTCGATGCGCCACGGCGGGCGGAGGGCATGGCGCCCTTGATGGCGAGCCGCTGACCGCTCGGGCGAGCCGAGCTACGAGGACTTGCTCGTCGACGGCGATGCGCTCAGCGAGGCCGACTGGGTCGGCGGCGAGGGCACAGCGGTGACGGTGACCGTCGGGGCGGCCGACGGGATCGCCTTGGCAACCACGATCGTCAGCTCGGCCGTACGGTCCATCAGCGTGTCAGCGGGTGGATTGGTGCGCAGTACCCGGCCCGCCGCCTGAGCCGTCGACTCCTCCTCGACCACCTTGTACTTCGCGAACCCGGCAGCCTGAGCCGTCGTGATCGCCGTGTCCTGGGAGTAGCCCGCGAGGTTCGGCACCTTCGACTTCCCGGTCGCAAAGGTGACGGTGATCGGTGTGGTCTTCGCGATAGTGGCACCCTCGGCCGGCCGCAGCTCGGTCACCTTGTTCGCCTGCGCCGTGACCGGCTCGGTGGTCGCAGCGACGGCGGTCACCTTCGTGAAGCCGAGGTCCTGGAGCGCCTTGACCACCGCGTCCTTGTCCTGCCCCATCAAGCCTGCGGGGATGGTGCCCTTGGACGGGCCGACGTTGATCGTGATGACGACGGTCGATCCCTTCTCGACCTCCACACCCTTGATCGGGAGCTGGTTGGTGACCGTGCCGACGGTGGCGTCGTCGGGGCCCTCGACGTTCTTCACCTCGGGTTTGAGGTTGGAGCTCTCCAGGGTCTGGGTCGCGTTCTGCTGGGTCATGCTCATCACCTGCGGCACCATCACCTTGGCCACCGGGGCTGGCGGCTGCGGGCGGTTGAGCCGCCAGAAGCCACCGATCAGGCCCACGACCAGGAGCAGCGCCAGTGTGACGACGAAGGCTGCCCCGGCGCGGCTGCGCGGCCGCTCCTCGTACGCGACCGCTCGCCTCGGCGCATCGGTCACCGGGATGACCGGGTTGGTCGCGGTGACTGGTGACGGTACGGCGATCATGGTGGCGGGCACGACCTGGGTCGCGGCTTCGGCGACGGGATCGGGGACGACGGCTGCAGCCACGGGTGGAGCGGCCAGCACCGGCTGACCAGCGAGCAGCCGACCGATGTCGTCGCGCATCTCCTTGGCCGACTGGTAGCGCTGCCACGGGTCCTTCGCGAGCGCCTTCAAGGTGATCGCGTCCATCTCGGGTGTGATCACCGGGTCGAGCTGCGACGGAGCGACCGGGGTTTCGCGGACGTGTTGGTAGGCCACCGACACTGGCGAGTCGCCCTGGAAGGGTGGCCGGCCGACCAGCAGTTCGTACAGCAGGCAGCCAGCCGCGTAGATGTCGGACCGGTTGTCGACGGTCTCACCGCGTGCCTGCTCCGGGGAGAGGTACTGCGCGGTGCCGATCACGGCCGCAGTCTGGGTCATCGAGGCTGAGGTGTCGGCGACTGCGCGGGCGATACCGAAGTCCATCACCTTGATCCGGCCCGACGCGGTGAGCATCACGTTGGCCGGCTTGATGTCACGGTGGATGATGCCCGCGGTGTGGCTGTACTGGAGCGCGTCCAGCACCTGCTGGGTCATCTCCAGTGCCTTCTCGGGCAGGATCTTGCGCCCGCTGCGGAGGATGTCGCGCAGGGTGTGGCCGACGACGAGCTCCATGACGATGTACGGCACTTCGACGTCGGTGCCCGCCTCGATCTGCTCGCCGGTGTCGTACACCGCCACGATGTTGTGGTGGTTCAGTCCTGCGGCCGACTGCGCCTCCCGGCGGAACCGCTTCTGGAACGTCGTGTCGCCCGCCAGATCCAGCCGCAGCCGCTTGACGGCCACCTCACGACCGAGCCGGATGTCGCGGGCTCGGCGCACCTCGGCCATGCCACCACGACCGAGCACAGAGCCCATCTCGTAGCGGCCGCCAAGCAGCGTGCCTACCTCGACCATCAACTACCTTTCCTCATGCCGTCCCCCAGGCATACCGCGCCCCATTGTGACCAACAGACCTGAGCAGCACCTGAGTAGAGCCTGATGATTGGGTACAGGGGTGAATATGACCACCTGTTCGCGCAGGTCTGACACCTCTCGACCGGGCCATCAACGGCTCGCCTCGATCACAGCCTTGGCGACCGGACCCGCCAGCCGACCGCCCGCGATGTCGGAGCGCTCGACGTCAGCGTTCTCGATGAAGACCGCCACGACCACGTCGGGATCCTTCGCGAAGGCGACGAACCATGCGTACGGAGGCCGCGCCGGGTCCGACTGGGCCGTACCGGTCTTGCCGCCGACCACGACGCCGTTCACCTGCGCGCGGGTGCCCGTACCGCTCTTCACCGTGTTGATCATCATCTGCTGCAGCAGCCGGGCATTGTCGGCCCCCATCGCCCGCTGGTCCTCGGGCACGTGGCGGTAGAGGACGCGCAGTTCTGGGGAACGCACCTCGGAGACGAGGTACGGGCGCTTGACGACGCCGTCGTTGACGATCCCTGACACGACCATGGCCATCTGGAGTGGGCTGGCGGCGACCTCGTACTGGCCGATGGCGCTCATCATCGTCTGCGCCTGGTCGGGCTTCGCCGGGAAGCGGCTGGTGGCGCCGCGCAGGTCGGTGAGCTGGGCTGTGCCGAACCCGAACTTCTCAGCCTGGGTACGGAGCTTGTCGGGCCCCAGGGTGGCGCCGACGTTGGCGAAGGCGGTGTTGCACGACACCCGCAGCGCCTGGTCGAGGTTGATCTTGTCGCCGCCACAGTTCGACTGGTTACCCAGCACGGCGGTCGAGTTGGGCAGCTTCAGCTGGGCGGGAGCATCGATGAGCGTGTCGGCGGTGAACCCGTTCTCCAGCGCCGCCGCGGCGGTGACCAGCTTGAACGTCGACCCCGGCGGGTAGATCTCCTTGCCAGCCCGGTCGGACATCGGGCGTTCGGCCGCCTTCTCGTACGCCTGGGCCGCCGCCTTCGCTGCTGCCAGGTCGTGGCTGGCGAGAGCGTTCGGGTCGTACGTGGGCAGGCTGGCGTAGGCGAGGACGGCACCGGTCTTGGGGTCGAGCGCGACGACAGCCCCGCGGTAGGACCCCATCGCCTTCACCGCTGCGGTCTGCATGGCGGCGTTGAGGGTGGTCTGTACGAACGCACCCTTGGGCTTCGCGCCGGTGGCGGTGTCGACGACCCGGTCGAACCACTGCGTCGACGAGGTGCCGGCGAGCTCCTTGTTGTAGGTGAGCTCCAGCCCGCCTCGGCCGTAGTCGTAGGAGTAGTAGCCCACCGCGGGGGCGTACAGGGAGCCCTGCGGGTAGCCACGCTGGTAGGCGAACGGGTCCTTCACCGGCGTCGTCGTCGCCACCGGTACGTCGCCCACGAGGATCAGGCCACGGTCCTGCGCGAACTCGACGTCGCGCTCGCGACGGTTCAACGGGTTGCTGTCGAGGCCCGGCTCCCGGGCGATCGCGAACACGCACAGGTTGACCAGTAGGGCGACGAACATCAGCGCGGCGACGGCAGCGAGTCGGCGGATCGGTCGGTTCATCGCAGGTCCTCCGGCCGGATCGGCTGGGTGTCGTCGGACAGTGGCGGGGCCGGGATCAGTTGGGTCGCCGACTCGCCGTCGACGGGCTCCGGCGCGTCGATCCGGACAGGATCGTGCGGCTCATCGCCCAACCCGGCGACGGTCGCCTGGTCGGACTTCCGGCCACGCCAGGCCGGCCAGCGCCGCTTCGACGTCGTGGGCTCGGGCCGTGGCAAGGGCGCGGAGATGATCTGGGTCGAGTCGGCGTCGAACATCGCCACGTCGCTGGCGACCCTCTGCACCACGGGCCGGCGGGCCTGGTGGCTGATCACGAGCAGCACGGCGAGGATGATCCAGTTCGCCACCATCGACGACCCACCCTGCGACATGAACGGTGTGGTCAGACCGGTCAGCGGCAGCAGCCGGGTCACGCCGCCGACGATCGCGAAGACCTGTAGGGCGAACACGAACGACAGGCCAGCGGCGAGCAGCTTGCCGAACTGGTCGTTGACAGCCAGGGCTGTCCGGAGCCCACGGGCGACGACGACGCCGTACAGCAGGATCACCGCCATCAGCCCAACGATGCCCAGCTCCTCGCCCACCGCGGCGGTGATGAAGTCGCTCTTCGCCAACGGAGTCAGGCCCGGCCGGCCCTGCCCCCAGCCGCGGCCGAACAGCCCACCCCATGCCATGCCGAACTGGCCCTGGATCACCTGGTAGTTCTTGTCGTAGTCGGAGAAGGGGTCGAGCCAGGAACTCACCCGAACGCGGACGTGCCCGAACCGCTCGTACGCGAACACTGCCCCGGCAGCGAAGAGAAGGCCGCCGATCGCGACCCAGCTGACGCGCTCGGTCGCGACGTACAGCATCATCACGAACAGGCCGAAGAACAGCAGCGAGGTGCCCAGATCGCGCTGGCTGACCATCACGAGCATGCTGGCGACCCACATGATCGCGATCGGGCCAAGGTCTCGACCGCGCGGCAGCGTGAGCCCCAGGATCCGAGGACCGGCGAGCGTGAGCACGTCGCGCTTCTCGGCCAAGTAGGCAGCGAAGGCGAACGAGAGCACGATCTTGGCCACCTCGGCTGGCTGGAAGCTGAGACCGAAGACACGGATCCAGATCTGCGACCCGTTGATCTCGACGCCCAGCGGGGTCATCGGCAGCAGCAGCAGCAGGATGCCAGCGATGAAGAGCAGGTACGGGTAGCCCTGCAGCACCTTATGGTCGCGGGCGACGAACGTGATGGCCACCATTGCGGCAATACCGAGGCCGACCCAGATCAGCTGGGTGGTGGCGTCGTGGCGAGGCGGGTCGTTGATCACGTCGATCCGGTGGATCATCGTCAGCCCGATTCCGGCCAGCGCGAACACGATCGGCAACAGGACAGGGTCGGCGTACGGGAGGCGGAACCGCAGCGCCAGGTGCGCCACCAGTCCGAGCGCGGCCCAGATGCCGGCCACCCAGGGCCAGTTCTCCGGCGGCGTACGGTCGATGCCGATGCCGACGAGCACGTACGAGGCGATCCCCATCCCCAGGGCGAGGATGAGAAGGATCAGGCCGACGTTGTTGCGCTTCCGGTAGACGACCACGGTCTCGCTGACCTCGGTCATGTCAGCACTCTTCGGGCGCCGGTGGGGTTGTGACGGAAGGACTGGGGCTGGCCGAGGGGCTGACGGAGTCGGTCGGAGCAGCCGAATCCGACATCGACGCCGTGCTCGATCCGGACGGCGATCCGGTGGAGCCGGGCGTGGTCGACGGCATGCCTGTGACCGTCGGCGAGGCCGTCGGCACCGGTGGGGTGTTGGCCGACGGCGTCGGGGTCGGAGTAGGTGTGGGCGTCGGGGTGGGGCTCTGGGTCGCGGCCGCCCGGTCCTTACGCTGCTGGATGCACTTCTGCGACTTGGTCCTGAGCTCCTCGACCGTCTGGCGAGCAGCCTCAAGCCCACCGTCGCGGATCGGGATGGTGTTGGTCACCTGGGTGGCCCAGCTCACCGGCAGGTCGTTGACCCCGATCCCGGAACGCTCGAGCACCGTGTTGAGCGGGAAACCGAGCAGGTCTCCTTTGACGCCGCGGAAGATTGCGACCTCGTTGCCGCCGGTCGGCATCCCGGCCGCGCCCACGTAGTAGCGGGTCTGCGCGTAGGCGTACGTGCCCCAGCTGCCACCCACGATCGCGAGCACGAGCGCGAGGATGGCGACCACGATCCCCGTAC
>DAOOHL010000033.1:0-16071 GCA_035416185.1 Propionibacteriaceae bacterium | reverse complement strand
AGATAGCGCACCAGCGCCATCGCCACCGCCAGCACCGCCACGACCCCCATCACCCACCAGGTCTCCGGCGGTACCTGCCACGGCCTGAACCCCCACACCCGGGCGATGACGGCCAGGTTCGCCGCGCCCATCACCGTCATCCAGCCGAGGAGGACGGCGTACGGGAGTTGGCTCACCTGCCGGTCGATGATCCCCACAGCCTGGGACCGCGACGACTGTGCCAAGGTGACCACCAGGGCCGTCCAGGCAGCGATCACGAGCACGACGCTCAGCCTCAGCTTCCCCGCCTCGATCGCCCACAACCAGGCAGACATCAGCAGGATCGCGGCCGTCGCCGGGTAGGCCGTGACCGCCACCCGGCGGCTCCGCAGCGAGAACGGCAGCCACACCCAGACCACGTAGCAGAGCACCAGCACCAGGGCCGGCACCCAGATCAGGTGGGCGTACCTCGCCGGTGACAACGGTGTCGTGTCAGCACGCAACAGACCGCTCGTCGCCGCTGGCAAGCCGCCCGGCTGGTTCATCACCTTGATCAGGATGACCCCCGCGAGCACTCCCGCCAGGAGAACCGCGAGGCGCCGGGCAAAGTCGGAGCGAGCGAACGCCCGTACCTCCCGCCACGTGAAGGCCGGTTGGTCACGCGGAGCACGCCCGAGACGCCCCGTACCGGGCTTCGGTGCGTTGTCGGTCAACTCCGTCTCCTGCGTGGTTGGGTCGCTCCCACCCTAGCCCGCGACCCTCGTGAGCCCGTCCGGCCACACATCGCACGATTCAACGCCACGGTTGAGCCCCCGGACCCATTGCTTGTTGTCAAGCCCGACACGCACAATGGAGGTGTCAGCCCCCGACATTGGAGTGAGAGGGATCTGACGACCGCTGCGGGATGGAGGTGACCACCCATGAGCCTGGATTTCATCGCCTATGCCGGACGCCCCTGGCCGATCGACCAAGTGTCGGACGCTCTGAGGCAGGTCGGCTACTTCGACAGTTTGACGGAGGCCTGTCTGGCCTTCGGCTCGATCGAGTTCGTCCAGCTACCCACCCTGGCCGGACGGATGCGTTGGCGGGGCTGGAGCCCCCAGCAGGGCTTGATCGTGCAGATCGAACGGCCGCTGTTCAGCGACGGCCTGCTGCGCGTCGCCAGCTGACCGCCGGGAGTCGCTGCCCGGCACAACGAGGCTGGTAGCGTGCCCGGCGGGGGCCGCCCGGATGTGACGCGGCCCGTGGTGACAGGAGGGCCTCGATGCTGCCGTTGAGCCTGATCGGAGCGCCGACCGACGTCGGGGCGAGCCAGATCGGCTGCCGACTCGGCCCCGGTGGGCTGCGGGTAGCCGGCCTGGACGACTCCCTCGTGGCTGCCGGCTTCGACGTACGGGACTGCGGCGACCTGACCGGCCCCGCCAACCCCGGCCTGCCGCCAGTCAACGGCTACCGCCACCTCTCCGAGGTCGCCGAGTGGAACCGGAGCCTGTACGACGCCGTCCTCACTGAGCTGGCCGACGGCCGCCTTCCAATCGTGATGGGTGGCGACCACTGCCTCGCGATCGGCTCGATCTCGGCTGTCGCCGACCACTGCCGGACAGCCGGCAAGCAGCTCCTCGTGCTCTGGTTCGACGCCCACGCCGACTTCAATACCGCCGAGCTCACCCCCTCGGGCAACATCCACGGCATGCCCGTCGCCTGCCTGACCGGCCACGGCCCCGACGAGCTGACCTCGATCGGTACGACCACCCCGGCCATCGACGCCAGCCAGGTGCGCCAGATCGGCCTGCGGAGCGTCGACCCCGGCGAGAAGCGCTTCCTCGTCGAGGAGGGAGTACAGGTCTACGACATGCGCTTCCTCGACGAAGCTGGCGTGCGGGAGACCATGGAGCTCGCCCTGTCCGGCATCACGGCCGACACCCACCTCCACGTCTCCCTCGACCTCGACTTCGTCGACCCAGGCATCGCGCCCGGCGTCGGCACCCCCGTCCGCGGCGGCGCCACCTACCGCGAGGCCCAGCTCTGCATGGAGATGGTCGCCGACTCCGGACTGCTCGGCTCCCTCGACGTGGTCGAGCTCAACCCCGCCCTCGACGAACGCAACACCACCGCCGAGCTGGCCGTCGACCTGGTGGAATCGCTGTTTGGAAAGTCGACTCTGCTGCGCATGAGGTGATGGGTCAAGGGCGCGCCCCCACCGTTCCCTGAGCTTGTCGAAGGGCGGTCCCCGATCTGGCTAGGCTGATCGCCATGTCTCTGCCTGTTCTGCTTGCCATCGTGTGCTCCACTCGGCCTGGGCGGGTTGGTCGGCCGATTGGTGACTGGTTCGTGGCGGCTGCCTCAGCAGTGGGTACGTTTGATGTGCGGCTGGTCGACCTGGCCGAACTGAACCTGCCACTGATGGATGAGCCGAAGCATCCTCGGCTGCACGCCTACACCCACGAGCACACTAAGGCGTGGTCCCGTACGGTGGCTGGCGCTGATGCCGTCGTCTGGGTGCAGCCGGAGTACAACTTCTCGATGTGCGCGCCGCAGAAGAACGCGATCGACTACCTCGCGATCGAATGGTCGCTGCTGCCGACCGGGTTCGTCTCGTACGGCGGCATCTCCGGCGGGCTTCGCGGGATGGAGCACGCCAAGCAGCCGCTGGCCGCCGTACGGTCAGTCTTCGCCAACCCGAATGTCGCCGTACCGATGGGTCCCTCGATGGTCTCCGACGGCACCTTCACCCCGCCCGAGCCGGTGGAGAAGTCCGTTGCGCCGATGCTGGCTGACCTCGCCACCCTGCACGGGGCCCTCGGCGATGCTCGGCGCGAGAAGCTCGCCCCGCTGGGGTACTGACCCCTATGGCACCCGGCGTCGGCACAGAACCGCCTCGCATCCACGGGCTGACCTTCGTCAGCTGGCTGGGTCGGGGCGGGTTCGCCGACGTCTTCCTCTACCAGCAGACGTCTCCGCAGCGCCGCGTCGCCGTCAAGGTGCTGCGCGACCCGTCGATCTCAGACCTGGCCGTACGGGCGTTCCAGGCCGAGGCCGACGCGATGGCTCGCCTTGAGCACCCGCACATCGTGCCGGTGTTTGCGACGGGCACGACCGACGACCATCGCCCGTACATCGTGATGATGTACTACCCCCAGCCGAGCCTGGCCGACCGGATCACGTCACGCCCGCTCGGTGTCGAGGACACCCTTCGGCTCGGGATCCAGATCGGGTCTGCCGTCGAGACCGCGCATCGGGCCGGCATCCTGCACCGCGACATCAAGCCAGCCAACGTCCTGACGAACGCGTACGGGATCCCTGGGCTGACCGACTTCGGCATCGCCGGCAGGATCTCCGACACCGACAGCATCGGCCTCTCCATCCCCTGGGCGGCGCCCGAGCTGATCGCCCGTACCGCGCCGCCGTCGATCGAGTCCGACGTCTATGCCCTGGCCGCCACGCTGTGGCAGGCGCTGACGGGACGGTTCCCGCATGCCCGGGAGGGGGACAACTCCCCGACCGCGATGATGCTGCGGATCCGTACCCAAGCGGCCGAGCCGACCGGACGACCCGACGTGCCTGCCGCGCTCGACCAGATCCTGCTCGCCGGGCTGAACCCCGACGCCACGAACCGACCCTCCAGCGTGCGCGAGTTGATCACCTCCCTCCAGCACGTCGAGCGCGACCTCGGCCTCACGCCCACCGTCGCCCAGCTGGTCTCCGAGGAGTGGGGTCCCCAGCCGGTGCCAGGCCAGGACCTGGGCGACCGCGCCGACATGACCCGGACGCACCTGGTGAAGCAGTACCTGGAGGTGTCGCAGCCGAAACCGACAGGTGCCCCCTCGGCCGCGAAAGCCAACCAGGCGGTACGGCCCACCGCCAGCGCCGCGCCTCCCCCTCAGCCAGCGCCTCCCCCTCGGCCGGCGCCCTCCCCTCCGAGCGGGGCTGACGCTCCGGCGGCGCTGCTGCGACAGGAGGCAGTCGAGCCGACGCGGGTGGTGACACCGCCGCGTACTCTCCCCGAAGGCCGGCTGCCCGAGCGGCACATGACCGAGATGGTGCAGACGAATGTCCGTCCGGCCCGCGCCGTTCCGGCGGACCCGGAGGACCCGCGCGCGGAGCTGGAGCCGGAGGACGCGCTGGCCGGCGGGCACAGCAAGCGGTCTGGCCTCGGTGCGCCGGTCGGCCTTGGCCTTCTGATCGGTCTGTTGGCGGGGGTGGTGGCGCTCGCCGTCGTCATAGCCGGGGTGTTCATCTCCAGCAGAAAGCCCACGCTGGACGTGACCTTGAGGAGCCGCGACAACTACTCAGCGCAAGTCAGCATCCAGGTTGGAGCGCCGATCACCGATCCGGCCAAGCTGCGAGATCTCGGCCAGAACATGCACTCAGTGGTCGACTACTGCCAAGAGGACCCCGCCACCGTCGTCGTGGTGCCCATCAGGGCGACCTGGACGAACCGGACGGTCAGCGGGTATCCGATCGGGCCCAACTTCACGCTCGTGGCCACCCATGAGCCAGGGGTCCGGTGGGGAGCCATGTTCACGGGCGGGCCGCAGTGTCGCCCGGTCTCCTCCCCCATGGAGTTCGTGCTCGGCTCGGAGTCCAACCAAACAGGCCAGCAGGTGGTGACGGAGTTCTACGTCTACCTCCACGATGCGAAGGCCGACTACCAGTCCCGGCTGGATAACGTACAGATCCGCGCCGTCATGGCCAGCACCCGCAACAGCCCCGGCGGCCAGACAATGTACCCCACCGAGATCTCGAGGTCGATCAGTCTCGACGGCACCATCCGCTGACTTGTCGACCTCCGAAGCTCGACCTCAGCCAGCGACCGGGGCCGAGCGTCGGTTCTCGACGCCCGCGAGCCCCCACCGTACGGCCGCGGTCCCGAACGAGCCGAGGGGCCCGAGCGCCAGGTCGACGGGGCCGGGCAGGTCCAGCTCCAGCGCTTCTCGCGCCCAGTCCGGCAGAAGCGCCACCCCGCCGGCCGCCAGCGTCCAGTAGCCAGGCCGTGCCGCCCACGACAGCGGCGGCTGCCGCAGCAGGAAGGTAGCGGCCTCGATCGCCGGGGGGCTCGGCTCGAGCTCATCGCGGTACGACGCCAGCACCTCAGCCAGCTCCGCCACCGAGCGCGGCGGGTCAACCACGCCCAGCAGCCGGGCAGGGATGCCAGCCTGGGCCACGTACTCGTCGGCCTGCTCGGGGCTGATCGGCTCAGGGCCGTACGCCTGGTAGGCGCGCAGGAACGAGTCGATCTCGGCGGCGTGCACCCACGCCAGCAGATGCGGGTCGGAGGCACGGTACGGGCGGCCGCGGTAGTCCTTGCCCCGCACCCGGGCGTGTGCGGTCTTGACCCGCTCGATCACAGCGGTGGCGTCCTCGATCGTGGCGTAGGTCGTGGCGGCGATGTAGTTCGACGTTCGCTGCAGCCTGCCCCACGGGTCGGACTTGTAGCCCGAGTGACCAGCCACCCCCGCCATGGCCAGCGGATGGAGCGACTGAAGCAACAGGGCCGTCACCCCGCCAGCGAACATCGACGCGTCGCCGTGCACCTTCCAGATCGGGTCGGTAGCCGCGAACCAGCGCGGACCGACGGTGCCCCAGATCTGCTTGCCGCGCTCGTCAGCATCAGAGCCCGCAACCCGAGACCGCAGCGCGTTGCCGAGCGCCCGCTGCGCGGGCTTCAGCAGATCGTCGAGGCTCACCCGCCCAGGCTACCGAGCCATCCAAGGCGCCGACGACTCGGCCCGCCGCCTGTCACGTTGCGATACTCACAGCCGCGGGCAAGCCCATAGAGAGCCTCGCCGCGGCTGTGCGTATCGCAAAGTCACGCAGCGCCGTCTCCATCAACCCTTCTTGCGGTTCCTTGGGTCGGCCAGGGCATCCATCTCGGCCCATCTCGTGTCGCTTCGGGTCGTCGATCTCGGCCACGTACTAGTCCACTGTGGTTGCTCCGCTGCGGATCATGGCATGTCCTGGTCGACGAGTGCGAGGGTACGGCGCGCTTGCCGTACGACGGCCTCGTCGACGAACCGGCCGTCCGGCAGCGCGATCGCGCCCGTCCCCTGCGCGCCTGCTTCGTCGGCGGCCACGACGACCTCCCGCGCCCGCTCAATCTCTGCCTGGCCAGGGGTGAAGGCGGTACGGATGGCGTCCAGCTGGCGGGGATGGATGGCCGTCCGGCCGAGGAAGCCCAGTGCCCGGCCAGCCTCACTCGACCGCTTCAGCCCGGTGAGGTCGGAGACGTTGGCGAACACTGACATCGCTGGGGCCGGCAGTCCAGCAGCGGCCGCGGCCAGCACCACCCGCGACCTGGCCCAGAGCAGCCCATCGTCATTCGAGACGCCCAGGGCGGCGCGCAGGTCGGCCTCCCCAATGCTGATGCCGGCGACGGACGGATGACAGGTGGCGAGCTCGTACGCCCGCTCGATCCCGATCGCCGACTCCAGGAGCAGGTGGATGGGCCGGCCGTCGAGGTGGGTGCAGAGCGTACGGACCTGGTCGGGCGACTCCGCCTTGGGCAGCCGTACGGAGACCTCGCCCGGCAGGGCAGCGACGAGTGCGACGTCGGCCTCGTGCCAGGGGGTGCCCGCCTGGTTGATCCGCACCTGCAGGGCAGGTCGGCCTCGAGGGCTGGGGGTGCGGAGGAGCACGTGGATGAGCGCGGCCAGCAGGTCGCGGGCGTCGTCCTTGGCTGAAGGAGCGACGGCGTCCTCGAGGTCGATGATCACGACGTCGGCGCCAGCCCCGTACGCCTTCCGGACCCGGTCGGCCCGGTCGGCTGGCGCGTACAGAAGTGTGACGGGTGGCCTCATGCCACGTCTCCCGCCTCGCGCAGCGCGGCGATCTGGCTTGCGTCGTACCCCAACTCTGTCAGCACCTGATCAGTGTCGGCCCCCGGGGCCCTGCCTGTGAAGCGAAGCGGTGCATCCCCGTCAGACAGGCGTACGGCTGGCGACTGCATGGCCATGCGGCCCAGGTCAGGGTCGTCGACCCACTCGATCACCCCGCGCTCGATCAGGTGGGGATCAGCGGTGAGGTCGGCGGCGGTGTAGACCGGGGCGATCGCTGCCTGGGCAGCCTCGAACGCAGCGGTCACCTCGTCTGCGGTGTGCTGCGCGATCCAGGTGGCGACCGGCCCGTCGAGCTCGGCCCAGTGCTCGGCGCGACCGTGACCGGTCGCGAACCAGGGCTGGTCGGTGAGATCGTCGCGGCCCACCAGGCGCATCACCCGCTCGGCGATCGACAGGGTGGAGGTGGAGACGGCCAACCAGCGGTCGTCGGCGGTGCGGTAGATGTTGCGCGGCGCGTTGTTGCTCGAGCGGTTGCCCAGCCGCGGCTGCAGGGTGCCGAGCTGGTCCCATCGGGTGATCTGGGGGCCGAGCACCGACATGATCGGCTCGAGGATCGACACGTCGACGACCTGGCCACGGCCGGTCTGCTGACGCTGGAAGAGGGCCGCCATCACCGCGTAGGCGGTGGCGTACGAGGCGATGCCGTCGGCCAGGCCGAACGAGGGCAGCATCGGGGCTCCGCCGTCGTCGCCAGTCAGCGCAGCGAACCCGCTCATAGCCTCGGCGAGGGTGCCGAAGCCGGGGCGGTTCCTGTACGGGCCGGTCTGCCCGAACCCCGTCACTCGAGCCAGCACCAGCCCGGGGTTGCGCGCTGACAAGGTCTCGTACGACAGGCCCCAGCGCTCCAAGGTGCCGGGACGGAAGTTCTCGACCACGACGTCAGCGCGGGCCGCGAGGTCGGCGAAGACCGCGGCCCCGTCGGGGGTCGAGAGCGAGATCCGTACGGTGCGCTTGTTGCGGCCGAGGGTCTTCCACCAGAGATTCTGACCGTCCTTCTCCGGGCCGTGGCCGCGGGCCGGATCAGGCCGGGTGGGGTGCTCGACCTTGACCACGTCGGCCCCGAGGTCCCCCAGATGCTGCGCCGCCATCGGTCCAGCAAAGACGGTGGAACAGTCGATCACCAACAGCCCTGCCAGAGCGCCGCGAGGCCCTTCGACAAGCTCAGGGACCGAACTGGGATGAGCTCCGCCACACCAAGCCCCCTCGACAAGCTCAGGGACCGGGTTCTGCGGGATCTCGGTCCCTGAGCCTGTCGAAGGGTCGGTCATGCCGTAGCTCCTGGTCCAGGGACGTCCCAGGCGATCCGGAAGCCGATGGACGTCGACCGGTCGAGGCCGAAGCCGGGCAGGAGGTAGGTGGCAGCGAAGTCGGGTCCCCGTACACCGCCGTCGAAGTACCAGCTCGAGCTTTCGGCGCGGTAGCTCGAGCCGCCCTTCAGCAGGCAGAAGCGGGTGCGGCCGTCAGAATGCTCGGAGTCGGTCCACTCCCATACGCAGTCGCGGGCGCGGTTGAAGCGTGGGGATCTCGCGGCGAGCTGCCACTCGTCCTCGGTGGGCAGGCGGGCCCCGAGCCAGGACGCAAAGGCGCGGGCATCGGCCAGTCCCACCTGGGTGGCAGGGCCGTCGGGATCGGCGACCCGGACCATCGACCGCCAGTCGTCGGGCAGCAGGGAGAGGGGCCACCCGGTCCCGACGTACGGTTCCCACCACGGCTGTTCGACGCACAAGCCAACCTGATGCCCGGTCGTCGCGACGAAGGCGGCAAACTCCGCCCTGGTCACTTCATGGGCACCCACCGACACGGAACCGACGGTGACGGCACGCTCGACCGTACGCTGATCGTGCAGGCGCGGTGGCAAGGGCTTCCACTCATCGACGAACGGCGCCACCCCGTAGATCCCAGTCTCGCGGCAGCGGTAGCGCACCGTCAGGTCGTACCGCCCGGGCGTCAGGTCAACCCCAGCGAACCCCGCGTCGACAGGCCGGCCAGCGACCTTGGCCCCACCGGCGCGCGAGGTGAGACGGCGCTGCCGCCGGTACGGGAAGGACCCGTCGGCCACCTGGGCGATGTCGTCGTCGAGCCAGCCCGCGTCATCGCCGGCCGCGGGCCAGTAGGCGCCGCCGATCCCGTACGCCGGCACGGCCACCACCCGCTCGAGGCCGCGGCCGCCGCGGATGTCGCGGGCCGGTGACGCCAGGCGCACGATCGCGTCGTGGCCGCCGGTGTTGACCAGGCAGAGCAGCTTCTCGTCACCGAGCTCGTACGTCGTTCCGTACACCCCGTCCGGTACGGGACCGAGGTCGACGAGCGGCGTCCATTCGCCCTCAGTGGTGAGATGGGCGAGCCGCCGCTGCGCCCGAGACATCACCGCCAGCGTCGCGGCGTCGCGGGCGTTCCAGCCGACCCAGACCCCGAAGACGACCTCCCAGCACATCACTCCCACGCCGTTGAGCCAGGCCGACCTGAGCTCGGCAGCGTGGTCACGGTTCCAGCGCCGCACGTGATGCAGCTGGTGGCGCGGCTCGAACCAGCGCGCCCGGATCACGCCCGGGGCGGCCGAGTCGGCGAACCATTGCGCCCATGACAAGGGGTGATCCGCCAGCCGAGCCAGCGGCAGAGTCGACTCCCCTTCGCAGGCGACACCCGGTCGGGCCGCCTCCAGCGCCCGCAGCATCGTCGGGTCGCCTTCCTTGAGGGTGTCGAGGAAGACCCCGTCTGCGTCAAGATCCCGGACGACAGCCGCCAGCTGACCGGCATCGTCGCGCTGGGCGCCTGGACCGGCGGGCCGGGTGCCGGTGTCCCAGGGGTTGTAGTCGACGAAAACCCGTACGCCGAGCTCGTGGAACCGGTCGACCAGGGCTCGCAGGCCTGGTACGAGGCGGTAGTAGTCCCACTGGTTGCGGTCATCGATGCCGATGATCGGGTACGCGTGCCACAGCACCACCCCGTCGAAGCCGCCGAACCTCTCCGCGTCGGCGAGCAGCCGCTCGGGAGTGAACACGCGGCGCTCGTGGTCGTACAGGAGCTCGTCCCAGAGCCAGACCTGCGCGACGGTCACGCACGTGCGAGCCCAACGCAGGTCGTCGCGGGAGTAGAGCGCGTCGTCGAACGGGGCTGTTCGGCCGACGCCTGCTCGAGCTTCGTCGCGCCAGCGGAGGAGTGCCTCGCGCCACGCGGGCAGGTCTGCGGGATCGTCGGGCGCGGCCAGGATCTTGCCCTTGTCGAGCACCGTCAGGTCGGCGTCGGGCTCGAGGGGTACGGCTGTTGGCCGGTCGAGCGGTCGGGGGACGAGGGGGTCGAGATCAGGATCCACCGGTCAGCAGCTCCTCGTGCCTCTGGGTCGACTCTCTGACGATCAGCTCGGGGGCGATCCGCACCGTACGGGGTGGGAGTCCCGGATCGGCCAATCTGCCGAGCAGCAGCTCAGCGGCCAGCCGGCCACGCTCGCGTGCGCCGAGGGAGACGGTGGTCAGCGAGGGCGAGAACAGGGGCGCGAACGGAATGTCATCGATCCCGGTGACGGCCAGGTCATCAGGAATCCGGCGACCTGTCGCCCTTGCGGCCCGCATCACGCCGATGGCCAGCAGGTCGTTGGCCGCCAGAACGGCATCGCACTGAGTAGTGCGGCCCTCGCTGAGCAGCCGCGCCCAGGCCTGCTCGCCGCCATCGGCGGTGAAGGAGTCGGCGGTGACGGTGTCTGATGCGATCCCGACCCGTCGCGTGGCCTGCGCGAAGCCGGCCGCGCGCATCTGAGCTGGGACGGTGCTGCCGGGCCCGTTGACGAAGACCACGTGGCGGCGCCCGGTCGCGACCAGGTGGTCCAGCGCCAACGCGACGCCTGCGGCGGAGTCGGTGCGCACGCTGTCGAGCCGTACATGGTCAGGCATGTTGCCGACCAGCACGACGGGTACGGAAGCGGCCTCCAACGCCGCGAGAAGGACAGGCGGGCGGACCAGCGGGCTGATCACCAGCCCGTCGGCGTACCCCCGGTCGAGCGAGGCGACCAGGCTCAGCAGGTCCTCGACGGCGTGGCCGGTACTCGCGACGAGGAGGCGACTGCCCGAGTCGGCCAGCCCGGCTTCGACGCCGCCCATCATGTCGGTGTAGACGGGGTTGGCCAGGTCGTCGACGGCGAAGGCGACCTGCAGCGTACGGCCCAGCTTCAGCGCCCGGCCGGCTGCATCGGGCCGGTAGCCGAGCGCACGGACCGCGTCGCGGACGCGTTCCTCGGTCGTCCGGCTGCCGCCCTTGCCGTTGAGCACCCTCGACACCGTCGCGATCGACACCCCGGCCCGCTCGGCCACTTGATGGACCGTGGGTCTGGGAGTCAGCGCGGCACCGGAGGGCATGGTGCTCAGCCTGCCAGCGACACCGTACGGTTGGCGAGGTCGGTGAACGTCACCCCGTCACAGTCGGGCAGGGCGCTCGCCAGCCGACCCTTCAGGGGCGCGGTCCAGCGCTCGGCGATGGCAGCCGTTCCCCCCAGTGCCCCCGCGATCGACCCGACGGTGGCGCCGTTGGAGTCAGTGTCCCAGCCGCCCATCACCGTCAGGCAGATGGCCCGGTCGAAGTCCCCGCGGCTGGCAGCGAGCGCGTACGCGACGAGTGCAGCGTTGTTGAGCGCGTGCACCCAGTGCATGCCGGCGAACTCAGCCTCGAGCGCTCCGTAGGCCGTCGTTGGTTCGAGGTCAGCCAGCGACCGCCCGTACGCCAGCGCCCGGTGCATGCGGCTCTGGGGCGGTACGACTCCCAGCCCAGCGTCGAGCACCTCATCGACCGAACCCGCAACGACGGCCATCGAGCACATCGCGGCGACGGCCATCGCCCCGTACAAGCCGTTGCGGGTGTGGCTGACGCACGCGTCACGCCACGCCAACTCGGCGGCGCGGAGAGGGTCGCCGGGCGAGACCCAGCCGTAGACGTCCGTACGGATCTGGGCACCGATCCACTCCCGGTACGGGTTGCGGATGCGCGCCGACATGGGCGGGGAGACCCCTTCCAGCAGGTTGCGGTAGGCGACCCGTTCGGCAGTGAAGGACCGGCCAGCGGGCAGGTCGAGCAGCCAGCCCTGGGCGACGTCGTCGGGGGTGAAGTCGCGGCCGTGCTTCTCGACCACGCGCAGTGCCATCAGGGCGTAGTTGAGGTCGTCGTCCTCGGGGGTGCCGTCGATGTTCTCCTCCATCGAGGAGGTCTTCGACGCCTTGTTCCAGGGCCAGCGCTCGGTCACCTCAGTTGGGACGCCGACGGCGGTGATCCAGCGGTCAAGGGGCCACCGACCGTTGGATCGCAGGATCTCCTCGATCCCGACGCGGGGAATCTTCTCCACCGGCTTCCCGAGAACGCAGCCCACCGCCCGCCCGGTCCAAGCGGCCAGAATGCGATCTGAGAAGTCGTCCGTACGTGGTCGTACAGCCGCCTCCAGAGGCAGCGTCGCGAGAATCTCGGCCCAGTCCGACGGTTCCTTGTCGGCGCCCACCTCCGGCAGCCCGTCAAGCTCCAGCAGGAGCTCCGATGCCAGATCGGACAGCTCGTAGCACTCGCCGGACGCGCCGACGTGCGGGGGCCCAACGATCCCGCCAGCATCGGTCCAGCGCGCCAGCTGCGACGAGACGTCGCGCCCCTCCGCCGCGGACTGCCACAGCTCGTGTCGTAGCAGGTCGGCCGGTTGCACCCAGGTGACCCGCATCACGCCTCCAGCAGGGAGCTCTGGGCCGCCTCTCGACGCGCCCACGCCGCACGGTCGGCCGCGATCACCTCGGCAGCCACCTCGGCCATCGTGATCCCGGACGCCCGCAGGTCGAGTCGTGACCCCTCCTCGACCGCCGTCACCCACTCACGCGGCACCGCCAGCTCGCCGCCGAGCGCGCCGCCGAGGCAGCCGCCCATCGTGGCAATCGAGTCGGAGTCACGGCCGTAGTTGGTCGCGCCCAAGACGGTGCCGCGCACATCGCCCTGGTTCACGACCAGAAAGCCGATGGCGACGGGCAGCTCCTCGATCGCCCGCAGCCGTGAAGGCCGCCGAGAGTCCTGAGCGGGCACTCGGTACACCTCGCCGACGGAGTCGAACGGCCGGATCGCATCGCGCAGCACGGGGATCGCCGCAGCCCAGTCGCCTGACGCGACCGTACGCGCAGCCTCGACACACGCCTGAATGGCAGCGCGGGTGCCGTCACGGGCCAGGTCGAGACAGGCGCCCACCACATCGTCGACCGTCGCCCCGACGCCCATTGCCGCCGCGACCGCCGCCGCGTACACCCCAGCCGCCTCGCGCCCGTACGACGACTGGTGCGCCCCGGTCATCTCGATCGCCTCGGCGTAGGCACCGGCCGGGTCACCTGCGTTCACGATGCCGACAGGAGCGATGTACATGGCAGCGCCGCAGTTGACGACGTTGCCGACGCCGGCCTCGCGTGGGTCCACATGCCCGTAGTACAGCCGGGTCGCGAGCCACTTCTCTGCGAGGAAGACCCGTAGCAGGGCCACCGTCTCCTTCTCCAGCTCGGGGATCCAGCGCACGTCGGTCATCATCAGGGGCACGAGGTGGTCGGCCATGTCGAAGGCGGTCAGGTGGCGCCGCTGGGCCTCGTACACCTTCACCAGAAGGTTGGTCATCAACGTGTCGTCGGTGACCCGACCGTCGCCCTTCCGGTACGGCGACATCGGCTTGTTCGTGCGCCAGTCCGGGTCGTAGTAGTCGACCACCCCCTGAACGTGTCCGCCGTAGCGCGCGACGATCTCCTCGGCCGAGCGACCCTCGGTCGCGCCCCCGATCGCGTCGCCCACTGCCGCAGCGGAGAGTGCCCCGATTGCCTTGTCCTGAAGTGCGTTCATGTCTCCTCGTCAGATCGTACGGAATGTCATGGGCGTGCCCGGTCCGCCGCGGTCCGGCCCCGACCCCATGGCCGGACCGCGGCGTCACGTTGGTCGTCGCTCCCCAGGGCGACGACGTGGCGTCCCCGAGTCAGCTGTTGACCTTCACCCACCCGTCGCTGAGGTTCTTGCCGAGGGTGGCGAGGTCGATCTTCGCCTGCAGGAACTGCTGGTACTGCGGCGTGGCAATGTCACTCTTCCACTGGGCGAACTTGGTCGCCTTGAACCACGGCGCATCGGCCAGGTTGGCACCCGACTTGAGGATCACGTCCCAACCGTTGGTGGTGCCGAGCTGCTTGGCGGCGATGTCACCCGCGGACTTCGTGACAGGGATCAGCGAGTCCCCGATTCCGATGGCGGCGAGCTTCTCGGCTGTCATGTAGTGGTTGATGAACGCCATCGCCTGCTGCGGGTACTTCGACTGCTTGGCCACCGACAGCGTCTGCGGGCCAGCCGCCTGGTTCTGCGACGTGCCCTTGATCAGCGGGATCATCGTCCACTTGAGCGTCGCCGGGGCGGCGGACTTGATCTGCGTCGCGACGTAGTTACCCGCCATCACCATGGCGTACTTGCCGGCGTAGAAGCCGGGCAGCACTTCCGTACCCGACATCGAGACCGAGGTGGGCGCCATCGCCTTGTCGTTGATCATCGCCATGATCCGCTTCGGCAGTTCGAGCTCGGCGTCGCCCACCTTCATGGTCGGCTTACCCTCGTCGCCGGTGACGAAGGTGCCGCCGAAGGCCAAGCCAGCGTTCATCAGACCGGCGGTCGGGGACTTCAGGCCCCAGGCGAAGCCGAAGTTGTCACCCGACGAGAGCTTCTTGGCGTTGGCGGCCAGATCGTCGTACGTCCATGGCTTGTCAGCGGTCGGCACCGCGATGCCGGCCTTCTGCAGCAGGTCGGTGTTGACGAAGACGTTGTAGACCTGTGCGATCGTCGGGATGCCGGTGATCTTCCCGCCGTACGTCACCGACTTCCACACCGAGTCAGCCACGTCGGACTTCAACGCGGCGGGGATGAGCGACGTCAGGTCGGCGAGGTAGCCCTGCGCCGAGAAGCCCGCGAGGTCGGCCGACTCGTCGTGGATGATGTCGGGCGCTGATCCGCCAGCGAACTGGGTGACCAGCTTGTCGTGAACCGACGACGCATCGACCTTTTGCAGCTCGACGGTGATGTTCGGGTTGGCCTTGTTCCAGCTGTCGACGATCTCCTGGGTGGCCTTGACGGTGGGCTCCTGGAACGCGTACGTCGAGAAGCTCAGCTTGATGGGGGTGGTGGGTGTGGAGGCGGCTCCCGAGGGAGCGGCCGCGGAGCCGGCACCGGTGCCAGCGCTGCCGCCCGTGCCCGACAGGCAGCCGGTCGAGACGGCCGCCGTACCGAGAGCGGCTGCGGAGAGGAAGAGACGACGCTTCATGATGGTTCCTTTCGGTCTATCCCTTGACCGCGCCCGCCATCATCCCCGAGATCAGCTTGCGCTGGATCACGGCGAAGATGAGCAGTCCCGGCAGGGTGGTGATGAGTGCGGTGGCTGCGAGCGGGCCCAGTTGGACGTTGCCCTCGGCGCCGACGTAGCGGGCGAGCAGCAGCGGCGCCGTCTGCAGCTCGGGTGACTGGATGACAACAAGGGCGAAGAAGAACTCGTTCCACGCCGAGATGAAGGCGAACATGGTGGTGGCGACGAGTCCCGGCACTAGCAACGGGAAGATGATCTGGATCAGGGTGGCGAGCTTGCCTGCTCCGTCGGTGGCGGCCGCCTCCTCGAGGTCGCTGGGGATCGCGCTCACGTAGCCCAGCAGCATCCACAAGGTGAAGGGCAGCGACCACACCACGTAGACGAGCACCAGACCCTGCAGCGAGTTGAGCAGCCCGAGGTTCTTCAAGACGATGAACAGCGGGATCACGATCAGGATGAAGGGAAACACCTGGCTGACCAGGATCCAGCCGATCGTCACCGTACGGAGCCGACTCCGGTTGCGAGCCAGGGCGTACGACGCCGGCAGGGCCAGCACCGTGGTGACCACGGCCGTCGACACGGCGACGATCAGCGAGTTGAGCAGAGCCTGACCGAGGTTGTTGTGGGTCATGGCGGCGAAGAAGTTGTCAACCGTGGGCATGGTCGGGAACAGCGTCGGGTTGATCGTGGTGAGCTCGCGAGGCGACTTGAACGCCGTGGTGACCAGCCACAGCAGCGGGAAGCCGAGGAAGCAGATGAAGAATCCCAGGGCGATGTACTGCAGCACCCGCACGTACGGCTTCGGCTTCATCTACTTCGCCTCCCTCATCTGCCGCCACAGATAGGTGCCCATGATCGCCAGCACGATGAGGACCATCGCGTTGCCGAGGGCCGAGGCGTAGCCGAACTCGCCGTTGCCGAAGGCGCGCTGGT
>DAOOHL010000032.1:0-16294 GCA_035416185.1 Propionibacteriaceae bacterium | reverse complement strand
GTCTCGAGGGTGGCGTCGTGGCCGAGAAGGTCGCCGGTCTGCCGGCGGGCGAGGGCCTCAACGCGGCGACCGAGGAGTACGTCGACATGCTCAAGGCCGGGATCATCGACCCCGCCAAGGTCACCCGCTCTGCCCTGCAGAACGCGGCCTCGATCGCGGCGCTGTTCCTGACCACTGAGGCAGTCATCGCCGACAAGCCGGAGAAGGCTGCGCCTGCTCCCGGTGGCGGCGACGGCGGCATGGGCGGCATGGACTTCTGAGCTGACCGACCGCCTCTGCGCGGTTGACAGACCACGGGACCCCGACAGCGAGAGCTGCCGGGGTCCTGTCGTTCCTGTCCGACCAGACGACGGGCCGCTCGCCGCTCTTGTCAGACAACCGCGATCTTGTATGGTGGCGGCATGCCGACTGAAGTGGCGCGCGCCGCCCGTACGCGTGCTGGTGACGTGGCTGACAGCCTTCGCGCCCAGATCCTCACGGGGAGCTTTCGGTTGGGGAGAAGCTGCCGAGTGAAAACGTGCTGACGGCCACCTTCGAGGTGAGTCGTTCTGTCGTACGAGAAGCTCTCCAGCACCTCCAAGCCAGCGGGCTGGTCGAGTCGTTCCAGGGCCGGGGGACGTACGTCCTCAACCTTCCCGAGCCCACTGCAGTCGATGGGACGGACAAGGTCGCCTTCAATGCCGTGTCGCTGAGCGATGCTGCCGACCTGCTGGAGTTCCGGATCGGCGTCGAGTCCGAGGCGGCAGCGCTGGCAGCTGTACGAGCGACTGACCTCCAGCGCAAGGGCATCTCGCGCGCGCTGCAGCGCTTCAAGGACTCAGCCGGCAGGCCGCAGGACGTGATCCCCGCCGACTATGACCTGCACCTGAGGATCTCCACAGCCTCTGGGAACAAGTTCTTCCGCGAGAACCTGCTCCAGCTCGGCCCACGCATGATCATGATCCAGCGGGCCGCCCTGCAGGAGGGCGTCGAGGTGACGAACCCCGTGCACTTCGAGCGGGTGTGCGGTGAGCATCAGCTGATCGTGGACGCGGTGCTGGCTCGGGATCCGCTCGCAGCCGCCGCGGCGATGCGCATGCATCTGGCTCGGTCGAAGGACAGTCTGCGGCGCCGCTGACCTAGGCGTCCGTCGTGACCTGTGGCGCGTCGCCACCGCGCACCATCGCGAGGCGGGCACGATGGGGGCATGTCAGGGTTGCTTGAGGTGATCGCCCTCCACGCCGCTGACGCCCAGCGCGCCGCTGATGGCGGCGCTGACCGGGTCGAGCTCGTCGGCACCATGGATGACGGCGGTCTGTCGCCCGAACCTGGCCTCGTGGAGGAGGTCCGCCGTACGGTGTCGATCGAGCTCCGGGTGATGCTCCGGCTTCGCGCGGGCTACTCCACCGACGGCGGCGAGGTGACGCGGCTGAGAGGGTTGGCGTCGGCGTACGTGGATGCCGGTGCGGACGGGATCGTGATGGGCTTCCTCAACGGCCACTCGCAAGTTGACCTGGAGGTCTGTGGTGCCCTCCTCGCCGATGGTGACTGGCCGTGGACCTTCCACCGCGCCATCGATGCCACATTCGACCCTGACCGGGCCTGGCGCACCCTGCGGGGCATGCCCAGACTCGACCAGGTGCTCACCGCTGGTTCGGCCAGGGGAGTGGGCGAAGGTCTCGACGACCTGGTCACCCGATGCTCCACGGACCCGGCAGTGGCCAGGCTGGTCATGGCAGGTGGGGGCCTCCAGCCCGAACACGTGCCCTGGCTGGCGCGAGCGGGGGTCAGGGCCTTCCACATCGGGTCCCCGGCCCGACCCCTGGGCAGCTTCAAGGCCTATGTCGACCCTGGGCTGGTGGCGGCCTGGCGCCGGCTCGTCGACGACGAGGTCGGCCATCACGCGCCAGTCACTCCTCGCTGAGACGCCTCAGCCGCGAGCCTCGCCTCGATCGCGTCAAGGATCATCTGCAGGCCGTCGTCGAACTCGTCGCCGTAGTTGTACGAGCCGCCCATCACCCGGTCGGAGATGAACTCGCTGAGGTACGGGAAGGCCGTGGCGTCCAGGTCGAGGTTTCCGACGAACTCCTTGGCCCCGGAGTCGTCCTCGAACGGCAAGTGCACTTCGGTCAGGACGAAGCCGAACACGTACGCGTCGAGGATCGAGAAGGTGTGCCCCGCGAGGCGTACGGAGAACCCCGCCCTGCGCAGGTTGCCCAGCACTGCCTCGTGCTGGCGCAACGTGGCTGGCCCGGGGTTGGTCCGCGACTCGATCATGCCCAGTGCCCAGGGGTGGGCGCTCAGCACGCGTCTGGCTGAGGCGGCACGGCTCGCCATGGCTGAGCGCCACGGGTCGGTCATGACTGGCAGGTCCACCTGGGCGAACACCCAGTCGGTGAGGCTGTCGATCAGGGCCTCCTTGTCGGCGACGTGGTGGTAGAGCGACATCGCCTCGACCCCAAGTTTCCTGCCGACGTTGCGCATGCTCACGGCGCTGAGACCACCTTCATCGGCGACAGCGGCCGCGGCTTCGATGATCCGTTCGCGGCTCAACGGTGTCCTGGCTCGCATGTGCCTCCTTCGGCTGCTTGCGATCCTTACAGTCGTAAGGTAGCGTCTCGTTCCACGTGATCTTACAAGTGTAAGGATGAGAATGCGAGCAGCAGTCTACCGACGGTACGGAGACCCCCAGGTGGTCGTCATTACCCAGCTCGCCGACCCTTCGCCCGGCCCACGAGACGTCGTCGTACGGGTGGACGCGGCGGCGGTGACAGCGGCGGACGCCAGGATCCGCGCAGCCCGCTTCCCGCGGGGGTTCGCGCCCATGGCGCGGCTCATGTTCGGGATCAGGGCGCCACGACGCAGGGTGCTGGGGAGCGCCTTCGCTGGCACGGTGGTCACCATCGGTGCAGCAGTGACGGACTGGCAGCCAGGTGATCGGGTGGCCGGGATGGCTGGCATGGCGATGGGAGCCCACGCGGAGCTGCTGCGCGTGCCAGCAACGAAGCTGGTGGCCGTACCGGACGGTGTTGAGCTGGATGCAGCGGCGGCCGTGCTGTTCGGTGGGACGACGGCGTGGCACTTCCTCCATCGAGTCGTCGAGGTCCGACCGAGAATGACGGTGTTGGTGAACGGCGCCGCCGGAGCAGTGGGGTCGAGCACCGTCCAGCTCGCGCGGCACCTGGGAGCGACGGTGACGGCCGTGACGAGCGCGGCCAACGAGGAGCTCGTTCGTGAGCTGGGGGCTGTTGCGGTCATCGACTACCGGAGAACCCCGGTCACGTCCCTGACGGGGCAGTTCGATGTCGTGGTTGACGCCGTGGGAAACCTGACCGCGGCAACCGGCAAGCCACTGCTGCGCCCGACTGGTCGGTTGTACCTGGCGGTTGCCGACCTGTGGCAGACGATCTCTGCGCGTGGTCAGGTGACGGCGGGTTCGTCGCCGGAGAGCACCGACGACATGGCGACCCTCCTGGATCTGCTCGACCGCGACATCCTCGACCCGGTCATCACGCGGACGTTCCCGTTGGCGGAGTTGCCAGCGGCCCACGCGCTGGTGGACTCCGGGCGCAAGGTCGGCAACGCGATCGTGCGGCCTCAGCTCTGAACGGAGTCTGAGCCGGCGGCCGCCAGGAGTGGTACGGGAAGGCCTTCGCTGGCGAGCACCACCAGCGATGTGACGGCTCGGGTCAGGCAGACGTAGAGCCTGCGCCAGCCGGTGATCTCGTCTGCCTCGCCCGACACGATGCGGGTTGGTTCGACCACGACCACATGGTCGAACTCGAGACCCTTGGCCAACGACGCGGGGACGAGTTCGACGTGGGCGTCGAACTCCTGCCCTGGCGCGCTGCTTCCTCCGAGCTCGCGGTAGGGGACAGCAGCCTTCGACAGTGCCGTACGAGCATTGGCCAGGTCGAGGTCTGCGACGATCAGGCCCACCGTGCCCTCCCGCGTGGCCACGTGGACAGCAGTCGCGCCAAGGTCAGCGAGGCCCTGGTCGGTACGGATGTCGAGCTCGCCGCGCGAGCGCCGTACGGAACGTGGTGGCGTCAAGGTGGGCGCGATCACCGGGAGCAACCGGCCGGCGAAGTCGATCACCGACCCGGGCACCCGGAACCCTTCGACAAGCTCCGAGACGGGCGTGCGGGGCTTGTCGAGATGGGTCAGGACGTCGTTCCAGTCGACTGCGCCCCAGGGTGTCGTGGCCTGGGCCAGGTCCCCGAGGACCGTGACGGAACCCGTCGAGGCGCGCCGTCCGACGGCTCGCAGGGCCATGGCGGACAGGTCCTGCGCCTCGTCGAGGATGACGTGGCCGACGGAGCCCGTACGGGAGAGCAGGTCGCTCAGCTCATCGAGCAGGGGCAGGTCGGCTTCGGCCCATGTCGTCGCTCCGGCGCTCCGTGCCGGCTTTCGCCACAGCAACAGCTCCTGCTCGGCGGGAGCCAGGACGCCGTCGGCCGCGGCTGCCAAGGCCTGTGCATCGCTGAACAGCTCGAACAGCAGCCGACTCGCGTCGATCGCCGGCCAGACCTGGGACACCATCCGCTTGACCGGAGCGCTGCGGGCGACCGCATCCTGCACCCGGTCATCGGTCACGTCGCCGGCTGCCTCGAGCCTGACGAGCACCTCGTGCGCCAACCGGGGGGCGAGCATCCGGCGGCCTGCCTCGTACCGGACGCCCCTGTCGCGCAGGGCGGCGACGGCTGCTTCGACGCGATGGGCTGGCACCCGGACCTGACGCGAGCCCCGCGGTACGACCAGCGCCTCCGTCGGCGCGGCGAGGCGGGCCCACACCGCACGGCGGAGCACCTCGGCCAGTCGAGCATCCCCCTTCAGGATGGCCACCGCGGGTTCGTCGACCGCCTTGGCCGTGACGCCCACCGCGGCTTCGAGGAGGGCTCGGGCCGTGGACTGCCGGGCGTCGATCTCGCCCAGCGCGGGGAGGACGTCAGCGATGTAGCCGAGGAATGACTCGTTCGGGCCGATCACCAGCACGCCGGAGCGGGAGAGCTGGTCGCGATGGGTGTAGAGCAGGTAGGCGGCGCGGTGCAGGCCGACGGCGGTCTTGCCCGTACCGGGAGCGCCCTGGATGCACAGCGAGGTGTCGAGGTCCGTCCGTACGAGCACGTCCTGGTCCGGTTGGATCGTCGCCACGATGTCGCGCATCGGGCCGGTTCTGGGCCGCTCGATCTCATCCTCCAGCAGCCTGGAGGATGCCTGGCTGGCCCGGGTCAGATCCTCGTCCTCGTACGCGGTCAGCTCTCCCTGACGGAAGCCGAACCGGCGCCGGCGCGACACTCCCATCGGCTCGCCGGGACGCGCGCGGTAGAACGGGAGCGACATTCGGGCTCGCCAGTCGATCACCAGCGGCTCGCCGCCGATCTCGCCGGTGACGTGGCGGCGGCCGATGTAGCAGGTCTCGTTGAGCTCAGCTCCCAGGGCAGTGTCGTAGTCGAGCCGGCCGAAGAACAGCGGAACGGTCGGGTCATCCTCGAGGGCGCACATCCGGCGGTACAGCAGCTGCTTGAGGTACTCAGTCGAGACCGCGTTGCCACCCATGGCAGTCTGGCTGGCCGTCTCGGCGCGCATCCGCGCGAGCGCGGTACGGGACTCTGCGAGGTGGTGGCGTTCCGCCGTCAGAATCGGGTCGCGTGTCATGAACAGCTCCTCAGCTGACGGGTACCGGGGGTGGACGGGCGATCGTACCGCTGTCCTACGCTGTCGGGGTGGGTGACGCCGTACCGTTCCGCACGAGGAGCTTCCGCGCTGTGCCGCCGAATGAGCGGCCGGTCAAGCAGCGGAGCGCCGCGCGGGTGCTGCTCCAAGATGAGGCCGGCGCGTTGCTGCTGTTCCGCGACACTGATCCTGGGGTGCCCGGGTCCAGTTGGTGGATGACTCCCGGTGGCGGAATCGACCCGGGCGAGACGGCCGAGGCGGCAGCGGTACGGGAGTTGGCCGAGGAGACCGGGCTCGTGATGACCGTCGACCAGATCGGCTCGCCCATCGCCCGCCGTACGGTCACCCACGGCTACTCCGACCAGATCACCATCCAGGCGGAGGTCTTCTTCCGGATGACCGTGCCGAGGTTCTCCGTGTCCATGACGGGCCACACCGAGGAGGAGCAGCGCACGATCGTCGACCACCGGTGGCTGAGCGAGGCTGACGCCCGTGCGTCGAGGCTGCCGGTCTGGCCAGCGGATGCGTACGAGCTGGCGGCGGCGACCATCGAGGGCGTGCTGGACCTCGGCGAGGTAGAGGAGAGCACCGTCCCCGTGAGCTGACCTCAGGGGGTCGTCGTGCTGGCGGCGCTCGGCCCTGACGGGGTCGGCGTGGGCGTCGGTGTCGGTGTCGGTGTCGGTGTGGTCGGCGTCGCAGACGGGGTGGGGCTGTGCGTCACCGTGACCGTGAACGTCACGGTCGGGGACGTGGACGGCGGAGCGGTCGGCGAGGGCGGCGAGCTGGTTCGGGTGGGAGTGGTGGCTGGTACGACGACGAGCGAGCGCCATTCACCCTGGTTGCCTGCAGTGTCCACCGCCGACACCTGGACCAGCATCTGGGCCCCGCGCCGAAGCCAGTCCAGCCGCACAGAAGTCACCGTCGCGGCGAGCACGGGGCTCCCGTCCTGCATGACGATGTAGTGCGATACAGCGACGTTGTCGACGGCAGGATCCCAGGCCACCGTCACTGACGTGGCGGTGCTGCCGACCATCCGCAGGTTCGAGACGGCAGTAGGGGGCTTCAGGTCGACGCTCGGACGCGCGCTCGGCACGTCGGACTGAGGGGCCTGACTGGTGGGCTGGCTCGGGGTCGGCAGACTGGGGAGGGGAGTCGCGCTCGACGTCGATGGTGGGGTCGGGCGGGCTGTGCTCCGTACGGGCTGGCTTGCCGTGGGCGTCGGTGGACTCCCGACGAACCACACGATGGCCGGCACGGCAACAGCCGCGGCCGCGACCAGCAGACCGACGGCAACAACCACGAAGCGTCGGTCGGTGGGGCGACCATCGCGGGGTGCCGACATGGGCTGACCTTAGTTGGGTTCCGGCCGCTCGCCGGCAGCCAGGGCCGTGTACTGCAGGAACGTCACCGTCACGAGCATCACCCAGCAACCCAGCAGGGCCACCAGGCCGACCGTCTCGAACACGCCGTCGATGCCTCGGTCGCCGAGGATCGGGAGCACGCCCGAGGTCAGCGCCACACCTAGGGCGATGGCGAAGGCCGTACGGACCTGCTTGCGGCGGTAGCGGACCTGAGATGTCAGTGCCCAGCCCACAGCCAGGAGGAAGGGGGCGAGCAGTGTGACGATGCCGCCGACGGCCAGCACGATCAACATCCCGATCGACGCTGCCTTCGCTGCGTTCGTCAGGGTCGCAGGTACGGGCGCTGCCGGCGGGGCCCATTCGGCACCTGGCCCGAACCACTGCGGTGTTCCCGGCGCCGGAAACTGGTTCGAGGCGCTGGGCGGGGGGTAGGCAGACAAGTACGGCTGGTTCGCTGACCACGCTGGACCCCCGCCAGGCTGCCAGTTCGGAGCCGCGACGGTCGCAGCCGAGTGGGCCGATCCCCAGGCAGATCCAGCCGTCATCACCGCCGACGTGGCGACGAACGGTTCGTGCGGGTCACGGCCCGGGTCGAGGATCGGCACCAGCGAGGCCAATGCTGGCACCCGGTCCCGGGGCTCTTCGAACGATGCGGGCGCGAACGACGGGGCGCCGGCGGAGAGGTCAACCTGCGGGGCGGCGTCGTCAAGGGGCGTGGTTGCGGGCGCGGCGAAGGCGTCCGGCCGCTGCGCCGGCGCGTACTCGGGTCCGTCGGTCCAACTCGCCACACGGCGATTCTACCTGCGGGCGTACTGGATTACCCGGTGGTGGCTGCTCGCACAACCTGGGTAGGCTGTGGGCGCCGGGACGCCCGTCCTGTGCACGGTGACGATGTGAAGTGGGGTTGGAGTGCCCGTCGGCAAGGTGCGTTTCTACGACGCGGAGAAGGGCTTCGGCTTCCTGGTGAAGGACGACGGCGGCGACGTCTACGTCCGCTCCAATGTGCTGCCCCCGGGAGTGACCGCTCTCAAGGCTGGCCAGAAGGTCGAGTTCGGCGTGATCGAAGGACGCCGAGGCGAGCAGGCCCTGTCCGTCCGGGTGCTTGAGGCGCCGCCCTCCCTGTCGAAGGCCTCGCGCAAGACCCCCGAGCAGCTCGCCGTGATCTCTGAGGATCTGATCAAGATGCTCGACCATCTTGGCAACGGCTACCGCCGCGGTCGTCACCCTGAGCCGAAGACCGCTGCTCAGGTGGCTCAGATGCTGCGCGCCGTCGCCGACGAGCTCGAGCTCTGAGCATGGCGGCCGTCAAGCTCGACAAGGTGACCGCAGAGGCGCAGGAACTGGCCCGTGAGGTCGCTGTCGAGGCGGCCGGCGACTTCGGCGTCGGAGACCACCTCGGTGTGGTGGCCGACGACGAGCGCGTGGTCACGCACCTGTTCGCGTGTCCTCATCCCGGTTACCAGGGCTGGCACTGGGCTGTCACTCTTGTCCGGGCGTCGCGGGCCAAGACCCCTACGGTCGACGAGGTGGTGTTGTTGCCAGGGGCGGAGGCCCTTCAGGCGCCGGACTGGGTGCCCTGGTCAGAGCGTGTCGAGCCGGGCGACCTCGCACCGGGAATGCTCATGCCGACGGCTACCGACGATGCACGGCTCGATCCTGGCTACCAGGGTGGGGATGAGGACGAGGAGACGGCGGCCGCCATCCGCGCCGTCGTCCACGAGCTGGGTCTTGGCCGCGAGCGGGTGCTGAGTGACTTCGGCCGGATCGTCGCCGCGGACCGCTGGGTCAACGGCGCTGGCGGGCCCGACGCTCCGGAGGCCAGGCAAGCCCCAGCCCCCTGCTCGACGTGTGGCTACTTCGTTCGGCTGAGAGGCGCTCTCGGCGCGGGCTTCGGTGTGTGCGCCAACGGCTACGCGTCGTCAGACGGCCGCGTCGTGAGCGTTGACCACGGCTGCGGAGCGCACTCCGACGTGGTCGCCGACGTCAGCGAGGGCTACCTGCCCGAACCGGTCTGGGACTCGATCTCGGTCGACGAGGAGCTGTTCAGCTGACCCTGCGGGGACGCAGTCGCGGCCTTCGTCCGACGCCAACGGGTGAACATCACCATGACGACGCCGAGCGCCGCCCCCACCAGGCACACCCACAGCCACCAGCCGTCGCCGCGCGCTGACAAGGTCGGCAGCCACCACCAGCAGACGGCAGTGAGCACCAGGAAGGTCACCGTGCCGACCTGTGCCGCCATCACACCGTCGACGTCGACCGGGGCGATCGGAGCCTGCACCAGCACGTGGTGATCGGGGCCGTTGCTACGGCTTGTCGGCTCCAGTTCGGTCACGGTGTCCACTCTACGGACAACGCCAACCACACTGTGATGACAGGGGGGATCGAGGCCCTAGTTTATGGCGCATGACGTCAAAGTCCCCGCGGGTCGCGCCGCTGCCAGCCAACGAGCCGGCCTCGCACAGCAGCCTGGATCGATGGTTCGGCATCTCCAAGCGTCACTCCACGGTGGGTAACGAGGTGCGCGGCGGACTGGTGACCTTCTTCACGATGGCCTACATCATCGCCCTCAACCCATTGATCATCGGCACGGCGCCTGACAAGTACGGCAACCTCGTCTCGGGCCTGCCCTTGATCGTCAACGGTCAGGTCAGCGGCGCCAACATCGGCGCGACGATCGGCATGGTCGCCGCGGCCACAGCGCTGATCGCCGGGATCATGACGATCGTCATGGGCATCTACGGGCGGTTCCCGTTGGGCCTGGCGACCGGCCTTGGGCTGAATGCGCTGGTCGCGTATGTGATCGCCAAGCAGATGAGCTGGCCACAGGCGATGGGCCTGATCGTCTGGGAGGGCATCCTCATCTTGATCCTCGTGCTGACCGGCTTCCGGTCGGCCGTGTTCAAGGCTGTGCCGCACTCGCTCCGTACCGGCATCGCGGTGGGCATCGGCCTCTTCATCACGTTTGTGGGTCTCGCCGACGCCGGCATCGTCCGTCGCCCTGCCAGCCCCACCGCGCCTCCGGTCGAGCTGGGTATCAACGGCACGCTCTTCGGCTGGCCGGCTCTGGTCTTCGTGATCGGTCTGGCGCTGCTGATCGGCCTGTACGCGAACAAGGTACGCGGCGCAATGCTGATCGCCATCCTGGGCACCGCGATCTTCGCTGGCGTGCTGCAGATGATCGTCAAGAACCCGCCCATGCGGCCGGACGCGACCACGGTCAACCCCACCGGCTGGGCACTGAACGTGCCAGGTCTCAAGGAAGGCGTTCCAGTCTTCTCGATCCCTGACCTCTCCCTGCTCGGCCGGGTTGACCTGTTCGGCGCTTTCGCTGGCGGTCCGACGGTGATCCTCGGCGTGCTGCTCACGATCTTCGCCCTGTTGCTGGCCGACTTCTTCGACACGATGGGCACGATCGTGGCCGTCGGCTCCGAGGCCGGCGTGCTCGACAAGGGCGGCAACCCGCCGCATCTGAAGGAGATCCTGATCGCCGACTCGCTGGCTGCGGTCGCGGGCGGCCTGGGCTCAGTGTCGTCGAACACTTCCTACATCGAGTCTGCGGCTGGTGTCGGCGAGGGCGCGAAGACCGGCCTCGCGTCGGTCGTGACGGGCGCCAGCTTCCTGGTGGCTGTGTTCCTCGCCCCACTGGTGAACCTGGTGCCGTCCGAGGCTGCTGCCCCGGTCCTGGTCTTCGTCGGCTTCCTGATGATGATGCAGGTCACCGACGTGGAATGGAGCGACCTGGAGGAGGGCCTGCCTGCCTTCCTCACCATGGCTCTGATGCCGCTGACCTACTCGATCACCAACGGCATCGGTATCGGCTTCGTCACCTACGTGTTCATCAAGCTGATCAAGGGCAAGGCTCGCGAGGTTCACCCGCTGCTGTACGTCGTGGCGGCTGCCTTCGTCGTCTACTTCATCCAGGGCGTCATCCTCGCCCACCTGTGACCACGCTCAGCGCGTGCGCACCGTGACGACATCGGGGGTCGGGCGACCGGCCCCCGTTGCCGTCTCTGCGAAGCTCGGGAGCTGGCCGAGGAAGGTCGCGACCCCGGCTGCCGTCACCGCTGCGTCCCCGTCCAGCTGGGGCAGCGCGCTGTCCCAGTCATGGCCCAGCGCGACGGCGCTGTCGTAGCGCTGGTAGCCGACCTCCATGCCTGGCCGCGTGCGCAGCGTCAGGCGGGCGTCTCTGCTCCAGAGATGACGGACACCATGGCGGGCCGGCACGCCAGCGCGGGCCAGCTCGAAGTCGAGGTTGTCCAGGTCGCGGTCCGTCAGCTCCCAGGCTTCGCTTGCCCAGGCGGTCTCGTCCAGCCAGCGCCTGAGCAGGACCCACGCCGCTCGAAGCCGCTGCTCGGGGACGAAGCGACCCGCCACCAGATGCTCTGCGTCGGCCGGGGTCGGGGTGTCGGGGGAGATCACTGGGGCATCCGGCGGCCGTCGGAGCAGGGGGCCGAGCTTGCCGAGGAGTCCGGGTTGCGGTGTGATGGCGGGCCGCCCGTACGTCGTCTCCGAGATCGTCAGCAGTCGCTCACGCAGCGGTGGGTCTGCCGAGAACATGTCCCGTACCTCATCGATCCCGATCGCCCAGCACCTGACCTCCGTCATGCCACCACGGTAGGGCTCGAGATGCGGTGCGGCACTAGATTGACGGAATGACTCCTCGGACCCGACGCGTGCTGGTGACGGGGGTCCTCGTGCTGCTCGTTGTGCTGGTGGTGGTGGGCAGCCTGGTCCGCTGATCCGCCGCCCGGACCTGCCGCCACGGGGGTGCCTGTAGGGTGGCGGCGTGCGCGACCGGCTCCGACAGTGGACTGCTGTGGTGGCGTGCATGCTGGTGGTCCTCCTGACTCCTGGTCTGTCGTACGGCCTCGACAACGTTGCCTTCACCTGGAACGACCCTCGGCTGACGGCGCCCTCAGGCGTGACCACCGATACCGACCACAACGTCTACTGGGCGACCAGCTCCGGAGCAGCCGCGACCACGGCGATCTATGCCGTCACGCCTGAGGGCCGGACAGCCGGGCGCGTGGTGATGAACGTGCCCACGACAGCGGTCGAAGCGATCGCGTACCAGGGCCGGCAGATCTTCCTCGGCGACATTGGGGATCCGACCCGGGCTCGGAAGCAGGTGGCCGTGATCCAAGCCACGGTGACGGCTGTCACAGACGCCACAGTCTCCTATCTGGTCTACGGGTTGACCTTCCCGGATGGTGCGCACGATGCCGAGGCGATCCTCGTGGGGAAGGACTCCCAGATCCACATCATCACCAGGGGCGACTCGCCGGGGATCTACCAGGCTCCCAACCGCCTGGTGACGAACCGGGTGAACGCTCTGACCAGAGTGGCGGACGCCCCAGCCGACATCACCGACGCCACCTACCTGCCCTCGGGTCGGGTCGCGCTGCGGTCGCCGACGGAGGTGTACGAGGTGGATCCCACCACGTGGCAGACCGTCGCCACCTCGGCCATTCCCACGCAGGAGAAGGGGAAGTCGTTGGCCGTCGCGCTGGATGGCACCGTGCTGCTCGCTGCTGGTCAGGGCGCCGGGACGACGGTGGTCAAGGTCGACATCCCGTCATCTCCGGTTCAACCCGCCCCGGCGCCCTCGTCAGCCTCCTCCGGACCGACGGCACCGGCCGCGACGGCCAGCCCGGCACCCAGCTCCGGTGAGGGCGATCGGTCTGGCACCCTGGTTGCCCTCGTGGCTGCCGCGTTGTTGGCTGTGATTGCTGCGTCGTACACGCTGATCCGCCGCTGAGGGCGAGGCGAGATCAGGCGAGCGGGTTCAGCCGTACGGTGATCGCGGCGTAACGGGCCGCGAACTCGACCAGCGCAGCCCGGGTCGGGTCGTTGACCTCGAGCCTTGGTAGCGGGACACGCCGGGTGAGGGCGTCGACACGCTTCAACCGCGAGTCCGACAGCACTGCCTCGAGGCCACGAGCATCGCCTCCGGTGATGATCCCCTCGAGGCTGGCCGCCTCGGGCTCCAGCAGGTCGACGACGTCAGCGGCCGCCTTCTCGTACGCCTGGTTGGCCTGGTTCTCCCGTCGCCGGGCGTACCGCTGCTGCGACCACCCGCCAGCCTTCGTCCTGCCCTGGACGTAGTGCCGGCCGACCCTGGCGCTGGTCACGGTCGTACCCTCGGCGATGCCCACGGCGTGGCGCTCGCGTCGCACCAGCAGGATGCCCACACGGCGGGGGAGCGTGGCGGCTGTGACGAACGTCGAGACTGGATCGTTCGCGTCATTCGGGAGGGCGAGGGGCCATCGGCTGGAGAGGATCGCCTCGGCACCGTCCGGGGCCAGCAGGTGCAGAGCGCCGGAGGCCAGAGTTGCCTGCGGGGGGCCGTGCCGCTGGGCGAACCCAGTCAGCCACGTCGCGAGACGATCCGTTCCGACAGAGACTGACCGCCACTGCTCCACGACCAGTCAGACTAGTCTGGCCAAGTGAGGAGGTGGCCGTGAGTCATCTGATCGATACCACCGAGATGTACCTGCGGACGGTGTACGAACTGCTCGAGGAGGGGATCGCCCCCCTGCGAGCACGGATTGCCGAGCGGCTGCATCACAGCGGCCCCACGGTCTCGGAGACGGTCGCGCGGATGGAGCGCGACGGGCTGTTGACCGTCGGCCCTGACCGGCAGATCCATCTCAGTGACGAAGGCATGCGGCTGGCGGTGGGTGTCATGCGCCGCCACCGGCTCGCCGAGCGGCTGCTCACCGACGTGATCGGACTCGACTGGCACCTCGTACACGAGGAGGCCTGCCGGTGGGAGCACGTGATGTCCGACGTGGTCGAGGCTCGTCTGGTGACCCTGCTCGAGGCGCCCGAGGCGTCTCCGTACGGCAACCCCATCCCCGAGGCCGATGCTGGCCCGGCCGAGGCCCTCGCGAGCTTCCGCCATGACACGCTGCCGTTGTCGGAGGCAGGTGCACAGGGATTGGTCGTGCTGCGGCGGATCTCAGAGCACCTGCAGCAGGAGCCGGAGGCGCTGGAGCACATGCACCGGGTGGGCGTCGTGCCCGGTGCGACGGTTCGGTACGAGCGGGGTGACGCGCTGACCTTGACCACTGACCAGGGTGAGGTTGTGCTGGATCCTGCTCTGGCCGACCGGCTCTTTGTCAGCCGAGCAGCGCGCTGAGCACTCGGTCGATGGCCAGTGCTGGCAGGGGCGACTGATGCCGGGCCCGGACTGGGGATCGTATCTGGACGGCTTCCACGCTGAGCGGCCCGGAGTTTCCGAGGCGGCGCTGTCGCGGGCGTTGAACGGGCGCCACACCCCGTACCACTGGCTCGCCCGAGCAGTCTCCTCGCGCGCAGCCATGGTGGTGGACCTTGCCTGCGGAGCCGGAGCCATGTCGCGTGAACTGGCGGCGCCGGGCCGTACGATCATCGGCGTCGACATCTCGGCGGCCGAACTGGAGTTGGCCGCCAGCCGGTCGGCGGGGCCCTGGGTACGGGCTGATGCCCTCTGGCTGCCGTTCGCGGACGCGTCGGTCGATGCGGTGACCTCCAGCATGGGAATGGTCGTCATCCACCCCACCGGGAAGCTGCTTCAGGAGACAGCCAGGGTGCTGAAGCCTGGCGGGCTGCTGGCGTTCATGGCGCCCAGCGTTCGCCCGCTGTCGTTGGCAGACGTACGGATCGGGCTACGCCTGGCAGCCGCGTTGCGCTCGACACCCAGGTTCCCCGGCCCGCTGGAGCTGACCGACTTCGCCGCGCTGATGCGCGCTCATGGGCTCCGGAAGATCGAGGACCGCCGGGAGTTGTACCACATCACCGTACGGTCACGGGCCGACGCAGAGCTGATGGTGGACGCCCTGTACCTGCCAACCACCTCTGCCGCGCGGCTGGAGGATGGGATCAGGTTCCTGGAGAGCCAGGTGATGGCTCAGGGCGAGGTCAAGCTCGCCGTACCGATGCGCCGGGTCGTCGCGATGAAGTGACGCCCGGCGCTTCAACGATCAGTGCGCGTGGGTGTGGGTCGGGTCGCTGTGATCGTGGTCGTGGGCGTCGTCTCCCTGGGCGGCCACGTCGCGCTTGAGTTCCTCGACGTCGAGCCCCTCGAGCTGGGTGACGATGTCGGTCAGCGCCGGCTTGGTGAGGGCGCCAGCCTGGCGGAAGACGAGGATGCCCGCACGCAACGCCATCAGGGTGGGGATCGAGTTGATCTGCAGCGCCTGGGCGATGTCCTGGTGCTCCTCGGTGTTCACCTTCGCGAAGACGACGTCAGGGTGGTCCTCGCTGACAGCCTCGAAGACGGGAGCGAAGCGCAGGCACGGGTTGCACCAGGGCGCCCAGAAGTCGATGATCAGCGCGTCGGTCGTGCTGACGGTCTCGGCAAAGTTCTCAGCGGTCAGCTCAACGGTGGCCATGTGGTTCCTCCTACGATCGTTGACACAGGCCCCAACGATGTCAGGTACGGGTTTGTTCCGGGTGAACGACCGCGAGTCGGCGAGAACCGTACCGGGACTCAGCCCTCAAGCGGCGCTGGGAGACGCGACAGCAACCCACCGTCGACGCGCACCTCAGCCCCGGTCACGAACGAGGCCGCTGCGCTCGCCAGGAAGGTCACGACCGCCCCGACCTCATCTGGTCGTCCGATCCGGCCCAGCGGGTGGCTCGTACCCCAGCTCGTGAGCGTCCGGTCGATCCCGCCCGCGGTGCCGTCGCTGTAGTCGGCGGCTGAGCTGCGCAGCATCGGCGTGTCGATCGACCCTGGGAGTACGGCGTTCACGCGGACCCCGTACGCCGCCTCGTCAACCGCCATGCCCCGGCACAAGGCGTTCAACGCACCCTTGCTGGCGGCATAGGCGGCGACCTGGTTCTGGTTCGCAGAACCCTGGACGGAGGAGATCAACGTGATGCTTCCGCTGCCCGACGCGCGGATGAACGGGAGGGCCTCATGCGCCGCGAGGAACACGCCCTTGACGTTGACGTCGAAGACCTCGTCCCAGACCTGCTCGCTGGTCGAGACGACGTCGCCATAACGCTGGATCCCGGCAGAGCAGACAAGATGATCCAGACGCCCGAACCTGTCGACCGCGAGCTGAACCGCCGTGCGGCTCGTCTCAGCCTGGTCGATCGGTCCCCAGGCCGCTTCGGCCACGCCCCCGGCCGACCGGATCTCCTCAGCAGTGGTCTCCGCCGATACCTGGTCCAGACCGTGAACGACGACCGCCGCCCCAGCCTTGGCCATCCCCCGGCAGATGCCAGCCCCACATGTGCTCACGGATGATCGTGGGCTGGCAGCTCTCGACCAGCCTGCACACCCG
>DAOOHL010000031.1:1882-16556 GCA_035416185.1 Propionibacteriaceae bacterium | reverse complement strand
TGGACTTGATCCGGCCCGCCTTGCCACCGTCGGGAGCGAAGAAGTTCGCACCGG
This sequence comes from Propionibacteriaceae bacterium, assembly GCA_035416185.1. GTDB lineage: Bacteria > Actinomycetota > Actinomycetes > Propionibacteriales > Propionibacteriaceae > JBHAES01. The sequence continues at coordinate 16,502 of DAOOHL010000031.1, read as the reverse complement.
TGAGCAGCAGTGAACGATCCGTCACTGCCTGCACGGAGGCCGTGTTGGCGACGATCTCGATCTGGTGGGACACGACGTTCAGATCGGCGGTCGACCCGGGAACGATCACGTAGGCGCAGGAGTCGGGCTGGCTGGACGCGGGGGTGCTGTAGCCGACCCATGCCAGCTTCGACGACACCACTGTGTTCGGGTTCGAGACCCTGACGGAACGCAGGTTCGCCGACGTCGGCTTCACCGAGGCCGACACCGGATGGTTGTCGAGGAACACGTACCCGACGGCCTTGCCGCGGGCCGCGTCGTACCAGCGCAGCCAGCTCATCGGGGTCGACGTGACGTCACCGGTGGTCGGGACGCCGTCGCGTCGCTGACCCAGCAGCGTCACGGTGGCGCTCGGCGCTGAGGTACGGGAGTCAACGGTGGTCGTCACCTCGCGGCCGGCCGGGTCGGTCACACCCGCAGTCAGCACGACGATCTTGTCGCCGAGCATCACGTAGGTCTTCACTCCGGCCGTGCCCTGGTAGGCGACCAGGTCCTGCGGGAGCCGCCCTGCCTGCTTGTCGCGCCAGGTCACCTCCGAGGAGAGCCGGAGCCCTGCGATCCCGTACGACCCGAGCGACGTGCCGCCCGACCACGCATCGGTGCTCTTCGGGAAGTAGATGTAGGTGTTCTGGCTGACCGACGATGAGGTGAACCCCGCGTCGGGATTGTCGTACCAGGCCACTCCATACAGGTCGGGCACGGGCGTGCGGTCCTCGACCGGGGCCGTCACTCCTGCCAGCCGCGTCGGGTCGACGAGCGCGTAGTAGGAGGCGCCGTACGCCGTCGTCTGGTCGTCACCTGCGAGATAGAGGTAGTAGGCGCCATCGCCCTGGAACCAGGGCTTGAGGTTCTCGTTGCTCATGTACTCGTACTTCGAGATCCGCTCCGAGGTCCTGGCCAGCGCGAACGCGTAGCCGTCGCCCACGTGCACGTCGCGCTCCATCGCGTTGAACGTCGACTGGGCGCGTCGGAAGGTGTCGGTGGCGGGAAGGGCCGTGTCGGTCATCAGCGCTGCCCAGGCGGCGATGGTGGCCGGGGAGACGAAGCTGGTGGCGGCGACGGTCGACTTGGACGACCGGGTGACGAACTTCACCCACGAGCGCAGCTTGGCCGCGTCGGCCGCCGGACGGAACCGGGAGAGGTCCGTGGCCGACTCGATGATGCCGACCACGTCGGTGTAGCCGGTGGTCGTCCGGGAGACACCGCGCCCCTTGACGATCTCCATCAGGTAGCCCTCATAGATCACCGGCGCGAAGCTGCCAGCGACCCAGTCCTGCACCGTGCCCGTGAGGTCGCGACCGGCCAGGTACGGAGTCTGCGCGAGCACCTTGATCGTCAGCATCACCTTGGCGAGCAGGATCTTCCCGTACGAGCCCGTGTAGGCGACGGAGTCGTGCTGCACGAAGGAGCCGTCGGGATAGAAGCCGTCGGTGACATTGTTGACCAGGTTGGCGCGGTCGATCCGGTTGTAAGCGGTCAGCTGGTTCGACACTGCCTTGGCGATCCGGGCGTCGTCGCCGAGCAGCGCGCCTTGCAGGATCCGGTTCGTGGTGATGTCGACCAGGTTGGCGCCTGTGTGGAACCGGCTGGCCAGGTCGACGTCACCGATCACGGTGGCGCGGTCGCCGCCGCGCAGGTAGTTGTCCATGGTGGCGACGAAGGCGCTGGTCAGGTCGGGCTTGTACGCCGCCACCACATCGCGGAGCAGCACCAGCGAGCGGGTGATCACCGTGGGCATCCCGATCTCCCACTGGAACCAGTTGCCGACATAGCCAGCCGAGGTCTTGGAGAAGTGGCGGTCGTAGTGCCACTGCAGCGCGTCGATGACGCGCTGCTGGATGTCCGTACGGGCAAAGAAGGCAGCGCCGGGAGTCACCGTCGCGAGGGCGATGGCGGCGAGGTTGGTGTACTCGGTGACGTAGATGACCTCGGTGGCTGTCGAGGTGATCCCGCGGAACAGCACGCCGGACGTGTCTGCCTGCGCGAGCGTGTTGAAGGTGTTCATGGCGGCCTGCGCGGTGGCCTGGATCGCCGTGACCTTCAGCTTCACCGTCGGGTCGGCATTCGTCGTGTCATTGCCGGCGTAGGCCTCGGTCAGCTGGCTCAGGATCCGCTCCTGGTCTGCCGTCCTGGCGGCCGCTTGAGCGACGGTTGTTGGCAACGTCGCCAGAACCGCCACCGCACCGGTCATGCCCAGCACCTGACGTCGTCCGTACCTCATGTGCGATTTCCCATCGGTTCGTTTCGGGGCAACCCGTCCATACCAACAGACCCGACTGGTTGAGCAATCCTTTGCTCGGATGTTCTCATCGTACTCACAGACCTGAGACAGGGGACAGTCTTGACGCTCCCTGGCCGCACAGGTAGGCTGGTGTACATCTTACGCATTATTGAATATCCATGCAGGAGAGAGTCATGGTTGGCCGCCGTAGAGTCATCATCAACACCGACGCGAAGAACGAGGCCGACGACCAGTACGCGATTGTGCACGCCCTGCTCACGCCGATGTTCGACATGCGTGGCCTGATCGCCGCGCACTTCGGGTCGCTGCGTTCGAACCACAGCATGGCCGACTCCCGCGAGGAGATCGACCTGATCCTCGACCTGATGGGGATGACTGGCAGGGTCCGGGTGGAGAACGGCGCCGAGACCGGTATCCCCGACGAGCAGACCCCGTTGGACTCACCCGGCGCCCAGCTGATCATCGAGGAGTCCAAGCTCGCCACCGACGACGACCCGCTCTACATCTCCTTCCTGGGCCCGCTCACCGACATGGCGTCGGCGCTCCTGCTCGACCCGGAGCTCGCCTCCCGCCCGGTGATGGTGGTCTGGATCGGCGGAGCCCCGTACGACGGCCTGGAGGCTGGTCTTCAGATTGGTCCCGTCGCGACCGCTCGGCCCCGGATCGAGTTCAACCTCTCCAATGACATCGCAGCAGCCAACGTGGTCTTCGACTCCGGGGTCCGGGTCTGGCAGGTGCCGAGCAACGTCTACTCGCAGGTCTCGGTCTCGTACGCCGAACTCGACGCCCGCGTGGCGCCCTGCGGTGAGCTGGGTCGCTACCTCGTCGACCAGCTGAAGGAGTGGAACGACACCTGGCATCGCGAGCCGATCGAGTCGCGGTCCCTGGGCGACTCCCCCGCCGTCAGCCTGATGATGTACCCGCGTGGCGGCTCCTTCCGGACGCGCCCGTCGTCGCGCTTCGCCGCAGACGGCACGTACGTCGAGGGCAAGGGCAACCCGATCCGGGTCGCGGAGCAGGTCGACGTACGGTTCCTGCTCGAGGACATGTTCGCCAAGATCCAGGCCTTCGCCGGCTGAGGACCCAACCCCGGCTCACGGGTGCCCTGGCCGGCTCGCGTCTGCTTGACGGCGCGGGTCAGGCCAGACTGCCGGTCTCCTCGTACCTGGTGAGCAGGTCGATCCGACGCTGATGACGTGCCTCGTTGGAGAACGGGGTACGGAGGAACGTCAGCGCGATCTCAAGAGCTTCCTCGTTGCTGTGGAACCGCCCACCCATGGCGACCACGTTGGCGTCGTTGTGCTCGCGCCCGAGCTTGGCGAGCTCCGGGGCGTAGGCCAGCGCGCAGCGGACCCCGGCCACCTTGTTCGCTGCGATGTTCTCGCCGTTGCCGGACCCGCCGAGCACGATGCCGAGCGAACCCGGGTCAGCGGCGACCCCCTCAGCGCAGGGGATGATCGTCACCGGATAGTCGTCCTGAGCGTCGTACTCGAGCGCTCCGTGGTCGATCACCTCGTACCCCTGCTCCGTGAGGCTGACGACGAGGAACTCCTTGAGCTCAAAGGCTGCATGGTCGGTGCCGATGTGTACGCGCATGGCAGGAAGTCTCCCATCAAACCGACACGGGAATGCACCGCCACCGCCACAGCCGACAGCCGACAGCCGACTCGAGTACTTCCCGATGCTCAAGGACTTCATGACCGCCAAGGCGACCTTCTCCGCGTCTGGCACGGTCGAGGAGGACGTGCTGTTCGGCCGGTCCTACCCGGCTGCCGCCGCGAAGCGGTTCATGGCGGAGGCGACGGCGGGCATCTCCTGACCTGACGCAGGTCACGCGACTGGCCACTGAGACCGACGGCCGTCCCGGTCACACCACGGGTGGGCACACCTCCGTACGCTGGAGGTGTGCCCACCCGTCGGTCTTTGCTCGCCCTGAGCGGCGCCCTTCTCGTCGGGTGCTCGGGCCAACCATCCCCTGCTCATCCGCCGCCGGGTCGCTGTGTCCCCCGCGAGACCCTGCCGACGATCCGGAGCATCGGTGCTGCGGAGCTGCCGTACGAGATGGACGGGCGCGTCAGGCCGTACGCCGTCGATGAGGGCTTCGCCGCCCAGCTTGAGGGCTGGCTGACCTCCTGGAACGCGGTCGCGGGCACCAAGCCGGTGACCAGCATCACGACGTACGGGATCTGGACCTCAGGTGACTGCTCGTCGTGGCATGCATCTGGTCGCGCTCTGGACATCGCCCGGCTCAAGGTCGGCTCCACGGAGACGGTGTCGTGTCGTCACGATCTGTGGCGCAGCGAGACCTCCGACGATCCAGCCAGGGCGACCGCCCGGGAGCGCGACCTGCAACGCGGCTACTGGCGCCTGGCTGCCAGCCTGCACGCGTCGTTCGCCTACGTCTTGACCCACCACTTCGACGACCTGCACGACAATCACATCCACATCGACGACTCGGTGTCGCAGGGTCGCCCGACCACGTTCAACCCGCGGTCCCGCGTTCAGTGCCAGGCCGTGGCAGCGATCGCCACCTGGGTGCATGGGGTCGCCACCCCGGTCAGCGGCGCCTGGGACACATCCACCCAGAACGCTGCTCGTACGGTGCTCCGCCAGCTGAGCATCACTGGTTCGCTGACCGACCAGGGAACCTGGCAAGCCTTTCTCGCAGCGTCCGCCCGCGGCGGGACCTGACCGCTCAGATGGTCGAGAACGTCCACCGCACCTCGGCGCGCTGGACCTCGCCGGGACGCAGCACCGATGAGGGGAAGTCTGGCCGGTTCGGCGCATCGGGGAGGTTCTGGGTCTCCAGTGCGACACCGGCGCGGTTCCCGTACGCCCCGTCCGGACCCACCGTCACCGGCTCCTCGCCGAGGAACATGCCGCCGTACACCTGCAGTCCCGCCTGGTCGGTCTGGATCATCAGCCTCCGACCAGCCGTCGGACAGGTCAGTGAGGCGACCGGGCGCAGGCCGGCGCCGTCGAGCACGAAGCAGTGGTCCAGCCCGCCGAACTGGGTGAGCTGGGGGTCGCTTGAGCCGTACGACTCGATCAGCGCCTTCCCCTCCCTCAGATCCAGGTCGCCAGCCACCGCCTGAGGGGCATCGGGGAGCGGGATCGCTTCAGCGTCGACGTTGACGAACCGTGAGGCGGCGATCTGCAGCACGTGGTCCTCGACGGTGGTCGAGCCGAGGTTGAAGTACGGATGGCTGACGACGTTGGTGACGGTCGGGGCGTCGGTCGTCGCCTCGGTCACCAGGGTCAGCGTGTCACCGTCGACCGCGTAGTTCGCGCGGACCGTGATCGTGCCGGGATGCGAGCCCGCTGTGTCGGTCCAGACGAGGCCGAGTGTCACGGAGTCGTCGGACTGCTCGAGGATGTCCCACTCCTGCCGGCTGAAGCCGGCGGCACCGCCGTGGAGCGTGTGCTTGCCCTCAAAGTTCCGATCGAGCTGGTACGACTCGCCGTCGAGGTCGAACGTAGCCTTCGCGATGCGGTTCCCGTACGGGCCGACGATCTCGCCGAGGTACGCCTTGGATGCCTGGCGGGCGGCTTCGTCGCGGCAGCCGAGCACCACGGACGACACTGCCCCGGTTGCGTCGGGCACCTCAACGGCATTCAGCGCTGCCCCGAGGGTCCACACTTCGGCCGTCAGTTGGCCCCCACCGATCCGCACTCTCGTCATGGCGGCATCCTTTCAGGTTGGTGGTCGCTCAGCTGCAAGGGCAGGTGAGTCGGTCCACCAGGTCACAACCCGCTGCTCAACGCACGGACCTGGCTATTGAACCGGTTCATCCGTCATTGAGAAGCGGATAGTGACGTCTCAGCCCCTGTCGAGGTGGTGGGCGGTTGCGCTGGCGTACCGATCCCGAACCGCTGTTGCCAGTGCCGCGGACCGAGGCTCCGTCTCCTCTGCCCGCGCCCAGGCAGGAGGGCCATCTCCGCCGAGGGCGACCCAGGCTGCCTGGCGGGCTGCACCGAGGGCGACGTACTCACCCGCGGCTGGAACGACCACCTCGACGCCGAAGATCCCCGGTGCGATGGCCCGGACTGCGGCCGATTTCGCCCCGCCGCCGATCAGCAGCACCCGCTCGGGCTTGAGCCCCTGCGCTTCCATCGCGGCCAGCCCGTCGGCAAGCCCGCAGAGCATGCCCTCGACATAGGCCCGCGCGACGTGGGCGGGGGTCTGGTTCGCCAGGCGCAACCCGAGTAGAGACCCGGTGGCGTCGGGCAGGTTCGGCGTCCGCTCCCCCTCAAGGTAGGGCACCAGGACCAACCCATCAGCCCCTGACGGCGCGGACAGGGCGAGCCGGTCCAGCTCGTCGTACGACACCCCCAGCACCGCCCGGGCCGCGTCGAGGATGCGCGACGCGTTGAGGGTGCAGGCCAGCGGCAGGTAGCGTCCGGTGGCGTCGGCGAACCCGCTGACCAGACCAGAGGCGTCATGGCTGGGCGTGTCAGTGACGGCCGAGACCACCCCTGACGTGCCCAGCGACACAGCGACGTCACCAGCCACCATGCCCAGGCCGAGCGCTGCGCCGGCGTTGTCGCCCGCGCCGGGGCCGATCGCGATCCCTTCGGCGCCGCCTGCGTACGCCGCATGGACCACGCCGATCGCATGGTTCGGCTCAGCCACGGTCGGCAGCATGCAGTCGTGACCCAGGGCTGCCTTGAGCAGGTCGCGGTCGTAATCGCCGGTAACGGAGTTGAAGTAGCCCGTCCCGGAGGCATCCGAGCGGTCGGTGCCGAGCTCCGTGAGCACCGGCCCGAGCGGTGACTCCTCGGTGGGACCGTAGCCAGCGAGCCGCCACGAGAGCCAGTCGTGCGGCAGGGCGACCGCCGCGATCTTGGCGGCGTTGTCGGGTTCGGCATCGCGCAGCCAGCGCAGCTTCGTCACGGTGTACGACGCCACGGGCACCGATCCGGTCGCCTCAGCCCAGCGCTCAGCGCCCAGTTCCGCCACCAGGTCTGCTGCCGCCTGGGCCGAGCGGGTGTCGTTCCAGAGCAAGGCGTCGCGGACGACCCGACCGTCAACGTCGAGCGCGACCATGCCGTGCTGCTGGCCGCCGATCGAGACAGCCGCCACGTCGCCGAGGCCACCCGCCTCCTCCATGGCGGACAGCAGTGCCGACCACCAGTGAGCGGGGTCGACCGAGGTGCCGTCGGGATGGGCGGCGCGCCCTTCCCGTACGACATCACCCGTAGCCGCGTCAACGATGACGACCTTGCACGACTGCGTGGAGGAGTCAACCCCCGCAACGAGCACTGCCCGATCCTCTCTCTGATCGACCCACCGTCCTTAGCGGTACGGTGCGTCCCCGACAGTTACCTCGCGCCGAGGAGGTGTTCGATGGCGAGCTGGTTGAGCCGTACGAAGCCGGCGCCCTTCTCACCCAGCGCGGTGACGTCGATGTCGGCGAAGTCCTTCGGCTCGGCCACCAGGTCAGCGATCGTCTCACCGTCGGCCAGCGTCGGGACGGCCAGCTCGTCCACCTTCGCGGCCTTCATCGCCTCCTGCACCTCAGCGTCGGCACGGAAGGCCAGTGCCCGCTCCTTGAGCAGCAGGTAGGTCTGCACGTTGGCCTCGGCCGACGCCCAGACGCCGTCGTAGTCCTCCGTACGGGAGGGCTTGTAGTCGAAGTGCCGGGGGCCGTCGTAGCGCGGACCACCGTTGGGGAAGCCGTTCTCCAGCAGGTCGACGGTGAAGAACGCCGAGATCAGGTCACCGTGGCCGAAGACGAGGTCCTGGTCGTACTTGGCCCCCCGCTGCCCGTTCAGGTCGACGTGGAAGAGCTTGCCCTGCCACAAGGCTTGGCCGATGCCGGTGGTGAAGTTCAGCCCGGCCATCTGCTCGTGACCGACCTCAGGGTTGAGACCGACGATGTCGCCGTGCTCAAGCGTCGCGATCAGGGCGAGGGCGTGACCGACAGTCGGCAGGAAGATGTCGCCGCGCGGCTCATTAGGCTTGGGCTCGATGGCGATGCGGAGCCCGTACCCCTTCTCCTTGATGTAGGCGGCGACGGTGTCGATGCCCTCTGCGTAGCGGTCGAGGGCTGCGTTGACGTCCTTGCTGCCCTCGTACTCGTGACCCTCACGGCCACCCCACATCACGAACGTCTCGGCGCCCAACTCGGCAGCCAAGTCGACCTGCCGGATCACCTTGCGGAGCCCGTAGCGGCGGATCTCGCGGTTGTTGTTGGTGAAGCCGCCGTCCTTGAAGACGGGCTCGGTGAAGGTGTTGGTCGTGACCATCGGCACCTTCAAGCCGGTCTCGTCGAGCGCCTGCTTGAAGCCGTCGATGACCTGGCGGCGCTCGGCCTCCTTGGTGCCGTACGGGATCAGGTCGTCATCGTGGAAGGTGATCCCGTACGCCCCGACCTCCTTCAGCCGGTGCAGCGCTTCGATGGGGTCGAGTGGGCCGCGGGTGGCGACACCGAACGGGTCGGCGGCCTGCCAGCCGACGGTCCAGAGACCGAACGTGAACTTGTCTGCTGCTGTGGCCTTCGGCACGGCTTGGTCACCTCTCCTACGAGATTTTGTTGATGTGGTGAACTTATCGTGTGGGTGGAGTAAATTCAACCTTATGACGAACATTCCCGGGCACGATCAGCGGACCCCGCTGCTCACGACCACGCGGTCGGCGCGGCGTCAGGTGGCGGCCGGCCAGGCCTCGTTGCGCGAGCACAATCTCTCGATCGTGCTGCGAGAGGTGCTCGACAACCCGGGCCGTACGACGCGGGCGAAGATCGCCTATGCCGTCGGCCTGACCCGGGCATCGGTGTCGGGGCTCGTGGAGCAGCTGATCCGCGGCGGACTCGTCAGTGAGACTGACCCGGAGGTGGTTGACCGAGCCGGCCGGCCGGGCGTCCGCCTGGTTCCGGCCGGGAGCACGATCGTGGGTCTCGGGCTGCAGGTTCAGGTCGACTCACTGTCGGTACGGGCGATCGACCTCACCGGCCGCGTCCTGGCTGACGTGAGAGTGGCAGGCGACTACCGCGGGGTGTCGCCCGATGCCACGTTGACCGACCTGCTCGACATCACCCAGCCGATCGTCGACGACCTTGTCGCCGCCGAGATGACCGTCGCCGGGGCCTGCCTGTCGATCCCCGGCATCGTCGAGGGGACGGTCGTCCGGTTCGCTCCCAACCTTGGGTGGGTGGACGTCGACGTCGCGCCCGCTCTGTCGCGGCTCGGGATCACGGGCAAGGTCGAGCTCGGCAACGACGCCGACCTGGCTGGGCTCGCCGAGACCCGGGCTCGCCGGATCGAGAACGGGGCCCCCCAGCGCGACCAGTCGTTCTTCTTCGTCGCCGGCGAGGTCGGCATCGGCGGCGCAGTGATCGTCGGCGGCCACCCCTTCGGCGGAGTCCATGGCTGGTCGGCCGAGGTCGGCCACGTCTGCGTTGACCCGGACGGTCCGCCGTGTGGCTGTGGCGCCAACGGCTGTCTCGAGGTCTACGCCGGCAAGTACGCGATCATGGCGGCTGCTGGCCTGCCGATCACCGACCCCATCGCCAGCCTCGTCGCAGCAGCCGAGTCGGATCCGCAGGCGGCCGCAGCCATCGACCAGGCGGCCCGCACGCTCGGTCTTGCCCTCTCGGCTGCGCTCAACATGACCGACGTCGACGCCGTCGTGCTGGGCGGCATCTACCACACCCTCTTCGACCAGATCCACGACAGGGTGCTGGAGATCCTGCAGAGGCGGGTGCTGACGACGCGGTGGGCAGAGGTACGGGTGGAACGCGCCCTGACCACCGACGACGCCTCCCTGACCGGTGCGGCCCTGCGCACCCTGGAGTGGGTCGTCGACAACCCCGCTGGCTGGGTACCGGCCGAGTAGGCCTCAGCGTCAGTCGAAGATCGGCCCGACGGTCCTGGTGCGCTTCAGCTCGAAGAAGCCCGGGTACGCCGTCATCTTGACGAAACCGTCGAACAGGTCGCCGGCCTCCTCGCCCTTCGGGGCTGGCGAGATGACGGGTCCGAACATGCTCATGCCGTTGACCCGCAGGACCGGGGTGCCGACATCCATCCCAACCGGGTCCATGCCCTCGTGGTGTGACGCGCGCAGCGCCTCGTCGACCTCGTCGGTCTGGGCACGGTCAGCGATCGCCTCATCGAGTCCCAGGTCAGCCAGGGTGGCACGCACGGTTTCCGCCGTACGGGGCTCCTCGCCCAGGTGGTAGCGCGTGCCCAGAGCGGTGTAGAAGTCCCGCAGGGTGTCGGATCCGTACCGCTGCTCGACCATGATCGCGGCCCGTACGCCGACCCAGGCGGCATCCATGACCGCCCGGTAGTCGTCGGACAGGTCGCGGCCCTCGTTGAGCACCGCGAGGCTCATCACGTGGAAGGTGGTTCGTACGTCGCGGACCTTCTCCACCTCGAGCATCCACCGGGAGGTCATCCAGGCCCAGGGGCAGGTCGGGTCGAACCAGAAGTCAATGGCTGTGGTCATGGGGCAAGCCAACCACAGCAGGCAAGGACTAGGAGCGCGGTCCTTCGATCCGGGCGACCTCGGCGCGCGCCTTGTCGCGGCCCAGCCAGCGGCTCGCGTTGAACAGCACCGACAGGAAGCCACCGAGGGCGAGCGGGCCGATGAACCAGAGCAGCGCGAAGTCCATGATCGACCCCTGCGCGGCCGTGGGCCAGCCGGGGAACACCTCAAGCAGGGTCGTCAGAGTCATGGCGGAATGCTAGCCGACGGCAGCGGCTACGAGCGCCTCCTCGCTCAGGACTGCGGCGGTACGGTCGTGGCGTCAGCGGAGAAGTCCTCCGTACGCCGCGCATGGTCGAGCCAGTTCTCCAAGATCGGCATCGGGACGAGCTCGTCTGGGTCGAGCTCGTTGTACGACATCGTCGTATCCCATCCGCTCCCCCGTCACGTCGTAGTGCGCCACGATCCGCCTTGGGAACTCATCACCGTTGGCGGGGTAGACGGCGTACAGGGCGTTGGCGGCCACAAGGGAGCCTTCGCCCAGGGTCGCCTGCCACTCCTCCGTCGTGCTCCCCCCGACGGGCTTGGCCGAGGCAGCATCCAGGTCATACGCCTCAACAGCGAGGTGAGCCGCAAAGCCGTACACCGTCATCACACTCACCAGCCCTCGAGGTTGGAGGTGCAGGCCCAGATGTCGGTGACTTCGGGGCTCCCGTCGGCAGCGTCGACGGCGAGGCGCCGCTGCTGGGTCACCATCGTCTCCACGGCACTGCGCGAGAGTCGTCCATGTCGTCCTCCAGATCCGGTCCAGGATTCCTCCTCCAGATGACGGTGGGTGAACTCGGGTGACTCCCTGACCAGGGCAGAGGTGGGGCCGGTTGCACCCTGGCGGGCGGCTCAGAGGTTCGGCGCGGTGCGCTATCGTCAGGCCGACCCCACTGGGAGGAGCGCACGTGACGCGGACGGCCGAGCCCCTACTTGTGCTTGACGCTGACGACGTCGGCCGGGCCATTACTCGGATCGCCCACGAGATCCTCGAGTCGAACCATGGCCCCGACGGGCTGCTGCTGCTGGGGATCCCGCGCCGTGGAGTGCCGTTGGCACATCGACTGGCCGAGGCGCTCTCCACGGCCGAGGGAGTCGACGTCCCGGTGGGCGAGCTCGACATCACCATGTACCGCGACGACCTGCGCAAGCGGCCCACCCTTCCGGTTGGCCGCACCCGGATCCCCGGCTCGGTCGATGACCGGGTGGTCGTGCTGGTCGATGACGTGCTCTTCTCGGGCCGTACGGTCAACGCCGCCCTCGACGCGCTGAAGGACCTCGGGCGACCTCGGGCAGTCCGATTGGCTGTGCTGGTGGACCGGGGTCACCACGAGCTGCCGATCCGCGCCGACCATGTGGGCAAAGAGCTGGCCACCAAGGCCTCAGAGATGGTGGACGTACACCTCGACGAGGTCGACGGCACGACGCAGGTGGTGGTCCGATGAAGCATCTCCTCGACACGCACGGGCTCGCGTACGACGACGCCGTACGGCTGCTCGACACCGCCGAGACGATGGCCGATGTGCTCACCCGTGACGTACCGAAGCTGCCGGCGCTGCGGGGCCGTACGGTCGTGAACCTCTTCTACGAGGACTCCACCCGCACCCGCGGCTCCTTCGAGCTTGCCGAGAAGCGGCTGTCGGCCGATTCGATGAACGTGGCGGCGAAGGGGTCGTCGGTGTCGAAGGGCGAGTCGATGCGCGACACGCTGCTCACCCTCGACGCGATGGGGGTCGACGCGTTCGTGATCCGGCACGCGGTGTCGGGCTCGGTCGCACAGGCCACCGGCTGGGTCGGCGCCCACATCATCAACGCCGGCGACGGCTGGCATGCGCACCCGACCCAGGCGCTGCTTGATACCTACGTGATGCGGCAGCACTTCCGCGCCCATGGCGGCACCGACTGGGCCGGCAAGACCGTCGCGATCGTCGGCGACATCAAACACAGCCGGGTCGCCCGCTCGAACGTGTGGCTGCAGAAGACTCTCGGAGCGCGGGTGGTGCTGGTCGCACCCCCGACGCTGCAGCCGGCTGGGATCAGCGACTGGGGTGTTGACGTGGTGACCGACCTGGACGAGATCGTCGACTCCGCCGACATCATGATGATGCTGCGCGTGCAGCGGGAGCGGATGGAGGGCGGCTTCTTCCCGTCGACGCGCGAGTACGCGGAGCGGTACGGGCTGACGCCGGCACGCGTGGACCGGATGAAGTCCGATGCCGCCATCTGCCACCCCGGCCCGATGAACCGCGGCGTGGAGATCTCGGCCGCTGCGGCTGACGCGGCCAACTCGCTGATCCTGGACCAGGTGGCGGCGGGCGTGGCCGTACGGATGAGCGTGCTCTACCACCTGCTGGGTGGCACCGATGAGGAGAACTGAGATGCAGCTACTGGTGACTGGCGCGGAACTCGCCGACGGCACCCGCGGTGACCTGTTCGTCGCTGACGGCGTCCTGCGCGACCCCGCGGACGCGCCCGGCGATGTGGAGCGGCTCGACGCCGACGGGCTGATCGCGCTGCCGGGCTTCGTCGATCTGCACACCCATCTGCGCGAGCCTGGCCGCGAGGACGCCGAGACTGTCGCCTCCGGGACTCGTGCGGCAGCGCGGGGCGGCTACACCGCGGTCTTCGCCATGGCCAACACCGACCCGGTCACCGACACCGGTGAGTCGGCCGAACACATCCTGGCGCTGGGCCGCCGCGACGGGTCGGCGCAGGTGGTCCCCATCGGCGCGATCACGAAGGGACTGGCCGGCGCCGAGTTGGCGGAGCTCGGGTCGATGAACGCGCGCGCCGGCGTGACCGTGTTCTCCGACGACGGCATGTGTGTGATGAACGCGGGGCTGATGTGCCGCGCATTGGAGTACGTCACAGCCTTCGACGGGGTCGTTGCCCAGCACGCCCAGGACTCGAACCTGGCCGGGACTTCCGCCTGCTGCCACGAGTCGGAGATCAGCGGACGCCTCGGCCTGCCCGGCTGGCCCGCGGTGGCCGAGTCGGTGATCATCGCCCGTGACGTGCAGCTGGCGAAGCTCACCGGCTCGCGGCTCCACGTCTGCCACGTCTCGACGGCTGAGTCCGTCGAGGTTCTCCGGTGGGCCAAGGCGCAGGGCATCCGGGTCACCGCCGAGGTCACCCCTCACCACCTCTACCTGACCACCCGTGAGGTGGAGTCGTACGACCCGACCTACAAGGTCAACCCGCCGCTTCGTACCGACGAGCACGTCGATGCTGTCCGGCAGGCGCTCGCCGACGGCACCATCGACGTCGTTGCCACCGACCACGCCCCGCATGCGTCGCACGACAAGGACGACCACGCGTTCGGCGACGCCCGACCTGGAATGCTCGGCCTCGAGCAGGCGCTGGCGGTCGTGATGGAGACCTCGTTGGAGCGCCTCGGCTGGGCAGGCGTGGCCGACCGGATGTCGATCGCCCCCGCGCGGATCGGTGGGGTCTCGGGAACCCAGGGTCGGCCGCTGGCGATGGGTGAGCCGGCAACGTTCGTGCTGGTCGACCCGGCTGCTCGCGCGGTCGTCAACCGATCCGCGTCGGCGTCGATCTCGCGCAACAACCCGTACCACGGCCGAGAGCTCCCCGACCCGGTGGTCGCCACCGTCTGGGCTGGCCGGGTCACGTACCGCCGCTGACCGCTCGGCGCGGTCCTACCTGCACCCACCGGCGGCGTGAGTATCGTTCCGAAAGGGACCCTCTTCACCGTCGCGTGGTGATGTACGTGCCGAAAGGCACCATCTTCACCGTCGCACGGTGATTTACGTGCCGAAAGGCACCATCTTCACCGTCGCACGGTGATTTACGTGCCTAAAGGCACCATCTTCACCGTCGCACGGTGACTTTCGTGCCTAAAGGCA
>DAOOHL010000031.1:0-1782 GCA_035416185.1 Propionibacteriaceae bacterium | reverse complement strand
GCACCATCTTCACCGTCGCACGGTGACTTTCGTGCCTAAAGGCACCATCTTCACCATCTCAGCCGTGATTTTCGTGCCTATCGGAACCCAACCGCCAACGAACCCGGCTCGCCGAGGGTCAGGTCCAGCGGTCGGCGGCCAGGACGGCGACTTCCAGAGCGTTGGCGACGGCTCGGTCCTTGGCTTCCAGGCGGGGTTGCTCGCTCTCGGTGCGCTGGGCCACGACACCAAGAACGCAGGCGGCGCGGAAGCCGTACGCCTGACCCATGGCGAAGAGCGTCCCTGACTCCATCTCGTAGGCCAGCACACCCACGTCGCGCAGTTCGTCGGTCTGGCCGCGCAGCGATCGCAGCAGGTGGGGGTTGGCTGACGACTCGGAGCGTTCCTGGCCCTCGAAGAACGTGTCGGTCGAGCAGACCACGCCTACGCGGTGCTCGATCCCGGCCGCTTCTGCTGCGCGGGCAAGGTCAACGGTGACGAACGGGTCAGCGACCGCTGGGAAGCCGGGCGGCACGATGTCAGCGGTCGCCCCCTGTCGCGAGAGCGCCGCTGAGGCGATGATCACCGCACCCGGCGCTAGGTCCGGCTGGATGGAGCCGCAGGTGCCGATCCGGATGATCGTCCGGATGCCGACCTGGATGAGCTCGTTGACCACGATCGACATCGACGGAGCACCCATCCCGCTGGTTGCGCACACGACCGGCCGGCCGCTCGGGAGATGAGCGACGAACGAGTCCAGCCCACGATGCCTCGACAACTCACGGGAACCGGTGAGCCGCTGCTGGGCGATCAACTCTGAGCGGCCAGGATCACCCGACATCAGGGCGACGGTGGTGCCGTCCGGGAGATCGCTGGCGCCGAAGCCGATGTGGTACAGCCTGTCCGTGGTCATGGTCGAGATCGTACGGGGACCTACTCGGGCGCGGGCCTGCGACGCGGATCCCCCGTACGACCTGGCCAGTTCGGGTTCACGCGCATCAGCGGTGCGTGCGGGACGGCTGACGTGGAGACCGGAGACGACAACCGCGCCACGGCTCACCAAGGTGGATGGCCGCGGAAGCGTCCTTCTCCAGCACGTGGCGCGGTCGTCGGCGCAGGGAGCCACGTCAGAGCGCCGGGGGTCTGGGGGACGAAGCCCCCCAGACAACAACAGCTCAGACGAACTCGACCTCAAGCGTCTTCTCGACGCCACTCAGCGCCTTCGACACCGGGCAGTTCTCCTTGGTGTCCTCGGCGGCCGCCTGGAAGTCCTCTGCGGTGATGCCCGGCACGGAGCCGACCACCTTGATATGAGCGCCCGTGATGCCCGTACCGGGCTTGAAGTCAACACCGACGGTCGTGTCGATCGACGTCGGCGGGGTGCCCTTGCCGGACAGACCGTGCGACAGCGCCATCGAGAAGCAGGTAGCCAGCGCCGCGGCGATCAGCTCTTCCGGGTTGGTGGTGCCCTGCCCCGCCTCGGCACGTGCCGCCCACGTCAGATCGAATGTCGCCGCACCGGAGGTCTGCAGCTCGACGCTGCCAGAGCCCTCCTTGAGGGAACCCTCCCAATGCGTATGGGCGGTGCTCGTGTTGGCCATGATCGCTCCTTCAAGTCGTGGGCTGGTTCTCCCATCCAAACAGACGACGGCGCCAGAACAACCCGGCGCCGTCGAACCTCTACCCCAAGGCATCAACTAGCTGGCCGAGACCTCCTCGATCTCAGCCATCTGGCGGAGCACCTCGTCGTACACGCGCTTATCGGTCACACCCAGGTACGAGAGCACCTTGCCGACGGACTCC
>DAOOHL010000030.1:0-16605 GCA_035416185.1 Propionibacteriaceae bacterium | reverse complement strand
TCCGCGCCAACCCCGACATGCCCGCCCAGGGTGTGGCGATCGAGGCGCACCTCGACAAGGGTCGCGGTCCCGTTGCCACGGTGCTGGTGCACCGCGGCACGCTCCACGTCGGCGACTCGATCGTGGCTGGCTCGGCTCATGGCCGTGTCCGCGCGATGATCGACGACCTGGGCGAGACGATCACCGAGGCGCCGCCGTCCATGCCGGTGCAGGTGCTCGGCCTCACGTCGGTTCCCGGCGCTGGTGACAACTTCCTGGTCGTTGAGGACGACCGGAAGGCGCGTCAGATTGCCGAGAAGCGCGAGGCGCGCATGCGTGCCGCTCAGCTGGCCCGCTCGACACGCCGTCGCACGATCGACGAGCTGCTCAAGCAGATGGAGAAGGGGTCCGAGGTCTCGGAGCTCAACCTGATCCTGAAGGGAGACTCGGCCGGTTCGGTCGAGGCGCTCGAGGATGCCCTGCTCGGCATCGACGTGGGCGACGAGGTCTCGCTGCGGATCATCGACCGTGGTGTCGGTGCGATCACCGAGACCAACGTCTCGCTCGCCTCGGCGTCGGATGCCGTCATCATCGGCTACAACGTCCGTGCGCAGGGCAAGGCCACCGAGCTCGCCGACCGCGAGGGCGTCGACATCAAGTACTACTCGGTGATCTACGGCGCTCTCGATGACATCGAGGCCGCGCTCAAGGGAATGCTGAAGCCCATCGAGGAGGAGCAGATCCGCGGCCAGGCGGAGATCCGCGAGATCTTCCGCTCGTCCAAGATCGGCACCATCGCTGGCTGCATGATCATCGACGGCACCGTCCGTCGGCATCAGAAGGCCCGCCTCATCCGCGACGGTGTCGTCGTCGCAGCGACCAGCATCAACACGCTGCGTCGCGAGAAGGACGACGTCGTCGAGGTGCGCGAGGGGTACGAGTGCGGTATCACGCTGCACAACTACTCCGACATCCACATCGGCGACATCATCGAGACCTTCGAGATCGTCGAGAAGGCGCGCGTGTGAGCGCGAGCTGACACCAGGTCGCGGAATCGACCGCGTCAGGACTCAAGGCCCGGCAGCTCTGCTGCCGGGCCTTTGGCGTACCGACGTGCTCAGTTCAAGAGCGGCGTAGCCGCACTCGCCCGTCGAGTGGGCGTGCTGCCGATAGACTCGTCCGGTTGATCGACCGACCGCTGAGGAGCTGACATGACGAACCCGATGGCACTGAAGAAGGCCGAGCAGATCAAGCACATCGCCGCCGAGATGGTGCAGACCCGGATCAAGGACCCTCGGCTCGGGTTCGTCACGGTGACCGATGTCCGGCTCAGCAAGGACGGCAAGGAGGCGACGCTCTTCTACACGGTCCTAGGCGGGGAGGCCGAGCACTCCGAGACTGCCGCTGCCCTCGATGCGGCCAAGGGACAGATCCGTACGGCGGTCTCCCGCAGGCTCGGCATGAAGTTCGCGCCGACCATCGCGTTCGTCCACGACGCCATGCCCGAGACAAGCGCCCAGTTCGAGGAGCTGCTGGCAGCCGCCAAGGCGGGCGATGCTGAGGTGGCTCAGAAGGCGGCTGCCGCCTCGTACGCCGGCGACGCTGACCCGTACAAGAAGAAGGAAGAGGCTGACGACTCGGGCGACGTGGACGACGACGCAGACGTCGAGTCGGGCGAGTGACGACGCAGTCAGGGATCCTCGTCGTCGACAAGCCGTCCGGGTGGACCTCGCACCAGGTCGTCGGACGCTGTCGGCGCCTGCTCGGCACTCGCAAGGTGGGTCATGCCGGCACTCTTGACCCGATGGCGACGGGTGTCCTGGTCGTCGGGGTGAACCGAGCCACTCGCCTGCTGGGACACCTGGCGCTGCATGACAAGCGCTATTGGGCGACCGTGCGCCTCGGCATCGAGACCGTGACGGAGGACGCTGATGGTGACGTCACAGCGACGAGGGGTGCTGCCGGCATCGCCGAGGATGCAGTCCGCGCGGCGATGCTGCCGTACATCGGCGACATCACCCAGGTGCCCTCGGCCGTGTCGGCGATCAAGGTGGACGGGAAGCGCTCGTACGCCCGGGTGCGCGCGGGGGAGGACGTGGTGCTGAAGGCGCGTCCCGTGACCGTGAGCCGCTACGACCTGCTGGCCGTGCGACCCGCCGAGGTCGACGGGGTGGCGGTCGTTGATCTTGACGTTGACGTCGAGTGCTCATCGGGGACATACATCCGCGCACTGGCTCGGGACCTGGGCAACGAGCTTGGTACCGGGGCTCATCTGACCTCGCTGCGCCGGACTCGAGTCGGGGGCTACAGCCTTGACGATGTCACCATCGACGTGACCGTTGATCCTGCCGAAGCGCCAGAGCCAGAGCTGATGTCGATGGCCGACGCTGCGGCCCGATCGTTCCCGGTGGTCCAGGTCGACGACGCGTCGAGCCGAGCCGTGTCGTACGGAAGGCCACTCGACCTCACGCTCGACCGTCTCACCGGGATCCTCGATCCTCAGGGCGCGTTGCTGGCGCTGTACCGTCCCGGAGGTGACGGGCGAGCCGTACCCGAGGCTGTCCTGACAGAGCCGGAAGGGAACCGATGACCGACCAGACCGTCGTCGCGATCGGCAACTTTGACGGGGTCCACGAGGGGCACCGCCAGCTTCTCGCGTACGCGCAGTCGCAAGCGCCTGACCTGCCCCTTGTAGCCGTGACCTTCTGGCCCCATCCGATCTCCGTGCTGCGGCCTGACCGCGCCCCTGAGCTGCTTTGCAACCTGCCCGAGCGGATCGACCTGCTCAAGCGGGCAGGCGCCCATGAGGTACGGGTGGTCGAGTTCACCGAGCGAGTCGCCCAGTGGAGCCCGCAGCAGTTCGTCGAGCAGGTGATCATCCCGCTCAACCCGAAGGTGATCGTGGTGGGGGAGAACTTCGCCTTCGGTCACCGGGCTGCTGGCCGCGTCGACACACTCCGGGAGCTCAGCCAAGGCCGCTACGAGGTCGTTGCTGCGCCGCTCGTGGCCGATGATGACGTGTTCTCGTCCTCTCGCGTACGGCAGGCGCTGGTGACCGGCGATGTCGAGGCTGCGGCCCAGGTCTTGGGTCGGCCGTTCCGGTTCACCGGAATCGTCGTGATGGGCGACCAGCGAGGCCGTACGCTCGGCTTCCCGACCGCCAACCTGACGGTCCCGCGTGGCGATGCCTGCCCGGCTGACGGGGTCTATGCCGGGTACGTCACCCGCCTCGACCAGCCGTACCCCCAGCGCTGGCCCGCCGCCATCTCCGTCGGCACCAACCCGACCTTCGACGGCGAGGAACGGCGCGTGGAGTCGTATGTGCTCGACCGCACCGACCTGGAGCTGTACGGGGCACCGATCGGCGTGGACTTCGTCGCGCGAATCAGAGGTCAGGTGAAGTTCGAGTCTCTTGATGCGCTGATCAAGCAGATGGACGCCGACGTGGCGGCCACCCGCGACCTGCTGGCCTGAGCCTCACTTGGCGTAGCGGAGGCCCTTGCGGTAGATCGCGTCGTGGTGCACACCGGTGGGGGAGTCCCCCTCATCGTCGGTGGACTCGAGCAGCCGGTGGTTGCCGGTGGGCTCGTACCCGAGCGAGATGTACAGCGGGATGGCCTCGAAGTTGTCGGGGTCGACGCCCAGGAAGATCTCTTCGTACCCGAGCTCGCGGGCCTCAGCCTCGATGTGCTCGGTCAGGGCATGGCCGACACCCTGGCGACGGGCATGCGGATAGACGTACATGTCACGCAGTTCCGGCAGCATGTCAGGGTCGCGCAGGTCGAGTACTGCCGTGCCGAGCACCACATCGTCCTTGACCGCGATGAAGTACGTGTTGTCGCCCTTCGCCATCTCGGCGAACCGACCTTCGCTGATGTGGGCGTCCGGATGCTGCTCAAGCGCGATGAGGGCAGCAAGATCAGCCTTGGTGACTGGTCGGACCACAATCCCGGGCAGGTTCGTCGGGGTCATGCACTACCTCCTGGCCTCTCGGTCCGTGCGGACCCTTGCGAGGTTGAACCTACCCGATCCGGGTCTGTAGGCACACCACGGTCCATCGACCGTACGCTCGGGTGACCCCGGGATTTCACCCGCGCGCGTGGCCACTGATAGCCTGACTGGTGCCGTAGATCGGCCGCGACATCCCAAGCGCCTCAACCGCACGACGCAACTGAGGCATCGCGCAACGGGAACACGGAAGGAGTGCACGTCGATGGACGCTGCAACAAAGAAGAAGATCATCGAAGACTACGCGACCACCCCAGGCGACACCGGGTCGCCCGACGTTCAGATCGCCCTGCTCACCAAGCGCATCGCGCACCTGACCGAGCACCTCAAGGAGCACAAGGGCGACCACCACAGCCGCCGCGGCCTGATGCTGCTCGTCGGTCAGCGTCGCCGGCTGCTCAACTACGTCGCCAAGAACGACATCGAGCACTACCGCAAGCTGATCGAGCGCCTCGGTCTGCGCCGGTGACTCCCTGAGGGCCCGTCGCGAGGCGGGCCCTCAACCACAACTTCACACAGCACACCAACCATCGCGAACGCCTCAGCCGGACGGTTCGGGCGGTCCTCGGTAGTGGCTTCCGGGTTCTTTCGTACGGGCCCCGTGAGCTTCGATCGAAGACCGGTATCCGGTCCGTCAATCACGGCGTACGAGGGGCGTCTCTCGCGTCACACCTGAGAGGAGACCCCATGGAGGGTCCTGACCTTCACTTCACCGAGGCCGTCATTGACAACGGTCAGTACGGCAAGCATGTCGTCCGCTTCGAGAGCGGCCTGCTCGCTCGCCAGGCCGATGGCTGCGCCTCGGTCTACCTTGACGACGACACCATGCTCCTGGCCGCCACAACGGCTGCCAAGAACCCGCGCGACATGATCGACTTCTTCCCGTTGACGGTCGATGTCGAGGAGCGGATGTACGCCGCCGGCCGCATCCCCGGCTCGTTCTTCCGCCGCGAGGGCCGCCCGTCCGAGGGCGCCATCCTCGCCGCCCGCCTGATTGACCGCCCGCTGCGTCCCTGCTTCGTCAAGGGCCTGCGCAACGAGGTCCAGGTCGTCGTGACCGTCATGTCGCTCAACCCGAACGTCGCGTACGACGTCGTGGCCATCAACGCCGCGTCCATGTCGACCACTCTCGCAGGCCTGCCGTTCTCGGGCCCGATCGGTGGCGTCCGCGTCGCCCTCATCGGCAACACCTGGGTCGGCTTCCCCACAGTCAAGCAGCTCGAGGACGCCACCTTCGACATGGTCGTGGCCGGTCGCGTGCTGCCCGACGGCGATGTCGCGATCATGATGGTCGAGGCCGAGTCGACCGAGCAGACCTGGGACCTGGTCCGCTCCGGCCGTCCCGCCCCGACCGAGGAGGTCGTCGGCCAGGGCCTCGAGGCGTCGAAGCCGTTCATCAAGGCACTCTGCGACGCTCAGGTCGAGCTCGCTGCCCAGTTCCCGAAGTCGACGGCCCAGTTCCCCGTCTTCCTCGACTACCAGCCCGACGTGTACGAGGCTGTCGCCGGCAACGGCACCGACCGCCTCAAGGGCGTCATGTCGATCTCCGGCAAGCAGGAGCGTGAGGTCGCGACTGAGGAGCTCCTCGCCGCCCTGCACGACGAGCTCGACAGCCGGTTCCCCGGCCGTGAGAAGGAGATCACCGGCGCCTACCGGTCGCTGACCAAGAAGGTCGTGCGTCACAAGACGCTGACTGAGAAGGTCCGCATCGACGGCCGCGGTGTGCGCGACATCCGTACGCTGTCGGCTGAGGTCGGCGTGCTGCCCCGCGTCCACGGCTCTGCACTGTTCATGCGCGGCGAGACCCAGATCCTGGGCGTGACCACGCTGAACATGCTCGACATGGAGCAGAAGCTCGACACGCTCGCTCCCGAGACGAGCAAGCGCTACATGCACAACTACAACTTCCCGCCCTACTCGACCGGTGAGACCGGCCGGGTCGGCTCCCCGAAGCGTCGCGAGATCGGGCACGGCGCCCTCGCCGAGCGCGCCCTCGTGCCGGTGCTGCCGGGCCGCGAGGAGTTCCCGTACGCGATCCGTCAGGTCTCCGAGGCCCTCGGGTCGAACGGCTCCACCTCGATGGGCTCGGTCTGCGCCTCGACGCTGGCCCTGCTCAACGCCGGTGTGCCGCTGAAGGCGCCGGTTGCAGGCATCGCCATGGGTCTCATGAGCGAGGACATCGACGGCACCACGCAGTACGTGGCGCTGACCGACATCCTCGGCGCTGAGGACGCCTTGGGTGACATGGACTTCAAGGTCGCCGGTACGCGTGACTTCGTCACGGCTCTCCAGCTCGACACCAAGCTCAACGGCATCCCCGCCGACGTGCTCTCCGGTGCGCTGCTGCAGGCCCGTGAGGCCCGTTACACCCTCCTCGACGTGATGAACGAGGCGATCGACGCTCCCGATGAGATGAGCCCGTTCGCGCCGCGCATCATCACCGTCAAGGTGCCGGTCGACAAGATCGGCGAGGTGATCGGGCCGAAGGGCAAGGTGATCAACCAGATCCAGGAGGACACCGGCGCCAACCTGTCCATCGAGGACGACGGCACTGTCTACATCGGTGCTGACACCGGTGAGGCGGCCGAGGCTGCCCGCGCGATGGTCAACGCGATCGCCAACCCGACCATGCCCGAGAAGGGCGAGCGCTACCTGGGCACGGTCGTCAAGCTGACGGCGTTTGGTGCGTTCGTGTCGCTGCTCCCCGGTAAGGACGGCCTGCTGCACATCAGCAAGCTCCGTCCGCTCGCCGGTGGCGCCCGCGTCGAGAGCGTCGAGGACGTCCTGTCGGTCGGCCAGAAGCTCCAGGTCGAGATCTCCGAGATCGACGATCGCGGCAAGCTGTCGCTGATCCCGGTCGTCGAGGAGAAGAACGGCGAGGCGCAGTCCGACGCCTGACCCACCACGAAAGGGCCGCCCAGACTCGTCTGGGCGGCCCTTTCGTCGTTGCTGCAGCGGGTCAGCCGAGCGCCAACGCGTCCCGCTGTTGCTGCGCCTCACGGTCGGCAGCGGCCAGCAGGTCGGCCGGGGGGCTGGAGATGTAGTTGGCGGGCTCAAGATGACCGTCGATCGACATCAGCGTGTCGGCAGCGGTGACCGTGTCAGTGTTGTGGCACGCGATCCCGATCCAGGAACCATCGTCAAGCAGCGCCGCCACAAACGACATCACGCCTCGTCGCGGCCCGGTCTCGTGGCCGTCAGGATCGACCTGGCCGGTCAACCGCCATTGGGCGTGAACCACGGCCACGCGGTCGTAGACGCGCCGTTCTCGTACCGATTCGATCTTGAGCTTCGCGCCCTCGAAGGCATGCTCGAAGCCGAACTCGTGGGCCCGCTTGATCGCTCGCTTGCTGCGCCACCACAAACCCACCACATTGACGAAGTCGGCATCCTCGACGAACAGCTCAGCGATGGCTCCGGCGTCGTTGCGTGACCAGGCCTTGGCGAACTGCACCACCAGGTCAACAGGTTCGCTCACCTTGCTCAGGGAGGCCAGCGGGAGGGGGACCCGACTCGACAGCTTCGCTGCCTTGCGCAGTCTTTTCCTGAGCTTCATCTCTTGGACCCTTCTGGTGAGCGCTTGCCGATGCGTTCGTCGCGGTTCACTAGTCTGGACCCAAACGGCTGAGGAGGGCACATGCGTGTCGGAGTGTTCGGGGTGTACGGGCGGATGGGCGGCGAGGTCTGCCGAGCGGTGACGATGGCGCCAGATCTTGATCTGGTGGCTGGTCTCGACATCGGCGATGGTCGCGACGACGCCGAAAAGGCTGACGTGATCGTCGACTTCACCCATCCCGACGGCGTGATGGACAACATCAAGTGGTGCATCGACCACGGCAAGCACGTCGTCGTCGGCACGACAGGCTTCGACGAGGAACGGATCAAGCAGGTCGAGGCCTGGCTCGGTAACGACCCCAAGATCGGTGTGCTGATCGCCGCCAACTTCTCCATCGGTGCGGTGCTGATGATGCACTTCGCGACGGTGGCTGCGCGCCACTACGAGTCGGTGGAGATCATCGAGCTGCATCACCCCAACAAGGCCGACGCCCCGTCCGGTACGGCCGTCGCCACCGCCAAGCGGATCGCGAAGGTACGGGCTGATGCCGGGCTTGGGCCCGTACCCGACGCCACCCAGCACGAGGTGCCCGGTGCCCGCGGCGCGTTGATCGACGACATCCACGTGCACGGCGTACGGCTGGGTGGTCTGCTGGCCCACCAGGAGGTGCTGTTCGGATCGACGGGGGAGACCCTGACGGTTCGGCACGACTCGATGGACCGGGCCTCGTTCATGCCCGGCGTCCTGTCGGCGCTGCGCTGGGTGCCTTCGCACCCCGGCCTCACCTTCGGCATGGAGCGACTGCTCGGGCTGGAGTCCTGAGCGTGGCGCGCCGCCGGGGCTCCTGCCTGGGGCGGATGCTGCTCGTGCTCGTCCCGCTGCTGGCGATCCTGGCCGGCGTCGCGGTGGTGGGCGGGAACACGGTCGGGCGGCAGTGGATCGAAGGCCAGGTACGGGACCAGCTCGCGGCGCAGACCTCGCTGACCGCACCGCCCACGGTCGAGCTGCGGGACAAGCTCGTGGTGATGAGCGTCGTGAAGCAGCGGTTCGACGAGGTGCACGTCGTGCTGCCGGGGCTGGAGCTGCGCGAGGTGGGCCAGGGCGCACGGGCCGACGTCGACCTGGTGCTGCGTGACGTGGTCGCATCGAAGCAGTTCACCCGTTACGTGGCCGGCACCCTGACCGGAACCACCCGGTTCTCCTGGCAGCAGCTCTCCGCGGTGGTTGGCCAGGAGATCACCAGCGCCCCGGGTGGCCGGGTGGCGCTGTCGTACAGCTTCACGATCGTCGGGTCGAAGGTGACCGCGCAGGTGTCTGCGAAGCCGGAGCTCGACTCGACCGGTGCCCTGTTCCTGTCTGACCCGCAGATCGTGCTGGCCGGGATCCAGCTGCCACCAGCACTGGTGAAGCAGGTCACTGACACCCTGCTCCAACCGGTGCCGCTGGGACTGCCTCAGGGGATCAGGGCGACCAAGGTGACCGCCGACGCGTCCGGGCTGGTGTTCGAGCTGGCTGGCAAGGACGTCGACGTCACCGCGCTGCGGTAGGAACCGGGTTCAGCTGATGTCGGTGTGAAGCCGTACCAGCTTGACCCGTACAGACTCGTCGTCGGGCTGCTGCAGCTCCACGTGAGCACCGTCGGGGGCCCAGCCGGACTCCACGAGCTCGGCCCGAAGGTCATCATCGGTCGTGGGCACCCACCAGTGTGCCATCGTGAACCCGTCGGCCTTCAAGGTGTCGACGGCTGCCTGGACCAATCGCGACCGGTGCCCGTCCTCCCGTACAGAGTCGGCGACCACCAGCTCCGTGACCGAGCCGGTGTTGTCGGTGGCGTCGGGATCGTCGCTGGGTGAGACCGAGACGAAGCCGACCACCTGCTCGACAGGCCCAACGGCCTGCTGACCGGCAGGTACGACCGAGACCAACACCCGGTACGAAGCAAGCGGTGGCCGGGTGATCGCCCGGTGCCACACGTGGGCGACCTCGTCGACGTCAAGCTCGCCTGCCATGGTGTGCCCTGGATGGCCGGGGTCGGACCAGGCCTGCTGTTGCAGCTCGGCGATGGGTCGAGCCTCGGACGGGAGCGCCAAGCGCACGTACCCTCGTGGAGCCATGGGGGCCATCGTAGCCAGCGCAGCGAGGCGGCCTTGAGGGTCGGTCCGCACTAGGGTGGCTGATGTGCCTGACTCCGCTCTGAAGCCACCGCCCACCCTTGCACCGGGAACGCTCCGGGTGATCCCTCTGGGTGGACTGGGAGACGTCGGCCGCAACATGACCTGCTTCGAGATCGACGGCCGGCTGCTGCTGGTCGACTGCGGCGTGCTGTTCCCCGAGGACAACCACCCAGGTGTCGACCTGATCCTGCCCGGACTCGATGCCATCTCCGACCGGTTGGCCGATGTCGAGGCCCTTGTCTTGACCCATGGGCACGAGGACCACATCGGCGCCGTCCCGTACCTGCTCCGAATGCGACCAGACATCCCGGTGTACGGGAGCCGCCTCACCTTGGGCTTCCTGCGCGAGAAGCTCCGCGAGCACCGCCTGCGGGACACGTCGTACCACGACGTCACGGACGGTCACCGGGTCGAGGTCGGGCCGTTCGACCTCGAGTTCCTGGCCGTCAATCACTCCATCCCCGATGCACTGGCGGTCTGCATCCGGACAACCGGGGGCACCGTCCTCCACACGGGCGACTTCAAGATGGACCAGCTGCCCCTCGACGGCCGGATCACGGACCTGCGCGGCTTCGCTCGCATCGGCGAGGAGGGGGTGGACCTGTTCATGGTCGACTCCACCAACGCTGAGGTGCCTGGGTTCACCACACCGGAGCGCGACGTGGAGCCGGCGCTGACCCGGGTGTTCAACGGCGCCAAGCAGAAGCTGGTCGTGGCGTGCTTCGCCTCGCACGTGCACCGGGTGCAGCAGGTGATGGACCTTGCCGTGGCACATGGCCGCAAGGTCGCGTACGTGGGTCGTTCGATGGTGCGCAACATGTCGGTGGCGCGCGACCTCGGCTATCTGCGAGTGCCGAGCGACACATTGATCGAGCAGCGTGACCTTGACAAGTACGGCGAGGACGAGGTGGTGATCATCTCGACCGGGTCACAGGGGGAGCCCCTCTCGGCGCTGTCGCGGATGGCGAACCGGCAGCATCCTCAGGTCGAGATCCGGCCCGGCGACACGGTCCTCCTGGCGTCGTCGCTGATCCCCGGGAATGAGAACTCCGTCTACCGCGTGATCAACGGACTGTCGAAGCTCGGGGCGAAGGTCGTGCACAAGGGCAATGCCCTCGTGCACGTGTCTGGGCATGCGAGCGCGGGGGAGCTGCTGTACTGCTACAACATCGTGCGGCCTCGCAACGTGATGCCGATCCACGGCGAGGCTCGGCATCTGATCGCCAACGCCGATCTCGCCGTCGCGACGGGGGTGCCGCGGTCGCGCGCGATCCTCGCTGACGACGGTACGGTCGTCGACCTCGCAGGCGGCGTGGCCAGGATCGTCGGCCGGATCGACGCTGGGTACATCCTGGTTGATGGTGCCAGCGTCGGCGGGCTGAGCGAGGAGTCGCTGGCCGACCGGAAGATCCTCGGCGAGGAGGGCTTCATCACCATCGTGGCTGCAGTCAACCTGCATGCGCGTCGGCTGACCTCGCTCGACATCCACGCGCGTGGCTTCGTCGAAGACGACTCCGTCTTCGAGGACGTCAGGTCGCAGATCATCGCCGAGCTGCGGGCGGCGCTGACCGACGGGGTGGAGGACCAGCACCGGCTTCAGCAGATCATGCGGCGGGTGATGGGCAGGTGGGTGTCGAACACGCACCGCCGTCGCCCGATGATCCTGCCGGTGGTCGTCGCGACCTGAGGCTGCCCTTCTGCCGGAGCACGCGATTAGGAGCAGCGGTCGAGTTCCGGTTATCCTGTTGCGGTTGTCGGCGACGAATGTCGCCCATCCCCTGATCGAGGAGTACTCCCATGGCTGCCGTATGTGACATCTGCGACAAGCGTCCCGGGTTCGGTCACAACGTGCCCTGGTCGAAGAAGAAGACCAACCGTCAGTGGACCCCCAACATCCAGCGTGTCCGCGCGCTCGTGGCCGGGACCCCGAAGCGGCTCAACGTGTGCACCGCGTGCCTGAAGTCGGGCAAGGTCACCCAGCGCTGACTGCGCTTCACGACGACCCGTCCTCTGCCAAGAGGGCGGGTCTTCTGCATTCCCGGATTGTCTGACCGCATCCCTAGGCTGTTCGGGTGAGCACACCAACGTCGCCGTGGCAGACGGCCATGTTCCGCGAGCTTGCGGAACCGCTCGGCCGCGTGCTGGGCGGCGACACGGCCAAGGCGTTCTTGCCCCTCGGCGTCGAGACCGTCCACGACCTGCTGCGTCACCTGCCCGCCAGGCTGCAGTCAGGCACCGAGGAGAGCGACCTGGGTGAGATCCTCGCGGAGCAGAAGGCGGCGGAGAAGGCTGGCCGGGTCGTTGATGACCACGTGGCGGTCGTGCTGAAGGTCGCCCGCGTGGCCCGCTACGACGCGAACGGGGCTCTGGCTCGCCCGGAGGACGATGAGCGGGACCGCAAGAAGTTTGAGAAGGGCCGCACCCGGGCGCGGCTGGAGGCGGAGCTCACGGACCACGGCGGCAACGTCCTGAAGGTGACCTGGTTCGGCAAGACGGTCTACCTGGTGGGCTGGAAGCGGCAGCTGGAGCGCGAGGAACGTGGCCTGTTCGTCGGGAAGCTGGGCTGGTTCCGTACGACGCCGCAGTTGGTCAACCCCGACTTCGTCATGATCGACAAGTCGGGCGGCTTCATCGGCACCGAGAAGAAGATGACCATCGCCCGGCAGGTGTCGAAACATCCCTTCCTCGGCCTGTACCGCCAGTCGAAGGGACTGCCCACCTGGAAGATCTCCGAGAGTCTCGACCTGGTGCTCGACTCGTTGGCAGGCGTGCCTGACCCGCTGCCGGACTGGGTCCGCGCCGAGGCTGAGCTACCGGCGTTGTACGAGGCGTTCCTGGCCGCCCACCACCCAACGACGCGCGCCGAGCACGCCGACGGGGTGGAGCGGATCCGGTTCGATGAGGCGTTCGCCACTCAGGTGGCGATGGCGTACCGCAGGGCTGACACGGCCCGCCACCTAGCCGTTCGACGTGTGCGCCGCGCAGGGGGTCTGGTCGACCAGCTCGACGGGCGGCTCCCGTTCGCCCTCACGGCCGAGCAGGAACGCATCGGGGCTGAGCTGGAGACCGACCTGGCCAGCCCCAGGCCCATGCAGCGGCTGCTCCAGGGTGAGGTGGGCTCTGGCAAGACCGTGGTGGCAGTCCGAGCCATGTTGGCCGTCGTCGATGCCGGTGGCCAGGCGGTGCTGCTGGCACCGACGGAGGTGCTGGCCCAGCAGCATCATGAGTCGATCACCCGGCTCCTGGGCGAGCTGGGCGCGGGCCGTACCCTCGGCGCCCCTGATGACGCGACCGACGTGGTGCTGCTGACTGGCTCCACCCCGGCGGCGGCCCGCAAGGCTGCCCTGGCGAAGCTCGCCACGGGGGAGGCCGGCATCGCGATCGGCACCCACGCCCTGCTCAACGCTACGGTCGAGTTCGCCGACCTGGGGCTCGTGGTCGTCGATGAGCAACACCGGTTCGGTGTCGAGCAGCGCAACGCCCTCGGCGTCCGAGGCGACCGGCACCCCCACGTGCTCGTCATGACCGCCACCCCGATCCCGCGCTCGGTCGCCATGACCGTCTTCGGGGACCTCGACGTCTCGACCCTTCGGGAGCTGCCCGGCGGCCGAGCGCAGGTCACCACGACCGTCGTCGACCAGGTCGTCCGGCCAGCCTGGGTGGAACGCGCCTGGGCGCGGATCGCGGAGGAGGTGGCGCAGGGCCGTCAGGCCTACGTGGTCGTGCCGCGGATCAGAGCCGAGGGCGGGGAGGGTGCCTCTGTCGAGGACATGCACGCGCTACTCGTCGAGGGCCCGTTGGCCCGGATCAGGGTGGCCCCTCTGCACGGCCGGATGACCAGCGAGGCGAAGCAGGCGACGATGGCTGCCTTCGCGGCCGGGGAGCTCGACGTGCTCGTCGCCACCACCGTCATCGAGGTCGGCGTCGACGTGCCCAACGCGACCATGATGGTGGTCTGTGACGCCGACCGGTTCGGCATCTCGCAGCTGCACCAGCTCCGCGGCCGGATTGGTCGGGGCAGCCTGCCGGGTGTCTGCCTACTCCTGACCGGCGCGGAGGTGGGCACCGACGCCCGCGAACGGCTTGAGGCCGTGGCCGCCACCCGCGATGGATTCGTGCTCGCCGAGGTCGACCTCAAGCAACGCCGCGAAGGAGACGTGCTCGGTCTGTCACAGTCCGGTGGGCGCTCCAGCCTGAGGGTGGTACGGGTGCTGGAGCACGCCGACCTGATCGACAAGGCGAGGGTCCTGGCCAGCCAGGTCGTCGAGCGAGATCCTGGCCTCACCGATCCCGGCGTGCGCGACTACGTGCGTCAGATCGAGCTGCTCGCAGCTGACGACTGGTCCGAGGTGACCTGACGGCTGGCGAGCCTCAGAGGATCTTGTTGTGCGAGAAGCGGTACTTCTCCAGCGGGTCCGTCCCGAAGACGAA
Organism: Propionibacteriaceae bacterium; assembly: GCA_035416185.1. Lineage (GTDB taxonomy): Bacteria > Actinomycetota > Actinomycetes > Propionibacteriales > Propionibacteriaceae > JBHAES01. The sequence continues at coordinate 2,457 of DAOOHL010000030.1, read as the reverse complement.
GCGGCGCCCGGTGATCTCGTCGACGGTGACCCGGACGAAGTTGGTCTTGACCGTGGGGATCCAAGGCTTCAGCGGCAGGGCCTCGACCATGGCCAGCTCCTCGGAGCTGCTGACGATGGACGCGTGGCCGCGGCAGATGACGCTCCAGCCGCCGTCGTCAGTCCAGCCGTCGGCCTCGAACGCCACCCGGTCGTTGAGCACGATCTCGAGCAGCTTCGAGCCCTCCGCGGAACGGAACACCACCGACTCCCCGTCGACGGCGTAGTTGACCGGGAAGATCTCAGGCGTACGGTCGACTGCCGTGGCCAGTCGGCCCACCTGCGCGCCTGCAAGGAGGTCCCAGCAGTGGTCCTCATCCAGCACGGTGACGGGGTTGTTCGTGTCCATGTCGTCATGCTAACTGCTCGCCCCGGGTCGGTTTCGGGCGCCCCCATGACTCGTGTCCGCAGGGATGCAACACTGCGCCGGTGACCAGGATCATCGCCGGGCGCCACCGTGGGCACCGGATCGCCACACCAACCTCGAATGCCACCCGGCCGACGACCGACAGGGTGCGGGAGTCGGTGTTCGCTGCCCTCATCTCGTGGTTGGGGGAGGGTGACGCGGCCGGCGACCAGGCTCTGGCAGGGGTCTCCTTTCTCGACCTCTATGCCGGATCCGGTGCCGTGGGTCTGGAGGCATCGAGCCGGGGAGCAGCGCCCGTACGGCTCGTTGAACGGGAGGCGAAGGTGGCCGCGGTGGCAAGCCAGAACGCCGCCACGTTGGGCGGTACGGTCGCCGTGACGAGGGCAACCGTCAGCGCGTTCCTCCACGGGGCGCCGACCCCGTACGACGTGGTCTGGCTCGACCCTCCGTACGACCTCGCCGACACCGAGCTTGACGCCGTGCTGCAGCAGGTCGTCGAGGGCGGCTGGCTGGCACCCGACGGCGTGATGCTGGTCGAACGGTCGAGACGCACAGCGCCCCCGCAGTTCCCGGCGGTGCTCGCCGATGTCTGGAGCCGTCGCTACGGTGAGACCGAGGTCTGGTTCGCCACGAGAGGAGATGACGCATGAAGGTGGTCGTACCGGGGTCGTTCGACCCGGTCACCAACGGGCATCTCGACATCTTCTCCCGCGCTGCGGCGCTGTTCGGTGAGGTCGTGGCCGCGGTCGGGGTCAACTCGACGAAGTCCTACCTGTTCACCGCCGAGGAGCGGCTGGCGCTGGTCCGAGAAGCGCTTGCCGGCCTGCCGAACGTCTCAGCAGAGCCACTCGACGGCCTCCTGGTCGACTTCTGCCGCGACATCGGGGCAGGCGCGATCGTCAAGGGCGGCCGGGGCGGCGCCGACTTCGAGTTCGAGGTGCAGATGGCGCAGATGAACCGCGCGCTGACAGAAGTGGACACCGTTGTGTTGCCAGCCTCGGCAGAATGGGCGTACGTGTCGTCGACGCTGGTGCGCCAGATCGCGACCCTGGGGGGAGACGTGAGCGCCTTCGTCCCGCCCTGCGTCACCGACAAGCTCGCTACAAGGAGGAGCCATGGCTGATACCGACCAGCCCACTCTCGAGGTCCTCGGCCGCATCCGTGCGGTGATCCAGGAGGCCAAGAACGTACCGATGTCGGCCTCCTGCATGGTGAACCGGGCGCAAGTGCTGGCCATGGTCGACGAGGCCGTCGCCGCCCTGCCCAAGGAGCTCACCGACAGCCGCGCCGTGATCTCCGAGCGCTACACCTCCAACGCCGCCGTGCGCGAGCAGACCGAGGAGATCCTCAGCAACGCCCGGGCGGAGGCCCGCGAGCTGGCGTCGATGTCGTCGGTGGCGCGGCTCGCGGACGAGCAGGCCGAGGCTGTCCGGGACCAGGCAGCCAAGGACGCCATCGCCCTGCGCGTCGAGGCTGACCGCTACATCGACTCTCGGTTGGCGGCTCTGGAAGCCGAGCTGCAGAAGACCCAGGGCCAGCTCAAGACCATGCGCACCAGGCTGGCTGCCCGGTCCCATCTCGACGAGTCGGACGCGCAGGCGCTGCCGAGCATCTGACGGCTTCATTGATCTGACCGCTACCGCGGCGGAGTTGGAGGAAGCCAGCGCGGACAGGTAGAGTTTCCCGCTGGTGTCACCAAGGCCGTCCGCCTTGCCGAAGGGATGTTGATGGGATCTCATCATCGCCTGCCCGACCCTCGCTCAGGACTCGTCATCGAGGTCCATGAGCTGAGTCGTCAAGCAGGCACGATGCGCGAGGTACGTCGCACGACAGAGGCTCCCGGCGAGATCGGGATCGGTGTCATCGGGGTACCTGCTGGTTCACCCATCGAGCTGGATGTCCGGCTCGAGTCGGTGGGCGAGGGGGTGCTGGTCACCGGGTCCGCCGAGGTCACGCTGACCGGGGAGTGCGCGCGCTGCCTGACGCCGATCCGTCTCACAGACGAGGTCGACATCCAGGAGCTGTACTACTACCCGGGCAACGGACCCGACG
>DAOOHL010000029.1:0-16846 GCA_035416185.1 Propionibacteriaceae bacterium | reverse complement strand
TGGTCATCGTCTCCATCCGGCCCTTCCGGACTGCCAGGAGTTCGGTGATCGTGCCGAGGAACTCCTCGGGCGCGTCGATGGTCAGCCGCTCGTACGGCTCATGCACCTTGCCGTCGATCGTACGGGTCACGACCTGCGGCTTGCCGACGGTCAGCTCGAAGCCCTCCCGACGCATCTGCTCGACGAGGATCGCCAGCGCCAACTCTCCGCGACCCTGCACCTCCCAGGCGTCGGGCCGGTCGGTCGGCAGGATCCGCAGCGACACGTTGCCGATCAGTTCGGTGTCGAGGCGGTCCTTGACCAGACGGGCCGTCAGCTTGGCACCCTTCACGCCCTTGCCGACCAGCGGCGAGGTGTTGGTGCCGATGGTCATCGAGATGGCTGGCTCGTCGACGTGGATGAGCGGCAGTGGGATCGGGTTCTCGGCGTCAGCGAGGGTCTCGCCGATGGTGATGTCGGCGATGCCAGCCACGGCGACGATGTCACCGGGGCCGGCCTCGGCGCCGGGCTTGCGGTCGAGGCCCTCGGTGACGAGCAGCTCGGTGATTCGGACGTTCTGCTTTGAGCCGTCCCGTTTGAGCCAGGCGACCGTCTGGCCCTTCTTGAGCGAGCCCTGGTGGATGCGCAGCAGCGCGAGCCGACCGAGGAAGGGGGAGGCGTCGAGGTTGGTGACGTGGGCCTGAAGCGGCGCGTCCTCCTCGTACTCGGGTGCGGGGATCGTCTCCACGATCGTCCGGAAGAGGGGCTCCAGGTCGGGCGAGTCAGGCATGCTGGCGTTCTCGGGCTTCTCAGTCGAGGCGCGGCCGGCCTTCGAGGAGGCGTAGATCACCGGGAAGTCGAGGGCGTCCTGGGCATGGTCGTCGTCGAGCAGGTCCATGAAGAGCTCGTACGTCTCATCGACCACCTCGCTGATCCGGGCATCGGCCCGGTCGACCTTGTTGACGACGAGGATCACCGGCAGGGACGCGTTGAGTGCCTTGCGGAGCACGAACCGGGTCTGCGGCAGCGGCCCCTCGGAGGCGTCGACCAGCAGCACGATCCCGTCAACCATCGACAGGCCCCGCTCCACCTCGCCACCGAAGTCGGCGTGGCCAGGGGTGTCGATGATGTTGATCGTCATCCCGCCCTCGGGAGCTGACGCGCCGGTGTAGTGAATGGCGGTGTTCTTCGCGAGGATCGTGATGCCCTTCTCGCGCTCAAGATCGCCTGAGTCCATGACCCGCTCGCCCACGCCCTCGGCTTGGTGTGCGGTGAAGGCGCCACCCTGGCGCAACATGGCGTCAACGAGCGTGGTCTTGCCATGGTCGACGTGGGCGACGATGGCGACGTTGCGCAGGTTGGTACGGACCGGCATGCGGTTTCCCCTCGACATAGATGGATGGCCGCGAATCAGGTCAGCAGTCACGCGAAAGCGTCCGCAGCGGAGTCGATTCTACCGGTTCTGAGCGGGCACTCGGTACGCCGTGGGCTGGGCTGGCCTTAGGGGACCGTGTACCTTGGACCGCTCGGCAGGGACGTCGGCGCCGGCTGGCTGTCGTCGGCTGCGGCGCGGTCGGAAGGTCGAGTATCGGGGCTTTCAGGGGTGTCGGGCACCCCCGCAGGGTAGCCAGCGGTGGGTGGCCGGGCCTGTCCAGCGGTGGCGTCTGGGCACCCGCATCAGTGGTTCTCGCGCAGGGCCTGCTCCAGCTCAGGGCTGAGCTGCGCGCCCGTACGGACCCTCGAGTGCCAGGCGCCCCAGGCGAAGTAGACGACCAGCCCGACGGCTAGCCAGAGCAGGAACCGAGCCCACGTCAGGAGGCTCAGGTTGAGCATCAGGTAGAGGCAGATCAGCGCCGAGACGATCGGCAGGACCGGGCTCAGGGGGACCGTGAAGGCGCGCTTCAGGTCGCCCCGCTTGCGCCGCAGCACAGGGACGCCGATCGAGACCAGCAGGAACGCCGACAGGGTGCCGATGTTGACCATCTCCTCCAGGTCCCCGATCGGTGTGAGTCCGGCCAGCAGCATCACGACGATGGTGATGCCGGCGGTGAGCCGGTACGGCGTCCGGTAGGTCTTGTGAACCTTCGCCCAGCTCATCGGCAGCAGGTTGTCGCGCGACATGGCGAACATCAGCCTGGTGGCGCCGACCATCAGCGTCAGTACGACCGTGGTCAGGCCCGCAACGGCGCCGGCCGAGATGAGGGTGGCCATCCACGGCTGGTTGTGGAACGCGAAGGCGTTGGCCAGCGAAGCCGAGGACGACAGCTGGTCGTACGGGACCATGCCGGTCACCACGAGCGCCACCGCGCAGTAGAGCACCGTGCAGATGGTGAGCGAGGCGATGATGCCGATGGGAATGTCGCGACGCGGGTTCTTGGCCTCCTCGGCGGTCGTGGCAACGACGTCGAAGCCGATGTAGGCGAAGAAGACGAGCGCCGCGGCAGTGACGATGCCGCCAAGCCCGAAGGCCGTCGGGGTCGAGGAGAAGACCGCCTGGATCAGCGACGCGTTCCACCCAGCGCTGGCCTCGGTCGGCGCTGCGGGCGGCACGAACGGGCTGTAGTTGGCTGGGTTGATGAACGAGATGCCCGCCACGATGACGAACAGCACGATGAACAGCTTCAGGCCGACGAGTGCGAGGTTGACCCGCATGGACTCCTTGATCCCCATCGTGACCAGCACACCGAGCACCGCGACGAGCAGCATGGCCATCAGGTCGAAGCCTGTGGTCTCGCCGAAGGGGCTCGCTCCGTACGCCAGCCACGTGGGCAGGATGATGCCCAGCTTCTCGAGGAACACGTGCAGGTACGCGCTCCAGCCCTGCGCCACCACGCTCGCGCCGAGGAACATCTCGAGCATCAGGTCCCAGCCGATCACCCAGGCAAAGAACTCGCCAAGGGAGGCGTACGAGAACGTGTACGCCGAGCCTGATACCGGCACGGTCGAGGCGAACTCGGCGTAGCACATGGCGGCCAGGGCGCAGCAGATCGCCGCCAGGATGAAGGAGACGACGACCGCGGGACCAGCAAGGGTGTGCGCGGCGCGGCCGGCCACGGTGAAGATGCCGGCGCCGATCACGACGCCCACGCCGAACACGGTGAGGTCGAGGGCGGTGAGGGATCGCTTGAGCTGGTACTCCGGCTCATCGGTGTCGGCGATCGACTGCTCGATCGACTTCGTACGGAAGAGGTCCATCGGTGGGCTTCCTGGGCGGGTGCCGGACTGTCCGGGCGAGCCGGGACGTTACTCCTGAGCGACTACGACGCTCGGTAGTGGCCGAACTGTGGGACCGGCTCCGTACGCTGGGGCCATGCCAGATTGGTTCACTGACCAGTTCCGCGCCGAGTTCGACCGGCAGGCCGCCGCCATCGGGCGGTTCAACCTGGCCATCTTCGGCAAGACGGGCACGGGAAAGTCAACGCTGGTCAACGCGATCTTCGGTACGGAGGTGGCCAAGACCGGCATCGGGGAACCGGTGACCCATGGCAGCCATGTGTACGTCGACAACCGGGGTACCCTCGGCCTGGTCGACACCCAGGGGATCGAGATTGGCCGCGACGACGGTGAGCTGATCAAGGAGATCACCAAGGTCGTGCGTGACATGCGCAAGAAGCCCATGTCGGAGCAGATCCACTGCGCCTGGTACTGCGTACGGGGGATGGACCGCCGGTTCGAGCCCGCGGAGGCCGACTTCATCAAGGCACTAGCGGGCCTCGACATCCCGGTGGTGCTGGTGATGACGCAGGTGCCGATGCGCGATGGGCAGCTGCATCCCGACGCGATCGCTCTGGCCCGCCACATCGAGTCGCTGAAGCTGCCGATCGTCGACGGCCGTCCGTACTTCACCTACGCCATGAGGGACCCATTCACGGGTCAGCCGCCGTACGGCTTGAGCGAGGTGCTCCAAGCCACCTTTCGCGTTGTGCCCGAAGCCGTCCACCAGGCGCTGGCATCTGCCCAGCGCATTGACCTCGATGCGAAGGCGAGGGCAGCCCACACCTTCATCGGAGCAAGCGTGACGGGTGCCGCCGCCGCGGCTGCCACCCCGATCCCGTTCTCGTCAGCGGTGGTGCTGGTGCCGATCCAGTTGGCGATGATGGCCCGTATCGCTCACCTCTACAACGTGCCCTTCGACCGAGCGTCGATCGCGGCCATCGCCTCGACCGCCGTAGCAACGACGGCTGGGCGGGCCGCTTTCACCTCCCTGATCAAGCTGGTCCCCGGAGCGGGGTCGGTGGTGGGCGGTGTGATCAGTGCCTCGGTGGCCTCCGGCTTCACGCTGGCGATGGGCCAGGCGTGGCTGGTGGTGTGCCAGCGCGCATCGGCCGGGTCGCTGCCGAAGGGCGTCGACGGAGTGATCGACAACGAGGCGGTACGGGTGCTGTTCGAGAACGAGTTCAAGAAACGCGTACCGGGGATGCGCCACGAGGCCGACGAGACCCAGGTCACGCACTGAGTCGAGTCAGCGTCCGAGGCGGTAGCCAAGGGCGGCTGAAAGTCTCGACCTCGATGATCGGAAGTAGCCAGGACGGGCGCGTGGTGCCTACTGTGCGTCGATCGATTCGGGGGAAGTCTCGTGCGTACGTCGAAGACGCTGGCGCTGATCGCTGCTGCGCTGCTGGTTCCGTCTGTCGCCATGGCGAATCCGACGCCGGATCCGACTCCCACGCCTACTCAGCCAGCCGTGACGGCTTCATCGAGCACCCCCAACCCCGGTGCCACGCCGAAGCCCTCCGCGACGGCTGGCCCCGGCGTCACGCCGACATCCGGCACGACGGCTGCCCCAGCCAGCCCGGTGGCCACCACCCCGGCTGCTTCGGTCAGCCCCTCGGTTGCCGGGCCTGCCGCGACTGCGAGCCCAAGCGCTACCCAGCCAGCGCTCCGGCACCCAGCCCGACAACCGCGGTTGACGCGACGACCGGCCCCGTCACCACGCAAGCAACGTCAGTACCAGGTCGGGGCGTCAAGCAGCGCGGCTCGACCAAGGTCGTCAGTCTGCCGCTGGCCGCACCGGGCATGGCCAACCGGTCCGCGGACCGTACCGCTACACCCGAGGCGCCCGCCATCGTGGGCGAGCGGTTCTCGATGCTCGGTGTCACCTAGGAGGGCAGCGGCGCTCACCCCACCATTGTGGTGCGGACCCGTGCCGGCGGAGGGTGGACAGACTGGCTGAGCCTTGAGGAGGAAGAGGCAGGCGGCGGTGGCCGGCTCGGCACCGCAGCGGTCTACGTGGGTGACTCCGACGGGGCCGGAGTGCTCGGCTTCCCCAGCGGTGACGCACATTGCACCGCAGACGCGTGCTCACAGCCGTTCGAGAAAGGCGGCGGTCTCTACTGGACTCCCCAGTCCGGCGCGTGGGAGAGCTACGGTCCGATGCGAGCTCGCTACGGTCAGATCGGCTGGCAGGGAGGCGTGCTCGGATACCCCAACGGTCCCGTCAGCTGCTCTCCGGAAGCCTGCGCCCAGTCATACCAGGGCGGTGCCCTCTACTGGACCGTGCAGACCGGAGCGTGGGAGAACGTCGGCAGCATCCGGGACAAGTACGGCGCACTGGGCTACCAGGGTGGAGCGCTGGGCTGGCCCACCGGCGGAGTGGTGTGCGACCAACCAGCGGGTGGCTGCTGGCAGGTGTTCCAAGGAGGCATCCTGGTGGCGGCTCCCATGAGCGTCGCCTATCTCACCTCAGGCTCGATCGCGGCTGCTTATCGTGCCAGCGGACTGGCTGGCGGACTCGCTGGCTACCCCGTCGCCGACATCCAGTGCACTGCGACTGGTTGTTCGCAGGCGTTCGAGCGGGGGGTCTACGCGGGGCCGGTCAGCGGAGTGGCAACCTTCACCCCGGCAACGACGAGCACAACAGACATCTTCATCAACTCGATCGCGGGGATGGCTCAGCAGAGCCAGGCAACGCACAAGGTTCCAGCATCCGTGACCATCGCACAGGCGATTCTGGAGACTGGCTGGGGCCGCAGCACCCTGTCGATGTATGCGCAGAACTACTTCGGCATCAAGTGCAAGGCAACGCCCAGCCCGTACCAGTCAGGCTGCATGGAGAAGGCGTCCCTGGAGGACTACGACCCCGCGAACCCAGTGACGGAGGTGAGCCCGTTCCGGGTGTACGCATCGGTTCAAGACTCCTTCGTCGACCATGGCTACTTCCTCGCCACCAACAGCAGGTACGCGGCCGCCTTCACGACAACAAGCGCCGACGACTTCATCCGGGCGGTCGCGGCCGCTGGCTACGCGACGGATCCCGCTTACCCGACGACGTTGATCTCGATCATGCAGCGTTACAACCTCTACCGGTTTGACCAGGGGGTGGTACCCGTCTCCACCCCAGTCGCCGGTTCGATCGGCACGGCCTACCTCGCAAGCGGGGGTCCTTCTGGCGCACTGTCATTCCGGGTGACCCCGGAAGGGACTGGACCTGTCCCTGACTCCACCTCTGTCTCGTTCAACAAGGGCATGATCGTGAGCACGGTCGCCTACGGAGCACACGCCCTGACGGGTGCCATCTGGACCACCTACCGGCTGGACGGCTATACACGAAACGCCTTGGGAGCAGTCACATCTGACCAGTACGAGCTGAATGGTGGCGCCGTCCAGGACTTCGTCAACGGGCGGGCGTATGTCAGAGGATCCGCGGCGTACGTGGTCTCAGGCGACATCTGGTCGCGCTACAAGGCGATGGGTGCTCAGGGATCGAGCCTCGGCTATCCGACGGGGAGCATGGTGTGTTCCACTGACGGCTGCTCTCAAGGATTCGAGATGGGCGGCATCTACTGGACGGCAGCCACCGGTGCCTGGGAGAACCTCGGCCCCATCCGCGTGCGCTACGCGCAGTTGGGTTGGCAGGGCGGGTCGATGGGGTGGCCCACCGGTCCAATGATCTGCAGTGGTGACGGCTGCTCGCAGGGTTACCAGGGTGGCGGGCTGTACTGGTCGGCGGCGACGGGGGCGTGGGAGAGCACCGGTCCCATGCGTGCGCGGTACGGGCAGCTGGGTTGGCAGGGTGGGTCGATGGGCTGGCCGACTGGTCCGGTCACCTGTACGGCCGATGGGTGTTCGCAGGGTTACCAGGGTGGCGGGCTGTACTGGTCGGCGGCGACGGGCGCCTGGGAGAGCACCGGTCCGATCCGGGTCCGGTACAGCCAGCTGGGCTGGCAGAGTGGCCGGATGGGCTGGCCGACCGGACCGGTGACCTGTGGCCTCACAGGCGGTGAGTGCCGCCAGACGTACCAGGGCGGGTCGATCTGGTGGTCAGCGAGTCGCGGCGCGTGGGAGACCACTCCGTAGCAGCGGCTCAGCCTCTCGGCCGAGCGATGATGCGAATCGCCCGTTCGCCAGCACTGGTAGCACCCGTCTCGCCTCGGCCACCTGGGCCAAGTCCACGTCGACGACCAGCAGGTCGGGGCCCGCAATCGCCTCGATCATGATCTCGCCCTGCGGCGCAACGACCATCGAGTGGCCCACCCCGGTCGGAGCCGACCCTGCCGCGGAGCGCCCGACCGACTCGAACGACGCCTGGCCGCAGGCGACCACGTACGACGTGGAGTCGAGTGCCCGAGCGACCGCGAGGGTCCGCCACTGGTCGACCTTGCGTGGCCCCGGCCCCCAGGAGGCGGAGACCACCATCACATCGGCCCCCGCCCGGGCGTAGTGAGTGAACAGGTCGGGGAACCGTACGTCGTAACAGACAGCGAGCCCCACCCGAACACCGCCGACGTCGAACAGGACCGGCCGATCGCCGGGCGCGATGTGGTCGGACTCGCGGAATCCGTACGCGTCGTAGAGGTGGAGCTTGTCGTACGTCACGGTTCCCGAGGGACCGGTGGCCAGAAGGGTGTTCCGGACCCGTCCGTCGGGGGCTTGCGTGAACATGCCCACGATGACCGACACCCCGTGCTCAGCCGCCGCGTTCACCACCGCTGTGGCCCACGGCCCGTCGGCGGGTTCGGCCACCTCAGAACTGCGGCGGTCGAACGACGCCATCGTCGCCTCGGGCAGCACGATGAGGTCGGATCCTCGGCCGGCGCCCTCACGAACCGCATCCCTCACCAGTGCGAGGTTCGCAGCCGGATCCTGGGTGGAGCAGACCTGCGCCAGCGCGACCCTCATGCCCAGGCTCCGGGCTCCACCCGGACCGGACCGCCGCTCTCGACCGACTCGGCGATCGCCAGCGAGAGCAGATGGTCGGTCGAGGCCTCAGCGAGGGGGTACGGCGGGGGTGCCTCACCCCGTACCCACGCCGCCGTGTCGGCCAGCAGGGTGGCGACGGCGATCTCGTCGTCGTTCCAGCGCTGCTCCGGGAACGGGTTGCGCCACAGCACGGAGTCGCCGAGGGCGATGTGGTCCGACCCGTACGTGTTCATCTCGAGGTCGTGCCCGGTCTGGCGACGAAGGAACGGCTGCCGCTGGATCGTCCGAGGGGCCGTGAGCCGCACGGCGAGGTCGTCGTTGATCTCGCCCGTCGTGCCGCGTACCAGCAGGCGGCGGGTGCGCAGCAGGTTACGGGTCTGGTTGTCGGTGAAGTCGTACAGGGCCGAGCGGCCGTCGCCGAAGTCGAACGTGGCCAGCACGTTCCCGGCGGGCTTGGCCACCTCATCGTCAGTCCAGCCAGCCCGGGTGAGCGGCTGCACGAGAGGCGCCTCGAACCGGACAGCCCGGACGGTCGCTCCCTCGTGACCGACGCCGAGGAAAGCTCGGACCAGAGCCAGCGCGTGGTAGGTCTGCGTGCTGGAGACGTGCACCTGGGTCACTGTGCCGATGGCGCCCGATCGGACGGCGGCCAGCCGAGCGGCGTGCAGAGGCATCCGCGGGTACTGCTCGGCCACCTGCACCAGTCCCGAGGCGCCCACATCCCGCCACAGGTCGGCGAGACCCGGCCCGTCGGGAGCTGGCGGGGTCTCGACGACCACCGGAAGGCCCCGCTCGGCGCACTCGCGGGCGAACACCGGCGTCGAGTCCCAGGACGTCGACGTGACGATGAAGTCCGGCTTCGCCTCGGCGACCACCTGCTCCAGCGATCCGTACGTGGGGACAGGCAGCTCTCGAGGCGTACGGACGACAGCACCGACGCACTCCAGCCCGGCGCCCGCGGCGACCTCCCAGAAGATCGATGCGCGGAACCCTGCTCCCACCACGGCGAACGTCGTCATGGCGGCGAGCCTACTGATGAACGATCGGAGGGAAGTCCCTGGGCATCACTGGGCGCCTCTGGGGCGACGCCGGGTGGCCACCAGCCCAGCGACGCTGGCCAGGAGCGTGACGACGGGGATGCCGACCCACACCGGCCACAGCGGCGTCGGCGGGCTCACCGCCGAGGCGCCCGCCCCGCGGACCGGCACCGTGCGCGCCCACGCCACGAACGCGTCCCCAACCGGCATCACCCCGAACGCGAAGCGGCGCTGACCGGACCATTCGAGCGGCAGCCCGAAGACCTCCGCCTCCCGGTCGAGCGTGGTGGCGAGACCCAGATCCCCGTTGGCGCGAGCCGCAGCCAGGGTCACCGCCGAGGCTGACAGCGAGACGCCCCACAGCAGAGGCCCGGAGTCCTCGTCGCCGTCGTTGCGTGCGGGGTCGGAATGCTCCTTCACCCCAACGAGCCCCGCCTCGCGTACCACGAAGGTGTCGACGTAGCGCTGCCACTCGCGCGGTGCGCCCGCGGGGTCGATCGTCGGCCAGAACGTCTGGATGATCGCCTGGGAGCTGCCCCTCGGCGCCTCGCGGCCGGCCTGGCCTGAGTCGGGACCGATGCGGTGCGGCAGCAAGCCCGAGGAAGGGTCGCGCAGCTGGTTGGTCTTGGCGAGCCATCCGTCCAACAGTCCCACCGGCAACGGCTCGCGGATGACTCCGTACGCCTCGATGACGGCCGCCATCGCCACGGCCGCGTCGCACGGCCATCGGCCTTGGGGGTACGACCGCGGCACGCCGTCGGGGTCAGCCGCCAGGGCAGCGCCGATGGCTCGGGCCTCGGCTTCGACCCGGTCAACGCCCTTGCCTGAGATCCGAGCGCTCTCGTTCAGCAGCAGGAGCCGCCAGCCGCGGTAGAAGGTCCCACCGTCAAGGTCGGGCACCGTACCGAAACCCGCCTTGATGGCGGGATCGTCGATGGCGCGCAGCGACTCCTCAACGGTGACCCGGTCGCCGACCTTCGCCGCCGCCAGACCGGTCAGGACGTGGGTGAAGAAGGCCCCTTCCGGAAACAGCTGCTGCATCTCCTCGGGCGCTCCGCGGTCGATCGCCCCGGTCAGCCACCGCACCTGCGATGCCACACGGTCAGGGCCGGACAGCGGCCGTACGACGGCGTTCACCAGATGTGCCGCTGCCGCGAGGCTGAGGATGACGATCATCGCCAGCAACGCCCGGATCACCCTCATGGCGACCACGGTAGGGCCGCTCACAAGCCGAGTCCAAGTCACGGCAGACGTCCAGCGGCTGTACAGGAAACCCACAGCCGAGCCCCCGACCGTTGTCACATGAACGAGACCACCGCACCCCGCCGGACCCTGAACCGGCGCGCCGTCCTGGGCGGCGCCCTCGGCGGCACCCTCACCCTGGCTGGCACCGGCGCGTGGGCGGCCAACCGCTTCCTGATCGAGCATGTGGAAGTGACGGGCGCCAGCGCTCGGTACGACACAGGCGCCACCGCGACCGGGTCGACAGCCACCCCTGCCTCACCCTCGTCGGCATCGTCTGAGACCACCGCGTCCAGCACGGCCACCACCACCGCGACCAGCTACTCCGGAGGCTCGGGCCAGATTTCCCTCCGGAAGGTCGAGCAGGGGACCGGCACCGCCAAGGTCACCTCCTTCGTCGCTGACGTGACCCTGGCGACCGGCACCTCCTTGAGGTCTGCCTTCGCCAAGGACACGTTCGGCACCAACGTCATCGAAGTTCCTTCGGTGATGGCCGCCAGGAGCAACGCGATCCTCGCCGTGAACGGGGACTACTACGGGTTCCGCTCGACCGGGATCGAGATCCGCAACGGCGCTGCCTTCCGCGACAAGGGTGCCCGTCAGGGCGCGGCCATCTACCGCGACGGCACGATGAGGTTGTACGACGAGACCGCCACGAGCGCTGCGAAGCTGATCGCCGACGGGGTCTGGCACACGCTGTCGTTCGGCCCCGGCCTCGTCGACGCTGGTCAGGTGATCGCCGGCATCGACAAGGTCGAGATCGACACCAACGTCGGCAACCACTCGATCCAGGGCAACCAGCCCCGTACCGCAATCGGCTGGGTCTCGACCAACCACTACGTGCTGGTGGTGGTCGACGGTCGCAGCACCGGCTACAGCCGCGGCGTCACCATGCCGGAGCTCGCAACCATGATGCAGGGACTGGGCTGCCAGGTGGCCTACAACCTCGACGGCGGCGGCTCATCGGCCATGTACTTCAACGGCGACATCGTCAACAAGCCCCAGGGAAACGACAATGAGCGCGGTACGAGCGACATCCTCCTCCTCGGAAAGTGAGCCGGCGCCATGGTCGTTCTCATTCCCAGCTACGAACCCGATGACGCCCTGGTCGAGGTGGTGGTCGGACTCCGGGCCGCACTGCCTCAGGCCGAGGTGCTCGTGGTCGATGACGGGTCAGGTCCGGCGTACGCATCCGTCTACCGGGCAGCCGCCGATGCTGGCGCGACCGTCGTCGGCTACGAGAGGAACCGCGGCAAAGGGGCGGCGCTCAAGTCAGGTTTCCGATGGGTGATCGAGCACCGTCCTGGGGAGGTCGTGGTCTGCGCCGACTCCGATGGGCAGCATCGGGTGGGCGATATCGTCCGGGTCGCCAACGCCGTCCGACCAGGCCGGATGCTGGTGATCGGCGGTCGCCGGTTCACCGGGGCCGTTCCGCTCCGTTCGCAGGTCGGCAACACCGCCACGCGGCACCTGTTCCAGATGGTGACCGGGCTGGGGCTCCACGACACGCAGTCGGGGTTACGCGGGTATCCGTACGAGCTCCTCGACTGGCTGCTGACGATCCCGGGAGAGCGGTTCGAGTACGAGCTGTCAATGCTGCTGGCCGCAGCCGCCGACGGCGTCGAGGTCAAGGAGATCGAGATCGCGACCGTCTACGACCCGCACGCCTACTCGTCGCACTTCCGCACCTTCGTCGACTCCTGGCGGGTCTACCAGCCGTTGCTGCGCTACGGGCTGACCCGCCAAGGACCCCGAAGCGACGCCGGATGACCAGGTTCGCCGCGGTCGGCGTGGCGTCCTTCCTGCTTGACACCCTTGCCGTGCTGGGGCTCACGGCCGTGACAGGCAACCTCGCGGCCGCGGTGGTCATCGCCCGGCTGTTCTCCGGCTCGGTCAACTTCGCCCTGAACCGGGTCGCGGTCTTCCGAGACTCGTCGGTGTCGATGCGTACGGCTGCGCTTCGATACGTCGCGCTGGCTGGGGTGCTGCTGGGCGCCAACTACGTCGTGCTGGCAGCCCTGGTCGGTATGGGTGTGCCGCTGCTCGTCGCGAAGGTGGCAACCGAGGCCACCCTCTTCGGCCTGTCGTACGCTGCTCAGCGGTCCGTGGTGTTCGTCGTCCGGGCCACTCGCCGGAACCGCACGGGAGCAGATGACCGGGTAGGAGAGGCGGCCGGCACCGCCATCTGACGTCGCGTCCGGCCACCCGCCCAGGTGCAGGGCGGCTGGTCGGTGCCTCAGGTGTGACAGGGTGGACGCGTGCCGCTCAGCATCGCTGTCATCGGAACGAACTACCTCGGCGCCGCGCACGCGGCTGGGATGGCTGAGTGTCGACCTGGTGATCAGCGCTCGAGGTCGCGGAGCAGCGCGTACGGCACCGGCTGGACTCGGCCGATGAGCGGGTAGTTCATCACCGCGGCGGCGATGAGCAGGTCGGTGTTGTTCCAGAGCTTCTTCACGATGACGTACCTCTCGGGTTGCTGGGGTAGTGCGCGCTGGGAGTTCTTTGACCGCGACCTCGGTGGACGGGCTCAGCGGAGATGGTCGACGCGGAGCAGGCCCTGCGCGTTGGCGCGGGCCTTCGGGTCGAGGAGCGCCGTCATGGCGATGGCAGAGTGGCGGGGCGTGGCGCGGCGGAAGAACTTCTTGAACACTCAACGAGTCTGGCGAGGCAGTGATCATGCGTCCAATGTCATTGGAGTCTGACACTCATGTCGTACGGTAATGATGATGGACATCCAGGAGCTCCGCTGGTTCCAGCAGGTTGCTGACGGCATCACCGTCACCGAGGTCGGCGAGCTCGACATGGTCTCCCAGCCCGCCGTGTCCCGGGGGTTGGCGCGGCTGGAGGCGGAGGTCGGTACGCCGCTGCTGCGACGCCACGGCCGCCTCCTGCGGATGACCCACGCCGGGGTCGCCTTCAAGCACCATGTCGACGCGGTGATCCATCACCTCGACGACGGGTTGGCATCAGTGCAGGAGTTGATCGAGCCCGAGACCGGCCTGGTGACGTTGCGGTTCCAGCCGTCGCTGGGCACCTGGCTCGTACCAGATCTCGTCGGCAGCTTCCACGCCAGACATCCGGAGGTGCGATTCGACATCTCGGCCAAGACCGACGAGACGGAGCCAGCCGTGAGCCTCTCGAGCGACGTCGACCTGGAACTGTCGACCTTCCGGCCACCCCTCGGGGAGTACGGCTGGCAACCCCTCGCCAGTGAGCCGATGCGACTGCTGGTGCCCGCGCGTCACAGACTCGCGACCCAGAACCGCGTCTCGCTGAGCCTGGTCCGAGATGACCCGTTCATCTCCATCCGGGGGACGTCACTGCTTCGTCAGCACAGCGTCGACCTGTGCGAGCGGGCCGGGTTCACACCCGAGGTCGCCCTGGTGGCCGATGACCTCCCCACGATCCGAGGCTTTGTCGCAGCCGGGCTCGGGGTGGCCATCGTGCCGACCATCTGGGACGCGAGCGGCGAGCCATCGACCCCTCGGGTGCGCTATCTGGCCATCGACGATGATGCCGCCTCTCGCGAGGTCGGTATGGCGTGGTCGAACGATCGGAGGATGCTGCCGTCGGCGGCCCTCTTCAGAGACCACGTCATCGAGCGGTTCAAGGCTGGGAAGCTGCCACGTCCTGTCCCAGTGGCCTCTTGACCGCGGGCAGCTCGCGTCGTCCTGGACAGCTCGGGCTCCTACGATGACCGCATGTCCAGCACGCAGCCGAGCGAGCCTCACGCCTTGCACGAGCCGGTGATCGAACTGCCCGCTGCTCGACGAGCGGGGAAGGACCTCTCGCCGAACATGCGTGCGATCAGGCTGACCATGCGGGTGGCTGAACTCCAGCTCGCCAGAGGGGTGGGCGCCCGGGACGTGGTGCTGCAGTCGCTTGACATCACCGAGACCTACTGCGAGCGGCGGGTGTGGTTCGACGTGGTCGGCTCGTTGGTGCTGGCCAGCCAGGACCGTGGCCACGACCGCGAGCCGTTGACGATGATCCGTACGGTCGTGACGGTGGCCCAGAACAACATGCTGGTCCAGGACCTGCAAGCGCTGGTGAAGGACATCGTCGACGGTTTGCCCCTGGCGGCGGCCGAAGCGCGGCTCGACCAGATCGTCAGCGCGGACCGGTCCTCGCCCGTGTGGCTCCGGATGCTCGGGTTCGCCGGTGTCGGCGCCGGGTACGCCCTGCTGTTCTCGGCCTCCTGGGTGCTGATCCTGGTGACCTTCCTGCTCGGCTGCCTGGTCGACCAGGTGATGCGGCTGCTCAACCGATACGGCACCCCACCGTTCTTCGTGCAGGCGGCCGCGTCCCTGGTGATCACGCTTGTCGCGGTGGGGGTCGGTGAGCTGGGTGAGCACGGCGTTCCGCCGTTCACCGACGTCAGCCCCACGCTGGTCGTCGTGGCTGGCGTGGTGGCGCTGGTGGCTGGTCTGACGATCTATGCGACCGCCACAGACGCCATCGACGAGTTCTTCATCACAGCCGGAGCGCGGTTCTTCAAGACCTTCATGATGACCGCTGGCATCGTGGCGGGGATCCTGGTCGGCATCACGGTCGCGCAGGCGTGGGGGAGCACGGTTGCTGTGGCCCTGGAACCGGTACCGCTCGGCCCGATCCCGTTGTCACTGCTCGGCGCCGTGCTCACCGCTGTGGCCTGGGCTGTGTACACCCAGGGCAGCCGGTCGGCGCTGCTCTGGGCGGGGGTCGTGTCCGGTCTGGGCTGGCTCGCGTACCTCGCCACGATGGGCTGGGGTGACCTGGCTGCCAAGGCCATCGCGGCCCTGGTGATCGGCTTCGCCGCGGCTGTGGTGACCCGGCTGGGCAAGACGCCGACCATCGCGATTGTCGATGCTGCCGTTGTCGCGCTCGTGCCTGGCCTGGCGCTGCTGATGGGTCTGATGCGGTTCACCGGACAGCCGACGCTGCAGTCGTTCTACCTGGGCTGGCAGCTGCTGCTGACTGCCCTGGGCGTGGCGATCGCGATCGCCGCCGGTGCTGCCCTCGGCGCGGTGGTCGGTCGCCCGGTCAGGTCGCACCTACGACGGGTCCGTACGGCGATCCCGCTCGTCCCGACGCTCAGACGCACCCGGCCGCGAGACTCGAGACAGCAATGACCGGGCCCCGGGCTGGGGAACCGGCCATGCTGGCGGCACTCGCGCCAGGTGATCAGATGGCGTCGATGATCGCGTTGAGGGTCGGCGACGGACGCATCGCCGCCTCAGCCTTCGCCGCGTCAGGGTGGTAGTAGCCACCCAGATCAACGGCGGACCCCTGAGCACCGATCAGCTCGGTGTCGATTTGCTGCTCGTTGTCGGCCAGTGCTGAGGCGACCGGCGCGAACTTCTCGGCCAGCTCGGCGTCGGCGGTCTGGGCTGCCAACGCCTCGGCCCAGTAGCGGGCGAGGTAGTAGTGGCTGCCGCGGTTGTCGATCTGGCCGACCTTGCGGGCGGGTGACTTGTTCTCGTCGAGGAACCGGGCAATCGCCTGGTCAAGTGCGTCGGCCAGCACCTGTGCCCGCGGGTTGTCGAAGGTCTGCGCGAGGTGCTCGAGCGAGGCACCCAAGGCGGAGAACTCCCCGAGGGAGTCCCAGCGCAGGTAGTTCTCATCGACGAACTGCTGCACGTGCTTCGGTGCCGACCCGCCTGCACCGGTCTCGAACAGGCCGCCACCAGCCAGCAGCGGTACGACCGACAGCATCTTCGCGCTCGTGCCGAGCTCGAGGATCGGGAACAGGTCGGTGAGGTAGTCACGCAGCACGTTGCCGGTGACCGAGATGGTGTCCTTGCCCTCACGGATCCGGTCGAGCGTGAGCTGGACGGCCTCGACCGGAGCCAGGATGTGGATCTCGAGGCCCTCGGTGTCGTGGTCGGCGAGGTAGCGCTCGACCTTCTCGATCAGGTTGGCATCGTGGGGGCGGTTCTTGTCGAGCCAGAACACGATCGGGGTTCCGGTGATCCGCGCCCGGTTGACCGCCAGCTTGACCCAGTCCTGCACCGGGATGTCCTTGACCCGGGACTGACGCCAGATGTCGCCGGCCTCGACCGTGTGCTCGGTGAGGACGTTGCCAGCGGCGTCCTTCACCCGTACAACACCGTCGGTGGGCACGATGAACGTGGTGGGATGCGACCCGTACTCCTCGGCCTTCTGCGCCATCAGCCCGACGTTGGGCACGTCGCCCATGGTCGCGACGTCGAGGGCACCGTGCTCACGCATGTCATCGAAAACCGCGGCGTAGAAGCGACCGTATGTGCGGTCCGGCACCATGGCCAGGGTCTCGTGCTGCTTGCCGTCGGGGCCCCACATCGTGCCGGAGTCGCGCACCACCACGGGGATCGAGGCGTCGACGATCACGTCGTTCGGGAAGTGCAGGTTGGTGATGCCCTTGTCGGAGTCGACCATCGCCAGGGCCGGGTTCTTCTCGTACACCGCCGCGATGTCGGCTTCGATGG
>DAOOHL010000028.1:2057-17063 GCA_035416185.1 Propionibacteriaceae bacterium | reverse complement strand
GACCTCGAGCTCAGCGGCGACCCGGCGCATGGTGAGGGCCTGCGCTCCGTCACGATCGGCGACCACGAGGGCTGCCCGAAGGACGGTTGCTCGGTCCAGGCCGCGGTGGAACGATCGCGAGGCGGACGACACAGGGCTCCTTGAGTCGTGATCAGTGGCGGCGGCGGTTCCATCATTCTAACTAAGTTAGGTTGATGCGGAAGGCAGAACCATGACACATCCCAACATCGAGCTCGTCGCCCGCCTCTTCACCGCCTTCGCGTCCGGGGACAGCGGGACGATCGCGTCCGGCATGTCACCCGAGATCGCTACCTTCAATACCTAGTAGTTCTAGGTATGGTGTCGGGATGCAGATTGGCAAGGACCTGGTGGCCGCGTCGGCGGCGCCGCTCCTGCTTGCCATCCTGACCGAGGGAGAGAGCTACGGCTACGCCATCATCCAGCGTGTCACCGAGCTCTCCGGCGGTCATCTGGAGTGGAGCGAAGGGCTGCTCTATCCCCTGCTGCACCGCCTCGAGCGCCTCGGCCAGGTGGAGGCGTCCTGGGCCACCAGCGACGCGGGTCGCCGCCGCAAGTACTACCGCATCACGCCTCAAGGCCGTACGGAGCTGGCTGAGCAGCAGCGCGCCTGGAAGGCCGTCGACACCACGCTGGGCCAGCTCTGGCGCAACCTCCGCCTCGCCCCCACTCCTCAGATCGGAGCCCTGTCATGACCGAAGCCCCTGCCCCCGCCCCCTCGGGCATCGAGGAGCAGGTCGAGCGCTGGCGTACGGAGCTCCTCGCCCGGCCGGGCGTCGCGCCGGACGATGTCGACGAGCTGGAGGACCATCTTCGGGGTCACATCGGCGCGCTCACCAAGCTTGGGCTGACCCCCGACGAGGCATTCCTCGTGGCCGTCCAGCGGGTCGGTTCCCAGCACGCCATCGCAGCCGACCTCGCTCGGGAGCACTCGGGGCGGCTGTGGAAGCAGCACGTCTCCGTACGGGACTCCGCCGCCGACGGCTCTACCAGCGGGCTCTTGCCCATGCTGGGCTTCGCCGCCATCGCGGGTCTGGTCGTGAAGTTCCCCGTGGCGTACGCGTTGCAGCATGACGATGCCCCGTTCTTCCTCCTCGTCGCCACCCTGCTGCTGCTCTCTGCCGTGGTGGCTGCGTTCCTGATCTGGCAACGGCGTTCACCCGTGTTGGCTGCCGCCGCGGCGGTCACCGTCACCCTGGGCGTCTTCGCGTTGACGCAGGCGTTCTACCCGTACGTCGACCCGTTCCACACCCGGCTCCTCGCCACCATGCACATCCCCATCGCCGTCGCGGTGCTGCTGGGCGCGGTCTACCTGGGCACGCAGTGGCGCGAGGTGGACCGGTGGCTCGACTACGTCCGGTTCCTCGGCGAGCTGTTCATCTATCTCGTGCTGATCGCCCTCGGCGGCGGGGTACTGGTCGGGCTCACCGGCGGCGTCTTCTCGCTGGTCGGCATCGATCCCCGCGTCATCATCACGGAGTGGATCGTGCCGCTCGGCATCGGCGGGGCCGTGATCGTCGCGGCCTGGCTGGTCGAGGCCAAGAAGAGCGTGCTGGAGAACATGGCGCCGGTGCTGGCGGCGGTCTTCACGCCCCTGTTCACCCTGCTGCTGCTGGGCTTCCTCGGCGCGATGCTCGTCACCGGCCGGATCGTCGACGCCAACCGCGACGTGCTGATCATCATCGACCTCGTGCTCGTCGTCGTGCTCGGACTGCACCTGTTCTCCGTCTCCGCGCGTCGCGACAATGCTCCGGTCGGCTGGTCCGACCGGCTGCAGCTGGTGCTTGTGGCTGCCGCTCTCATCCTCGACGTCGTCGTTCTGTCGGCCATGGCGGGCCGCATCGGCGAGTACGGGGCCACCCCCAACAAGCTGGCCGCCCTCGGCGAGAACCTCGTGCTCGCGGGCGCACTGGCCGGCTCAGCCTGGTACCTCGTCGCCTTCCTGCGCGGCAAGCGTCCCTTCGTCGCGCTTGAGCGGTGGCTGGTGCGCTCGCTCTACGTGATCGGTGCCTGGGCGGTCATCGTGATTCTGGTCTTCCCGCCGCTGTTCGCGTTCCGCTGATCCGTACGGATCACCGGTAGGAGTCGAGGATCTGCCGTACGGCTGGGCTCGGCGTCCACTCGTACCACCTCGCATCCGCGATCCACCGCATCGTCCCGGCCGGATCGGCATGAACCCAGATCCGCTCCCCGTTCCGCCGTTGCAGGACGAGGCCGACCGGCCAGGCCGGCGGATCGATGGCCGGGGGCAGTGTCTTCGAGTGAGCAAGCAGGTCGTCGAGCACGGCCCTGGCTTGCTCTGGCGTGACGAGACGGCCATCGATCGCGTCCCCGGTCTGACCCTTGCTGAAGTCGGGGCAGACTCGCACGAGCGTGGCGTCGGCGACCTCCATCGGCATGACGTTCTCGGCCAGGTAGTTCGCCTGCTTCAGCTCACACAGCTTCGGTACGGTGACGAGCTCGCCCTGGAATCCAGGTCCGCGCTGCTGAGCGAGCAGGGAGACGAACGTCCGGACCGCGTTGGTACGGGAGGCGCACCGGGCCGCCGGCAGGGAGATCCGCCGCGCTCCTTCTGGGTAGGCAAGCACGAAGGCCTCGTCCTGTGGCCGCGGGGCGCACTCGAACGTCTCCGCCTCGAACCCCTTCAGGAACTGGTCGAGGTTGGTAGTCAGAACGTCTGTCGGGGCGTAGCGCCAGTTCGAGCAGAACGTCACGGCCAGCAGTCCGGGTTCAGGCTTGTCGACCGGTGTGGCGACCGCTGTGCACGCATCGACCACAGTCGCCGCGCTTGAACCAACGGGAGCAGGCGTCCCAGCGCTCGCAGACGGCGAGCCGGAGGGCACTGAGGTCGGCCCGCGCTGCGCCGCTTGGATGGCTGCCATCGACGTCGCGTCCGGGGTCCACGTGAAGTGCTCTGGCGCAACTCTCCGGTCTTCGTTCCAGCGGGTGAGCTGCCACCGCGCCGTACGGCTCGAGTACTGAAGGCTGACCCGCTCACCGTTCGCCTGGTACAGCTGGAGTTCGGCGCCATCAGTGGGGTCCGACCCATCTGATCGAACGAGGTGCGCGGCGATGTCCGTACGAAGAGCAGGGATCGCACCAGGCTCGATCTCCCGTACCGACGGCGAACCACCCGAGCCACCTGCCCGCTCGCACAACGCCGCTCGGGTCACCTTCGGCAGATCAGCCGGAATGACCGATCGACTCGGGCCGCACAGCGGGAACGCGACCGTGGGCGGGGCGAACGACGGACCACGGGCGGCGACGAGCAGGTCAACGGCCAGCTGCTGCATCTGCGTGAACCCGAGCCGGCCACCGATGACTCCGCAACCGGCGGCCATGCCAGCCACAGCACGGGACGTCCCGTCTGGATACGTCACCAGGGCCAGGCCAGGCGTCGACGCGTCGGCGGTGCACGCCTGGTTGGCAGGGAACGGCTTGAGTGCGTTGAACGCCGTGATGAAGCGGTCCACGTCGACTGTCAGCGGCTCGGGAGGCGGGTAGACCGCGAGAAACCCGCTGGGTTCGGAAAGAGTGCACCAGCGCAGCGCGACGGCACCGGTGGGCAGCGTCAGGGGTGTCATCGAGCCGCTGAAGGCTGCCTGGTCAGTCGGGCAGGCGGGCAGGGCGCCCGAAGGGTTGGCCGACGGTGGATTCGCCGTCGCCACGGGAGCGGTCGTACCGCCGCTCTGCCCCA
This sequence comes from Propionibacteriaceae bacterium, assembly GCA_035416185.1. Lineage (GTDB taxonomy): Bacteria > Actinomycetota > Actinomycetes > Propionibacteriales > Propionibacteriaceae > JBHAES01. The sequence continues at coordinate 13,348 of DAOOHL010000028.1, read as the reverse complement.
GCCAGCCTGGAACCAGGACGATGACGAGCACGATCACCACCGCGCCCACGCCAGCCACGAGCCAGCCCCGTCGCCAGCTCTTCTCCGCACCTGCCCCCCTTGCGCCACCGTCCCCGGTCGAGAGCGGCTCGGGCACGGACCCTTCAGCCTGGTCACGAAGCTCGTTCATCGAGGTCCTCTTTCGTCGGTGCATCGTCGACACTCCGCGTCCGGGCGGCGGCGCCGAGGTGAGCGGTGAGGCGCCGCGCAGCCATGACGCCATTCTCCCTCCTGCTCTGACAACGCCTCTCGACCCGGATTGGTTGTCACCACCCCGCTGTCGGGGGCGACGAGGTCAGCGGTTAGCGTGATCTCAGACCCGAGGAGAGATCCCATGCGCGTACCCATGTCGCTGCTTGCCAAGCCGACCGGCGCCGCGTGCAACCTCGACTGCTCGTACTGCTTCTTCCTGTCGAAGGACCTGCTGTGGGACGCGGGGAAGCAGGCCATGAGCCACGAGGTGCTCGACGCCTTCGTGCGGAACTACCTCGACTCCCAGCCCGACGGCGTCGTCACGCTGGCTTGGCAGGGTGGGGAGCCGACGCTGCGCGGACTGGACTTCTTCAAGGAGGCGGTGGCGCTCGCCGAGTCGTACCGGCGGCCGCGCCAGACCGTCGAGCACTCGATCCAGACCAACGGCACCCTGCTCGATGACGCCTGGGGCGCGTTCCTGGCCGAGCAGAAGTTCCTGGTCGGGATCTCCTTCGACGGGCCGCCGCGCCTGCACGACGCGTACCGGGTCAACAAGGCTGGCCGCGGGTCGTACGAACTCGTGCGCCGAGGCTGGGACGTGCTCACCCGCCACCAGGTGGAGCGAAACGTGCTCTGTACGGTGAACGCGGCCAACGCCGCCCACCCGCTCGAGGTCTACCGACACTTCCGCGACGACCTAGGCGCCCAGTTCCTGCAGTTCATCCCCGTCGTCGAACGAGTCGCCACACCGCAGCTCCCGGAGGCCGAGGCTGGCTGGGTCGACGCGGAGGGTCGCCGGCTGCTGTACAGCCAGACCGGGGACGCCGCGACGTCCAGGTCGGTGCCGGCAGAGCAGTGGGGCGTCTTCCTCAGCACGATCTTCGACGAGTGGTTTGGCCGGGACGTGGGCGAGGTGTTCGTCCAGCACTTCGACACCGCGCTCGCGGCGCTCTTCGGTCGCTACTCGCTGTGCGTCCACGCTCCCCAGTGCGGCACGGCGCTGACAGTCGAGCACCACGGCGATGTCTACTCCTGCGACCACTACGTCGAACCCGGCTACAAGCTCGGCAACCTGCTCAGCGACTCGCTGACCGACATGGTCACCTCACCGTTCCAGCGCGACTTCGGTCGGGCCAAGGCAGACCTGCCGCGCCAGTGCCGAGAGTGCGACGTACGGTGGGCCTGCCACGGCGGCTGCCCCAAGGACCGCTTCGCGATGACGGCGGACGGCGAGCCAGGCCTGAACGTGCTCTGCGAGGGCTACCGACGCTTCTTCCGCCACGCGACCCCAGACCTCCGCCGCATGGCGGCACTGGTGGCAGCCGGACGGCCAGCCGCTGAGGTGATGCTCAGCGGGCGCCCATCGTGAAGATGACGAGGCCGACGATCATGAGCAGCCCCAGCGCCATGATGACCGACGACACCACGATGCCGGCGATCGCGACACCGTTGCGGCGGCCGAAGGTCTTCGACTTCTGGTACGCGACGATGCTCAGGATCAGTCCGACGATCGGCGCCAAGAAGCCCAGGTACGGGAACATCCACCCCAGAGCCGAGATCAGCAGCCCCGCGAGCCCGAGGTTCTTGCCCGGGTCATCCCTGACGTAGGGCGCCATGAAGGGCTGGTAACCGTACGACGGCGGGTAGGGCTGGGCAGCGGACGTCTGGTACGTCGGGTCCGAGTAAACCTGGTACGGCTCGTACGGCTGGTACGGCTCGTACGTGGCCATCGCCTGGCCGGGCGTCTGGTCCTGCACCTGGAAGGTCTGCTCCGGCGCAGGCTGGTAGCCGGTGGGCGCTGGCGGGTACGCCTGGGCCTGGCTCTCGCCGTACGCCTGGCTTTGCGGCAAGGGCTGGTACGGGTTCTCGTACGAAGCCGGTCCCGGCTGCGACGCTGTCATGGCTTCCTCACTCTCCCGTCTTAGCCCGTCTCGAGCCATTGTCCCCGGCGACGGGTCCGGCTCCACCCAGCGTCCGGCGAGCTCACCGCCCGACCGTCACACCGATCCTCGACCGCCGACCGCCGTCACACAACGCAGGGGCTCACGGCCAGGGGTTCTCCACCGCGATGTACTGCGTCGACGTGTACTCCGCGATACCTTCGGCACCACCCTCTCGACCGAGCCCCGACTGCTTCACACCACCGAACGGGGCCGCGGCGTTCGACATCACGCCGACATTGACGCCGCACATGCCGTACTCCAGCCGGTCGCCGATCCGCAGCGCGCGGGAGAGGTCGGAGGTGAAGACGTACGACGCGAGCCCGTACTCGGTGTCGTTGGCCAGCGCGACGGCCTCGTCCTCGGTGGAGAACGAGAACAGCGGGGCCACCGGGCCGAAGATCTCCTCGGTGAAGCAACGGGCGTCGCGTGGCACACCGGCGAGCAGGGTGGGCTCGTAGAAGAAGCCCGGCCCCTCGACAGCCTTGCCGCCCACGACGACCTCGGCACCACGGGAGACGGCGTCGTCGACCAGCTCGGCAACCTTCGACCTGGTGGACTCGTCGATCAGCGGTCCGCAGGTGACCCCTGCTTCGGCGCCGTTGCCCACCTTCAGCTCGCGCAACTTGGCAGCGAGCTTGTCAGCGAACGCGTCCATGACCGACTCGTGCACCAGGATCCGGTTGGCCGACGTGCACGCCTCGCCCATGTTGCGCATCTTCGCCAAGGCGGCGCCTGCAGCGGCCTTGTCGAGGTCGGCGTCCTCGAAGACGAGGAACGGCGCGTTGCCGCCGAGCTCCATCGACGTACGGAGCACGTTGTCAGCACACTGTTTCAGCAACGACCGGCCCACCTCGGTGGAGCCAGTGAACGACACCTTTCGAAGCCGGGGGTCGGCGATGATCGGGTCAGAGATGGCCGCTGCCTTGGCCGACGGCAGCACGTTCAGGACGCCCGCGGGCACGCCAGCTTCGATGCACAACTCCGCGAACCGCAGGGTGGTCAACGGCGTCAGCTTCGCTGGCTTCACCACCATCGTGCAGCCCGCAGCGATCGCTGGCCCGACCTTGCGGGTCGCCATCGCCAGCGGGAAGTTCCACGGCGTGATCAGGAAGCAGGGGCCGACCGGCTTGCGTCGGACGAGCATCCGCAGGTGGCCTTCGGGGGCGTCGTAGTAGCGGCCATAGTTCCGTACCGTCTCTTCTGAGAACCAGCGCAGGAACTCGTTGCCGTAGCCGACCTCGCCCTTCGCCTCGGCCAGTGGCTTGCCCATCTCCGTGGTCATCAGCAGGGCGAGTTCGTCGGCATGCGCGGCCACCAGGTCGAACGCACGCCGGAGGATCTCAGCCCGGTCGCGCGGCTTCGTCCGAGCCCACGACTCCTGCGCCTCAGCCGCGGCGTCCATGGCAGCGCGAGCGTCGTCGGAGGTGGCGGAGGCGACCGAGCAGATCGCTTCGCCAGTGGCTGGGTTCTGCACCTCGAAGGTGCCGCCGTCGGAGGCGTCGCGCCACTCGCCGCCGATCAGCAGCTTCGTGGTCGGCAGCTTGAGATCCGTCATGCCAGCTCCCTTCGTACCCGCTCGGCGACCTTCGCCGCACTCAACCCATACTCGTCCAACAGCCAGTCGTTGCCAGCCGATTGCGACCAGCCCTCGATGCCGATCCGGACCAACCGCTTGCCCGACGCGTGAGTGGCCATGGCCTCGGCGACAACACCGCCGAGCCCACCCTCGACCGCGTGCTCCTCGGCCGTCACCACGACGTCGCCAGAACCCAGCGAGCCCACGATCGCCTCGAGATCGGCGGGCTTCAGGCAGCCGATGTGCACAACCTGGGCGTTGATCCCGTCCTCCGCCAGCAGCTCGGCCGCGGCGAGCGCCCGGCCGGACTCGAGACCCGTACCGACCAGCGTCACGTCGGAACCCTGGCGCAGCACGACCGGCTGACCCAGTGCCAGCTGGTACGACTCCGGCAGCACGTCCGGTGCGTCGTCGCGAGCGATCCGGAGGTAGACCGGGCCAGCGTGGTCGTTCGCCCAGTCCATCATCTGTACGAGCTCTCGGTTGTCGACCGGCGCGAGCACGGTCATCGCCGGCATCGCCCGCATGATCGCGAGGTCCTCGACATCACAGTGCGTACGGCCGGTGAGGCCAGTGAGCAGCCCCGAGTACGAGCCCACGACCTTCACTGGAGCGTTCGTCTGGGCCACCACCATCCGTACCTGGTCGATGGCGCGGTGGGTCAGGAAGACGGTGAACGACGACAGCCACGGCTTCCAGCCGACCGTCGTCATGCCCGCGGCCACGCCGACCAGGTTCTGCTCGGCGATGCCGCCCTGGATGAACCGCTCCGGCATCGCCTTGGCGACCATGTCGGCCTTGGTCGAGTTGGCAAGGTCACCGTCGATCACGCAGGTCCACTGGTCGCGCTGGCACAGCTCGACCAGGTGGCTCCCCCACACATCACGCATCGCGGTCATCGGGCGACTCCTTCCAGCTGGTCATCGACCTGTTCGGCAAGCTCCTGCTCGGCCAGCTCAAGGTCGGCGGCGTTCGGCACGTTCGCGTGCCAGAGATGGTTGTTCTCCGAGAGGGAGAATCCCTTGCCCTTCACCGTACGAGCCACGATCACCGTCGGCTGCCCGGTCGCCTCGGCGGCTTCGGTCATCACGGCGTCGAGTGCCTCGACGTCGTGGCCGTCGACGGTCAGCACCCGCCAGCCGAAGGCGGCGAAGATTGCCCCGGGATCTAGGTCACGCCACGGCTCACGCCGGTCACCACGGTCGGCCTCGGCTGGCGGCAGCCCGTACTGCTGGAGTCCGTTGTGGTCGAGGATCGCCACCAGGTTGTCGAGCTCGTACAGGTGGGCGAACCGGGCCGCCTCCCAGACCTGGCCCTCCTGGATCTCGCCGTCGCCCAGCAAGGCCCAGGTACGGAACCTCTTCCCGACCTTCTTCGCTGCCAGCGCGATGCCTGCGGCGTACGAGAGGCCCTGACCGAGCGATCCGGTCGACGCGTCCACGCCGGGGGTCTTGGTCATGTCCGGGTGGCCCTGCAGCCGCGAGTCGCCCTTGTCGAAGGTCTTCAGCTCCGCGACCGGGAAGAACCCGCGCTCGGCGAGCACGGAGTAGTAGCCGATCGCCGCGTGGCCCTTGGACAGGACGAACCGGTCACGATCGCCCCAGGTGGGGTCGTCGGGGCGTACGTCGAGATGGTTGAAGTACAGCGTGACAAGGATGTCCATCATCGACAGGGGTCCGCCGACATGACCAGCACCGCTGCCTGCGACCGTACGAAGGACGGCTAGCCGACACCGCTTCGCAACCCGCGTCAGCTCCGACGCGTCCAACTTCTCCATGGAGTTCCTCTCCGGTGGCTTCGTACGGTGCACGCTACCCCGTCTGGCCGCTACTGAAACGTCACAACCAGGCTTCGAGCATCATCCAGACGATGCCCAGCGGTCGCGCTCCCGCGCCAGGTTCACCCGCGCGGGCGCCTCCCAGTGCTCACGTCCGTACGGCGTCGTGAACAAGCGCTCGTGAGAGAGGAGCCGGTCCAGCACCTGGGTGCGGCCCACCGCCCAGGCCTGGTCGCCGATATGGGAGTAGTCGGCCCTGACATCCCGCACATACACGTCATACCGGGCCGTCGGCGCGGCCAAGATGGCGAGGTCGGCATCGCACAAGGCCGCTCCGGCGTGATCCGAGGGGGAAGGATCGTGACTGGCGGTCAGCCGGATGAGCCGGGCCACCTCCTGCACCTCCGAGGTCGGCAGGATCGGCGTCAGCAGGCTGATGGCGAGCCGGGCCGACTCCTCCTCATCGGAGGGCGCCCCGTCGTACACGGCATCGTGGAACCAGGCAGCCAGCCGTACGCTGCGGTCCGTCACAACCAGGGTGTCGAGCGCCGCCAGCACGTACGCCAGGTGCCGCACGTCGTGATAGTGCCGATGAGCCTGCAGCCACCGCCGCACCAGCCCCAGTCCCAGCGCCTCATGGCCCGGCATCAGCTCGTGCCATGACTCGGTCAGCCCCGGCACGACGGCCTCCTGCTTGGGAGCCCGTTCGGGCGTACGGACCCGCAGCCCCGACGCGATCAGTCGTCGGACGAGCTCCTCGCCACTCACCTCGACCGCCCCCGCGGCGACGCACCTGTCGTACGAGGCCGCCCGCACGTCGTAGTGGTCATGGTCGAACGCGCGCGGATGGATGCCCACCGACGCGGCGAACCGGTGGAGCTCGTCGAGCGACGTGTCGGAGACGAGGTGGGAGAACTCCGTCCCGTGGGCTGGCCAGCGAGCCGGGTCGATCAGGATCAACGGCGACGTCGAGCGGTGCCGAAGATCGACCGGACGACCTCGCGGCCCACCTGGTTGAGGATGTTGGTGCCGGTACGAACAGCAGCGCTCTTCACCCGAGCTGCCTGAGCCGCACGCTCCTTCTCCTCCCGCGCGATCCGGCGCTCCTCCTCACGGGCCGCGCGGGTCTCGGCGGCGGCCGCCTCCTTCTCGGCGCGCACCTGCGCTCGCGCGATCTCCTTGTCCTCGGCGATCCGCTGCTTCTCCTCCGCCTTGGCCCGGGCGGCCGCCTCTGCCTCCTCCTGCGCCGCGGCAGCGCCCGCCTCGAGCTTGCGCGCGAGCATCTCGCGGGCGGAGTCGCGGTCGATCGGCGTGCCGTACTTCGGCATCTGGGGCGACCGCTGCACCCGCTGCATCAGCTCAGCCGGCGGGATCGCGTCCATCGACGCCTGCGGCGCCCGCATCCGGGTCCAGGCGACCGGGGTCGGCGCCCCACGGCTGTCCATCACAGTCACGATCGCCTCACCGATGCCGAGCGACTGCAGCACCTCGGCGAGGTCGTAGCTCGTCTTCGGATAGGTGTTGACGGTCTGCTTGAGTGCCTTCGCGTCGTTGGGCGTGTGTGCGCGCAGCTGGTGCTGAACGCGGGAGCCGATCTGGGCCAGCACCGAGTCGGGGATGTCGGTCGGCTGCTGGGTGACGAAGAAGACGCCCACGCCCTTGGAGCGGATCAGCCGTACGGTCTGCTCGATCTGCCGCAGGAACTCTTTCGAGGCGCCGCTGAACAGCAGGTGGGCCTCGTCGAAGAAGAACACCAACTTGGGCTTGTCGGCGTCGCCGATCTCGGGCAGCTCAGCGAACAGGTCAGCGAGCAGCCACATCAGGAAGGTGGAGAAGACCATCGGGCGGTCCTGGAGGTTGGGCAGCTCGAGCAGCGAGATCAGCCCCTTGCCCTGCGGGTTGGTGTAGAGCAGGTCGTTGGTGTTGAACTCAGGCTCACCGAAGAACGCCTCGGCACCCTGGGCGCTGAAGGCCACCAGTTCGCGCAGCAGCACCCCGGCGGTCTGCGGCGACAGGCCACCGATCTCCTTGAGCTCGCCCTTGCCCTCGTCGGAGTTGAGGTAGCGCAGCAGCTCGTTCAGGTCGGACAGGTCGAGCAGCGGCAGCTCGTTGATGTCGGCGTAGTGGAACACCAGCGAGAGCGACGACTCCTGCACGTCGCTCAGCCCCAGCACCTTGCTGAGCAGCGTCGGGCCGAAGCTCGACACCGTCGTGCGGACGGGGACGCCGGCGCCCTGGCCGCCGATCGCATAGAAGTCGGTGAACGACGCCTCGGGCTTCCAGTCCTGCCCGATCTTCTGCGTGCGGGCAAGCAGCTTCTCGCTGGGCGTGCCGGGGTTGGCCAGGCCCGACAGGTCACCCTTGATGTCGGCGGCGAAGACCGGCACACCCGCGTTGGAGATCTGCTCGGCGAGCAGCTGCAGGGTCTTCGTCTTGCCCGTACCCGTCGCACCGGCCACCAGCCCATGGCGGTTCAGCATGCGCAGGGGGATCCGGATCCCGACGTCCGGCTGCGGCTCGCCGTCAGCCATCAGCACCCCCAGTTCGATGGCGGGCTCGTCGAAGGTGTACCCCTGCTTGATCGCGTCGATGGCGTCACTGCTCATGGTGAGAATGCTGACACAACCCACCGACAACGCGCCGGTCCTGGCGCCCCGGGTCGGCAGGAGCCGCTTGTAGACTCCCCTTCGTGATCTTCAAGCGCGTGGGCGACGGCCGGCCGTACCCCGACCACGGGTACGTGCAGAAGCAGTGGGCCGCCATCGCCCCGTACCAGGTGCGGCTCGACCAGCTCGTCACGACGAAGCGGATGCTTGACCTGGAGGCGCTGCTTGAGGAGGACTCGACGTTCTACGGCGACCTGTTCGCCCACGTGGTGCACTGGCGAGGCGACTACTACCTCGAGGACGGACTGCACCGCGCCCTGCGCGCCGCTCTCCAGCAGCGCCAGACCGTCCACGCACGGGTGCTTGAGCTGAAGTAGGGTGCTCACACCAACGACGGGCGCCTGGGGAGACGAGGGGGTGGCATGACAGTTCGCGACGTATGGCAGTGGGTACGGACGCCGCTGACACTGCTGGTCCTCCTCGCCGTGCTGGGGTACGGGGCCTGGTGGGGCTACAAGACCGTCCTCACTGCTGGCGACCCGAAGGGTGCGGTTACCTGCGTGACCCAGTCGGCCGTGATGGTGACGCCCGGCCAGGTGACGATCCGAGTGCTGAACGGCGGCACCGTACGGAACTTCGCCAGCGACGTGGCCAAGGCGCTTCGGGAGCGCGGCTACAAGGTCTCCGGCGTCGGCAACACCGACGAGCAGGTGGGCAACATCGTGGTCGTCGGGGCAGACGCGAACGCACCCGAGGTGCAACTGGTGGCGTCGAACTTTGCTGGCGTCACGATCCGCGCCGACGGTCGCGCCGACCACACGGTTGACGTGCTGCTGGGCGCCAAGGTCGAGGGCTACATGCCGGCGACCGGGTTCAAGTCGTCGGTGGCTGTTCCGGGTGGCTCGGTGTGTCTCCCCTCGCAGACCCCGACGCCGACTCCATCGGGGTCTGGTACGCCGTCACCGACCAGCAAGCCCTCGTAAGCCCAGGCCCGCCAGACCTACTCGCCGGTCCACCCCGCCAGTCGGCCACTCCGCCCCACGGCCCGAAGCCGGTCCTCGACGGTCTGCCGCCCCTCCGACGGCGTCACGATCAGCAGCTCGTCGCCGGTCCTGATGCGGTCGCGGCCGTGCGGGGTGACCATCTGGTCATCGCGGATGATCAGCGTGACGGTGGTGTTGGGCGGCAGCCGCAGCTCGGCCACCGAAACGCCATGCAGCCTTGACCCGGCGGGGACCCGGATCTGCAGCATGTCGGCCTCGACCCGGTCCAGCGGTGCGACCTCGATGTCGACCTCCGTGGTCGACCCGGCCAGACCCAGCCGCTTGGCCACCCAGGGCAGCGACGGCGCATTGAGCAGCGTCAGCACGATCACCGCCACGAACGTCAGGTCGAAGATGTCGTCTGCCCGTGGAATCCCCCACTCGAGCGGCACGGTCGCCAGGATGATCGGGACGGCGCCGCGCAGGCCGGCCCAGGAGACGAAGGCCTGTTCCCGCCAGGGCACCTTGAACGGGGTGAGACAGACCGCGACTGCCAAGGGACGAGCCAGGAAGGTGAGCGCCAGTCCAGCCACCGTGGCCTGGATGACCTCGCTCCACCCGATCCGCGACGGCACGGCCAGCAGTCCGAGCATGATGAAGAGCCCGATCTGGGCGAACCAGCCCAGGCCGGAGGCGAACGACCTGGTGGCGTGCCTGTGCGGGAGCTTGCCGTGGCTGAGCACGACCGAGCACACGTAGACCGCGGCGAAACCGGAGATGTGCAGGGCGACTCCTGCCCCGTACGCCAACACCGCCCAGCCGAGGGAGGCGAGCGGATAGAGGCCCGACGCTGGGAGAGCGAGCTGCCGAAGAATCTTGACGCCCAACCAACCGAGCCCCAGCCCCAGCAGGATGCCGCCGACCAGCTCGCCAGCGATGATGAAGCCCAACGCCAGGAACCCATGGCTCTGGGTGCCTCGAGCGATCTCGGTCATGGCCACGACCAGCAAGACCGTCGGCGCGTCGTTGAGTCCGGACTCGCCCTCGAGCGTGGACCTGACGGGAGCAGGCAGCGGTACGGATCGGAGTACGGAGAACACCGCAGCCGAATCAGTCGGTGCCATGATCGCGCCGATCAGCACCGCGACCGACCATGGCAGCCCGAGCACATAGTGCCCGACCAGCGCCACGACGACGACCGTGATGACGACCCCGACGGTGGCCAGCAGGGCGGCGGGCACGATGGCCGGGCGGATGTCGCGCCACTTCGTGGACAGACCACCGTCGGCGAGGATCAGCACCAGAGCCGCGAAACCGAGGTCGTGCGCCAAGGCAGCGTCATCGAACAGGTGGAAGTCGGATGGCGCAGAGATCGCGATACCGAGGAAGAGGAACAGCAGCAGCGCGGGCAGCCCGAGCCGCTCCCCCATCTTCGCGACGATGACCGCGACGAGCAGCACGGCAGCGCCCAGCAGCAACAGCACGTCGAGCTCGAGCGGCATCGGGAACCCCAGGCGTCCGGGACGCCGGGCGGCGTCCTGAGGTCCACCGTAGAGGGTGACGCGACCGGCTGGTCGGCGGCGTCCGGCCGAGCGATGGAACGGTGGGCCACCTACAGTGTCGCCATGGCCCTTCCCACCATCAGCTGCACGCTGGAGTAGGACGACTTCGACGGATTCGTCGCCTTCGCCGATGCGCTCGCCTACACGGGCTTCATCGGCGACTGGGACCTCGTGACGATCCTCGACCTCTTCGCCCAACGGACCGCGTCAAGATCGCTCGCGGTCAAGTACGTCGGCCAGGAGAACGCCTGGGTCACCCTCGACGTACGGTCCGAGGCCTCCGGAGAACCGGCCATGGCTGAGGTGTCGCTACCGCTCACCATCACCGACGGCGCCCTGTGGTCAACCTCCGGCACCGACCTGACGATGGTCGCCCAGTTCGGCGACTATGCACTGGCCGCCCAGTCGAGCACGGAGCCCGTTCTCGCGCTCGCCAACGGCGACTACGTGCTGACGTTCCGGCTCACCCTGAAGGACGCCAACGACCCGGCTGAGTCGTACGACGACCCCATCCGCGCCGAGCTCGTGATCACGCAGGGCATCTGCGAAGCCCGCGCCACGATCCCGGGAGCGGACAACCTGTTGTCCTGAGCCAGCAGAAAGGCCCCGGTTC
>DAOOHL010000028.1:0-1957 GCA_035416185.1 Propionibacteriaceae bacterium | reverse complement strand
ACGATCCCGGGAGCGGACAACCTGTTGTCCTGAGCCAGCAGAAAGGCCCCGGTTCCGCGCTCTGGGCTGCGGATCCGGGGCCTTGCTGTGTTGGCGGTGGCGGTGGGATTTGAACCCACGGTGGAGTTGCCCCCACACGCGCTTTCGAGGCGCGCTCCTTTGGCCGCTCGGACACGCCACCGCCGAGGATTCTAGCGAGTCACCACCTGAGGATGCGAATCGACGCCGTGCTTGGCACAGTGGTCACCGTGAGCCGCTGGGACGATGCGATGCGACGGGCGCTGGCGGCTGCCCGTACGGCGTCGTCGGCTGGCGATGCACCGATCGGCGCGGTGCTGCTTGACCCCGACGGGGTCGTGGTCGCCATGGCAGGCAATGAGCGGGAGCAGACGCACGACCCGACGGCCCACGCCGAGGTGCTGGTGCTGCGTCAGCGTGCGGACCAACTGAAGACGTGGCGGCTCGACGGTCACACCCTGGTCGTCACACTGGAACCCTGCACGATGTGCGCCGGCGCCGCCGTGCTGGCACGGGTGGATCGAATCGTCTTCGGTGCGTACGACCCCAAGGGCGGCGCGATCGCCTCGCTGTGGGACGTCGTGCGCGACCACCGGCTCAACCATCGCCCCGACGTGACGGGCGGCATCCTCGAGGAGGAGTGTGGCGACGTGTTGCGGGAGTTCTTCCGTACTCAGCGCTGACCTGCTGAGAGCGCTGTCCGAAGCCGACGCTGGGCGCTACGGTGGGGTCCCATGGCCCTGGGGACGTACCGCGATGTGCTCGCCGTCCCCACCATCCGCCACGTCCAGCTGCTCGGGCTGCTGTCTCGGATCCCGCAGTTCGGGGCTGGCATCATCCTCACGCTGCACGTCGTCGAGCAACTGACCAACGCCTACGCCGCCGCTGGGGTGATCGTTGCCTGCTACACCGTCGCGTCGGGGCTGGGTGGCCCGTGGCGGGGGCGGCTGCTTGACCGGTACGGACTGCGCCGCTCGCTGATCCCCTCGCTGGTGGTCGTGCCGATCGTCTGGTGCATCGCGCCGTTTGTCGGCTTCTGGCCGCTGATCCCGTTGGTCATCCTCGCGGGTGCGTTCACGGTTCCGATCAGCTCGATCATCCGGGTAGTGCTGATCGCGAACGCACCAGGTGGGCGGCAGAAGGCGGCGCTCAGCCTCGACTCGGTGATCGTCGAGCTGTGCTTCATGATCGGCCCGGTGCTGGCGATCATCGCCGCCACCCAGTGGGGCACTCGCGCCACCCTGGTGTCGTTCTGGTTGGCGTCGACCGCCGGGACAGCCCTGATTGCGTGGCTCAACCCGCCGATCAGGACGACGTCAGTCGAGGATGACGAGCCGACACGGCGATGGATCACCGGCCCGGTGGTCGGCATCCTGGCTGCCGTGCTGGCTGGCGGGTTCGTGCTCGGCGGCACCGAGGTAGCCCTGATCGCGACCTTCCGGGCTCTGGATCAGGCGGGTTCAATCGGCTGGGCCGTTGCCATCTGGAGCTTCGGCTCAGCGGTGGGCGGTCTGACGTACGGGGCGCTGCAGCGCCGCATTCCCGTACCACTGCTCCTCGCCGTGCTGGCGGCGACCTCCATGCCCCTGGCCGCGATCAGCTCGATCTGGACCGCGGTTCCCCTCCTGCTGCTGGCTGGCGTGGCGTGCGCTCCGCTGGTCGCCGCCACGGTCGACGCCCTTGGCACGCTGGTGCCGCAGCGGTTCCGCGGCGAGGCGATCGCCTGGCACGCGTCGGCGCTGATGGCAGGCTCCAGCATCGGTCCGCCGTTGGTCGGCTGGGTGATCGACCAGCGCAGCTGGCACTGGGGGTTCCTGGTCACGGGCGTGCTCGGCCTGGTGATCGCCCTGGTAGTGGCCTCTGCCGTGCGGCTCCGTCCCCACGCTGGAGAAATCGGCTGAGATTACCTCAGGGACCTGTGTCTCTCGGGCTGTGAGCC
>DAOOHL010000027.1:0-17182 GCA_035416185.1 Propionibacteriaceae bacterium | reverse complement strand
CCAGCGGATCAACGCCGCTGCCCGCGCCGAGGGCATGACCTACAACCGCTTCATCGCTGGCCTGAAGGCCGCTGGTGTCGAGGTCGACCGCAAGATGCTCGCCGAGCTGGCCGTCAACGACGCGCCGACCTTCGCAGCGCTCGTGCAGGTCGCCAAGGACGCCGCGCCGGCGACCGCCGCCTGAGCATGAAGCAGCCCGCAAGGGCGTCCGCCGAGCCGACCGGAGCAGGGCGAGCCGACCGAGAGGTCGCATCGCTCACAGCACTCCGGTCGGCTCGTCGTTTGTCCAACCGCCGTGGCCGCGACGACTCGGCCCAGTTGCTCGCCGAAGGGCCACAGGCCGTCCGGGAGGCGCTGACGGCTGGGCTGATTCGTACGCTGTTCGTCACGGAGGCCGCCGCCGACCGGCACCAGGATCTGCTCGGTGGGGACAGGGTTCTCCTCGTTGACGAGGCGCAGCTGGCCTCACTGACCGACACCGTCACGCCGCAGGGCATGGTGGCCGTGTGTGACCAGCCCCGCGCCACCCTCGACGACGTGCTCGCTGCGTCGCCCCGGCTGGTCGTGATCTGTGCGGAGGTCCGCGACCCGGGCAACGCTGGCACGGTGATCCGCTGCGCTGACGCGTTCGGCGCTGACGCCGTGATCCTGACCCACGGGTCGGTGGAGTTGGCGAACCCCAAGACCGTACGGGCCTCAGTCGGCAGCGTCTTTCACCTTCCGATCGTGACTGGCGTCGGCATCGCGGACGCTGTTTCGAGCGTTCAGGCAGCGGGCCTCCGGGTGCTGGCCGCCGATGGTGCGGGGGAGCGAACGCTCGATGTGCTCGCTCGAGTTGGCGACCTCGACGGGCCTACTGCCTGGCTGATGGGGAACGAGGCCTGGGGGCTTCCCGCCGACGTTGCTGCGTTGGCCGATGAGGTCGTTCGCGTGCCGATGTGGGGCCAGGCCGAGAGCCTCAACCTGTCAACGGCCGCCGCGGTGTGCCTCTATGCAACCGCCGAAGCCCAGCGCCGACAGACCTGAGGTGAAGCTGCATCGCGCCTGGATCGTTGCGCTGGTCACCCTCGGCGCCCTCGTCGCCGCAGCCGCGTTCAGGTCTTCCACCGGCGTGCTGATGGAGCCGATCGAGCGGGAGTTTGGCTGGGACCGGACGACCACCTCGTTTGCGGTCACCCTGAACCTGGTGCTGTACGGGCTCGTCGCTCCGTTCGCGGCCGCCGTCATGGAGCGCTGGGGCATTCGCCGTACCGTCACGATTGCCCTTGTCGCCGTGGGACTGGCGAGCGGGGCAACGACCCTGATGACGCAGTCGTGGCAGCTGTGGCTGCTGTGGGGACTGGTGATCGGCGTCGGCACCGGCTGCATGGCGTTGGTGTTCGGGGCGATCGTCGCGAACCGATGGTACGTCGCCCGCCGCGGGCTCGCGACCGGCATCTTCTCGGCGGCGAATGCAACCGGCCAGATGGTGTTCCTGCCCGTCATCGCGTGGTCGGCGGAGAACCACGGCTGGCGGACGGCAGCTCTGGTGGTCGCGGGTCTGGCGTTGGCTTCCGCGTTCCTCGTCGCCCTGTTCCTGCTCGACCGCCCCTCCGACGCCGGACTGCTCCCGTACGGTGCACCGACCGGCTACGTGGAGCCTCCCGCCACCCTGCACCACCCCGTCCGGCGGGCCATCGTGGTCCTGGTGGGTTCGTCGAAGCGCTGGTCGTTCTGGGCCTTGGTGCTGACTTTCTGGGTGTGCGGCTGGTCAACCAACGGGCTGATCCAGACCCACTTCATCAACGCCGCTCAGGACCACGGCATGGGCACCACGGTCGCCGCGGGCCTGCTTGCGACCATCGGCATGTTCGACGTGATCGGCACGCTGGCGTCGGGCTGGCTCACCGACCGGGTCGACCCGCGCTACCTCCTGCTGGCCTACTACGGCCTGCGTGGGCTGTCGCTGTTCGCCCTCAACTCGCTCTTGGGCCCGACGGTCGCGCTCCCGATGTGGGCGTTCATCATCTTCTACGGGCTCGACTGGGTGGCGACCGTACCCCCGACTGTCGCGCTGTGCCGCATCCACTTCGGCCTGACCGACTCAGGAGTGGTGTTCGGGTGGGTGTTCGCCTCGCACATGGTCGGGGCTGGAGTCGGCGCGACGCTGGCGGGTGTTCTGCGCCAGTCACAGGGTTCGTACGCCACCGCCTGGCTCGTCGCGGCCATCCTCTGCCTGATCGCGGCAGGTTTGGCGATGACCATCCCGAAGGTACGAGAAATCAGCCCGGTCCAGGATCCGGCCCCCGTCCACTGACTCCGGAAACCGCTCAGCGGGAGCGGTGGTGCGCCGCGACGGCTCGCTTGGTGGCCGCGACTGCTCGCGTCGCGGCAGGCAGGTTGAGCTGAGCGGTGGCCAGGAACAGGATGTCGACCACGGTCAGCGCGCCGATCCTGGAGGCTGTGGCTGCCGAGCGCTGGTTCGTCTCGTTGCCGGAGGTCAGCAGGACCAGGTCTGCCGCCTTGGCGACCGGGGAGCGCTCCGCGTTGGTGATGGCCACCGCGGTCGCCCCGGCAGCCTTGGCGGCCTCGAGCACCTCGACGGCTTCGACAGTGGTCCCCGAGTGTGAGAAGACCAGCGCCACGTCACCCGGCCCGAGCAGTGACACGCTGGTCAGGGCCAGGTGAGCGTCGGTCCAGGCGTGGGTGGCGATGCCGATCCGGTGCAGCTTGAGCTGGAGGTCGGCCGCCACCAGACCGCTGGCCGCGACGCCGAAGAGGTCGACCCGGCGCGCTGCGGTGAAGGCTTCAGCGACCGCGGCCAGCGTCGTACGGCTCAGTCGCCGCGCCGTGTCCTCGACGGCGGCGGCACCGGCGTGGGCAACCTTCTCGACGATGTCGTCCAGGGTGTCCGAGTCGGATACGTCAGTGAGCCGCCGCGTTCCCCGGTCCCGATCCCGGTCCCGCTCGGCAGCCGCTGCTTCGACGAGCGCCAGCCTGAGACCTGGGTAGCCGGCGAGCCCGAGCCGCCGTGCGAACCGCAGCACGGAGGTCTCGGACGTCGCCGCTTCAGCAGCCAGCTGGGTGATCGTCAGCGACGCCACCCGACGCGCATCCGACAGCACGAGGTCAGCGACCCGCACCTCGGCAGGCGGCAGCGTCGAGCGCAGGCTCCGCAGCCTGCTGAGCGTCGCCTCCCCGGTCACAACTGGGAGGCTAGCTCGCCCTGAATGCGTCGGGCGACTTCTCGGCGTCGAACTGGGCACCGCCGGTGACCTTCACGTCATCGACATAGACGCCACGCCCCAGGTAGAGCGCATCGGTGGAGTGCTGCCACCGTACGGTGACCTCCCGGCCGGGAGCGCAGCCGTCGCCTGATCCGGGCCTGGTTCAGCCCGACCGAGGCGGCGGTGGCCGCACGGAGGGTGGTGTTCGGCGGGGCGAAGCCCTCGTACGGCCGGTCGAACTCTCGCGCCGAGGCCGCGGTGGGCCACAGGAACGCGAGTCCGGAGGCGCCGGCCAGCCCGAGGGCCGTACGGCGGGCGAACTGCGTCGTGGTGAGGTCAGTCATGGTGGCCTCCTCAGCGCTTGCCCTTGTAGATCAGGTAGGGCTCGCGCTGACGCGAGAAGGCCTCGAGGGCGTACGGGTCGGTGATGTGCACCTGGACGCCGCCGCAGACCTTGCCCTGGTGCTTGCCGAATGACGGGTGAAGTAGGCCTCGCGGAACCGTACGCCGGGGAGACCGCGGGAGTTGAGCCGCTCAGCCCAGCGATGGTCAACGTACGGGGCGCCGATCAGCTCGAACGGCCTGGTCGTGCCGCGACCCTCAGAGAGGTTGGTGCCCTCGAACAGGCAGGTGCCGGGGTAGACCAGCGCTGTGTCAGGCGTCGGCATGTTGGGGCTCGGCATGACCCACGGCAGGCCGGTGTCGCCGTACCGGACGTCCGGCCGCCAGCCCTCGACCTGGATCACACGAGCGACGACGAAGAGCTGATGTGACGCGAGCGGCACCGGCGCAACGAGCGCCGTGAGTAAGCCATCTACACAGAGTGGCCGTACGGGTACAGCACCTGGTTCGGGTCGGCCCCGGTCGGGATGTCGACCGGGAGCTTGGCGGTGGCCTTGACCTCGCCGGTCAGCACCCGCACGAGAGCTGGGGGTGAGACCGGGCTGTACGAGTAGGTGCAGACGTAGGTGGTCGCCTCGGGGAAGCGGTTGATGTCGTAGGGGTCCCGTACGGCCACCGCCACGACCGGCTTGCCGGTGGCCAGCAACGCCTTGACGTAGTCGGTCTGGGTCGGGTTCGCCCACGCCTTATTGGTGAGGATGACGACCACGTCAGCCGCTGTTGCGGCGGCGGTGCCGGCTGAGATCTGCGCGGTCGTGGGCGCTGTACCGGTCTGGATCGTGGTGACGGTGGCACCGCGAGCGGTCAGCTCCGAGGCAACCAGACCCGTGGTGGTCACCCCGTACCCGGTGACGAACACCGTCTTGCCCGCTGGCTTCAGGGGCAGCACGCCACCGTCGTTCCGGGCCACCGTGATGGTCTTGTCGGTCAGGGCCGCGGCGGTCTTCTGGTGGGCGGCTGTGCCCACGATGCTGGGGATCGCGGCCACGTCAACGGTGGGATCGGCGACCATGCCGCGGCGGTACTTGACCGTCAGGATCCGCCGGACCTTGTCGCGGATCTGGTCGATCGAGAGCCGGCCGGAGTCCAGCGCTTCCTTGATCGCGGTCAGGGCCTTGTCCATCGACGGGGTCATCAGGAGCTGGTCGACGCCAGCCTCGAGAGCCCGTACGGCCACTTCACCGTCGCCGTACTTCTCCCGTACGCCCTTCATCTCAAGGCTGTCGGTGATCACGACGCCCCTGTAGCCGAGCTGCTCGCGGAGCAGACCGGTGACGATCGGCTTGCTCAGCGTGGCAGGGTCACCGGAGTTGTCGAACGCGGTCATCACCAGGTGAGCAGTCATCACCATGTCGACGTCAGCGGCGATGGCAGCGCGGAACGGCGGAGCGTCGATGGTCTCCCACTGCTCGCGGCTGTGGGTGATCACCGGCAGGCCGTAGTGGGAGTCGACGCCGGTATCGCCGTGGCCTGGGAAATGCTTGGTGGATGACGACACGCGACCGTCGGTCTGGTAGCCGGTGACCTGGGCGGCGACCATGCCGGCGACCATGTCGGCCTTGGAGCCGAACGACCGGACGCCGATCACGGGGTTGGCGGCGTTCACGTTGACGTCGGAGTCGGGCGCGAAGTTCACGTTGATGCCCATCGCGCGGAGTTCCTTTCCGGTGATCGCGGCAGCGGTGCGAGCCAGGCCGGTGTCACGCGACGCGCCCAGCGCCATGGAGCCCGGGAACTGTGTGGCCGGGGGGCCGACGCGGGTGACGACGCCCATCTCCTGGTCGGTGGCAATCTGGAGCGGGATGGTGCGGTTGCCCTGGACGCGGGGTGCGGCGGCCTGCAGTCCATTGGACAACGCAGCGATCTGCTGCGGGTTGGCCAGGTTGTCCGACCAGGCGAAGTAGATCATGCCGCCGAGGTGGTACTTGCCGATCGCCTCAGCAGCAGACTCGACCCCGAAGATCGGCAGGTTGCGCTTGTCGGCCGTGGTGGCGGTGGGGCCGAACGCGTACTGGACGAACAGCTGTCCCAGCAACTGATCAGGCGTCATCCTCGCGATTGTCGAAGTGACCCAGCCGTTGACGGCGTCATCCGGGTGGTTCGGGTTGGATTCAGGCATGGCTCCCCACGCGGGTGAAGGTAGCAGTGTCGCCCCGCCCGCCAGGGCAGAGGCAGCAAGAAGGTGACGTCGTGACAGCGGTGTCATGAATGCTCCGTCCGAGCGGCTCGGTGGATGTGAATGATTCACATCCTCGTGGTTGACATAGGAACTCACCTACGTCTGGCGCTCATGGCAACCCCTCGGGCCCTTCGCCACGGTGGAAGGTGGGAACGAGATCAGCGTGTTTCTGGCTTCTCCTCGGTCAGCCCTCGCGCTTGGAGGTACGTGCGACGACCCGCCTCGCCCGGCTTCAAGAACAGCGGCATCACGGGTTCGATCGACCACGGAATGGCGGCGAAGAAGCGTGCCGTCAGGCTGTCGTTGTAGGGCAGGTAGGTCTCCAGCCGGCCTGTCCGGAGCGCACGCATGGCCGCGTCGGCGACACCATTCGGTGTCTGCGGGGGAGTAAGGAAGTTGATCGACGTGCCACCATTCGTCGCTTCGTAGCGGAGCATCGGCGTGTCGACCCTACTGGGGAAGATGCCCATGACCCGCACCCCGTACGGAGACAGCTCTGCGCGGATCGAGGTCTGGAACGCCCGCACGCCAGCCTTCGAGGCCGCGTAGGACGCGCTGCCGGGTCGAGTTGGGGTGTCGGTTGGGGGCGGATCAGCACTCTCGAGGGACCACGCGCGTTCCGAATCCCCACCGAGGAAGGCCACGTTCGATGGGAGTGGGCCATCCAGAGAGATAGTTTAGTTAGGAGAGGCTTCAGGAGCCGCCGCGGACCGTGGGGTCCGACCGATCCGGGGGTCACCGGCGACGGCCGCGCCCGGCCGAGGCGTCTCAGGTGACGTGCAGGCGGTGGCCGGCGCTCGGCGCGACTGGTGCGACCTGCAGCCCCCGGCGGGCCAGTTCCTGCCCGAGCCGCGCGGGGCCGGCCACGACCAAGGAATCCGCGTAGGGAGGTGCCGCGACGGACATCACCGTGGTGAGGCACCAGGCGCGCCCGGCGAAGCCCGTCGTCCACGCCCGCGCCAGGGTGGCGAGCGGTCCACGCGCATCACGCTGGGGCGGGCCGGGCTCGTCCTGCAGATGCCTCCACAGGGCGTCAGGCCCGGTCACGGCTGTGAGCGCGGACACGAGCGTCGCGAGAGTGCCCGGCTCCACCATCCCTGCCGCCGGTTCGAGATCCAGCGCAGGTCCGCCGGTGCCGGGGTACTCCGCCAGATCGGGCCACCACATCTGGCCATCGAGGTCTTCGGCGGCAACGGGCCACGGCCGCGCCGCGCCATCGGGTGCCACCAAGGGCAGGAACAGCCGCCACGCCCGCTCGGCGTTCGGAACGCACCAGCCCGCCCACCTTTGGGCATCTCCCCACATCAGGAGCCCTCCTTCCGGCTGACCACCCACGAGGCGCCGTACTCGGCGATGTGTTCGCGCACGTCGAGCGGCTCGAAGGTCGGATACGCCACATACAGTGCCAGCACGTCCGAGAACGCATTCGGGGGCAGCACCCGTACCCGCACCTGCCCTCCTGTGGCCTCGATGGCGCAGCCCGTGCCGGTGTGGCAATCGGAGGGGATCTGGCCGGGCGCTCCGACCTGGACGACCGTGGGTAAGCGATCGGTTTCCAGGACGAAGACGGGGTCGCCGCCCACGATGCACACCTCGTCGTCCATGCCGACTCCCTCCCCACGAGCTGGGCGACACACTAGTGTGGGTCGCGCCCGCCAGCCGATTGGCGGCTGACGGGCCATCTCTTGCCTGCTCATTTGCCTCCCCATTCCGCCGTCGCAGCGACCCGTACGGGGCCATCGGCCGCTGCGGGTGCTAAAACGATGTGACTTGGGTCAAGGCAGTGAAACGTCGACATTCCACCCAGTTTGATAATGACTTGGTAACGATGGGGTTGCCAGGTGGCGGTGAGGCGCGAGGAAGTCCTAGAGTCCCTCCAGAGCCTCCGTTGCGGAGGAATGTCACACAGAAGTGAGGACTCATGACCCCAGCACGCTCACTGCGTCTGCTGACCGCTGGCGCGTCGATCGTCGCGCTGCTCGCGGTGGGAGCCTGCAGCTCCACCCGTACCACCACCCCCGCACCGGGCGGAGCCTCCTCGGCTGCCGGTGGCGGCGCGTCGGCCTCCGGCGAGTGCTCGGCGTACGCCACCTACGGCGACCTGAAGGGCAAGACCATCTCGGTCTTCACCTCGATCGCGAGCCCGGCCGAGGCGAAGCCGCACACCGACTCGTACAAGATGTTCGAGAAGTGCACCGGCGCCACCATCAAGTACGAGGGCTCGCGCGACTTCGAGGCCCAGCTTCCCGTGCGCGTGAAGGCAGGCAACGCTCCTGACGTCGCCTACATCCCGCAGCCCGGCCTGCTCAACACCCTCGTCACCGGCAACCCCGGCAAGGTCTTCGAGGCCGGTGCAGCCGCGTCCAAGAACGTCGACACCTACTACTCCAAGGAGTGGAAGACGTACGGCTCGGTCAACGGCAAGTTCTACGCCGTGCCGGTGGGCGCCAACGCGAAGTCGTTCGTCTGGTACTCGCCCAAGAAGTTCGCCGAGAAGGGCTACAAGATCCCCACGACGTGGGACGAGATGATCACCCTGACCAACAAGATCGCGGCCGATAACCCGAGCGCCAAGCCGTGGTGCGCAGGCTTCGAGTCCGGCGGTGCGACCGGCTGGGTTGGCACCGACTGGGTCGAGGACATGATGCTCCGTACCGGCACGCCTGAGGACTACGACGCGTGGGTCGCCCACAAGATCCCGTTCAACGATGCGAAGGTCGTCAGCGCCATCAACATGGCTGGCACGATCCTGAAGAACGACAAGTACGTCAACGGCGGCCTCGGCGGCGTCAAGACCATCGCCACCACCTCGTTCACCGAGGCCGGCCTGCCGATCCTCGACAGCAAGTGCTTCCTGCACCGTCAGGCGTCCTTCTACCAGGCCAACTGGCCGAAGGGCACCAACGTCGCCGAGAACGGCGATGTGTGGGCGTTCTACCTGCCAGGCAAGACGGCCGACGTCAAGCCGGTCCTGGGCGGCGGCGAGTTCGCGACTGCGTTCGCCGAGCGTCCCGAGGTCCAGGCGTTCCTCGCCTACCTGACCAGCCCTGAGTGGAGCAACGAGAAGGCCAAGTCCACGCCGAATGGCGGGTGGCTCTCGGCCAACAAGAAGCTCGATCCCGCGAACTTGACCATGCCCATGGACAAGCTGTCGTACCAGATCATCACCGACCCGAAGACCGTCTTCCGGTTCGACGGCTCCGACCTGATGCCCGCCGCCGTTGGCTCCGGCTCCTTCTGGAAGGAGATGACCAACTGGGTTGCCCTCGACAAGCCGACCCAGGCGGTTGCTGACGACATCGAGAAGACCTGGCCCAAGAGCTGACGAAAGTTCTGACGATCGGCCCGGGCTCGGCGTACCACGCGTACGTTGAGCCCGGGCTGACGTTCGCCAGCGAAACCGTCTACACCTTCGACAACATTGACACTCTGAACGCTTTGAAAGGAGGACACCGTGGTCTGGCTGATGAAGCCTGAGTCCGTTCCCGAGAAGATCCTTGTGATGCTGTTCGCCATCGCGCTCTTCGCCCTGGTGATGGGACTCGTCCTTGCAGTGGTCGACCGACCCAAGCTGCCCAAGTGGGTTCCGGTGACCGGATACCTCGGCCCGGCGCTCGCACTGATCACCTTCGGCCTGCTGTGGCCTGGCATCCTGACGATCAAGAACTCGTTCATGGACGCAGGAGAGACCCAGTTCGTCGGGCTCGCCAACTATGCCCGCATCTTCACCGATGCCCAGTTCCTGGTCGTGCTGCGCAACACACTGATGTGGGTGTTGCTCGTGCCCACCTTGGCCACCGCCGTGGGCCTGATCTACGCGATTCTCGTGGACCGCACCCGGTTCGAGAAGGTCGCAAAGATGCTGATCTTCCTGCCGATGGCGATCTCGATGGTCGGCGCGTCGATCATCTGGAAGTTCATGTACGAGTACAAGCCCGCTGGTGCCAACCAGATCGGCCTGTTCAACCAGATTCTGGTGTGGCTCGGGCTCGAGCCCCAGCAGTTCCTGCTCATTCCCGTGCTCAACACCCTGATGCTGATCGTGGTCATGATCTGGATCCAGGCCGGTTTCGCCATGACCGTGTTGTCGGCGGCGATCAAGGCCATCCCGGACGAGATCATCGAGGCCGCCAAGGTCGACGGCGTCACCGGCATGCGCCTGTTCTGGTGGGTGACCGTTCCGTCCGTACGACCCGCGATCGTCGTCGTGCTCACCACCATCGCGATGGGCACCCTGAAGGCGTTCGACATCGTGTACGTGATGACGGGCGGCCAGTTCGACTCGTCGGTCATCGCCAACGAGTTCTACACCCAGAGCTTCAACCAGGGGCAGCCGAACATCGGCGCCGCCCTGGCAGTCATCCTGTTCATCTTCATCATGCCGATCATCGTCTACAACGTGCGGCAGATGCGGGTCTCGGAGGGGGAGCGATGAGCGGCGGAGCCACACGCAAGTTGACCAAGGCCGAGCAGCGCTCGGTCGACTCCAAGACGCGGCTCACCTCGCCGGCGGCGTCCCTCATCGCGATCGTGATCGCGGTGCTGTGGACGGTGCCGACGGCGGGCCTGCTGATCACCTCCTTCCGGCCCGAGAACGATGTACGGCGGACGGGTTGGTGGACGGTGTTCCTGAACCCGACCTTCACCCCGGACACGTACCTCGACACGATCGAGACCGACGGTCTGGTGAACTCGTTCATCAACTCGTTCATCATCACGATTCCAGGCGTGATCATCCCGATCCTGCTGGCGCTGCTCGCGGCCTACGCCTTCGCGTGGATCGACTTCAAGGGTCGCAACATCCTGTTCGCGGGCGTGTTCGCGCTCCAGGTCGTGCCGATCCAGGTCACCCTGATCCCACTGCTGACGCAGTACGTCAACTGGGGTCTGGCTGGCACCTACTGGACCGTGTGGCTCTCGCACGCCATCTTCGGTCTGCCGCTGGCGATCTTCCTCATGCACAACTTCATGAAGGAGATCCCGGCCTCGCTGATCGAGGCTGCCCGGGTCGACGGTGCCGGACACGTCCGCGTGTTCTTCCAGGTGCTGTTGCCCCTGCTCGTCCCGGCGATCGCGTCGTTCGGCATCTTCCAGTTCCTCTGGGTCTGGAACGACCTGCTCGTCGCGCTCACCTTCGCCGGTGCCGAGTACAGCCCGATCACGAAGTTCGTGGCGAGCCTCCAGGGGAGCTTCGGTGGTAGCTGGCACCTGCTGTCGGCCGGTGCGTTCATCTCGATGATCGTGCCGCTCGTGGTGTTCATCTCTCTGCAGCGCTTCTTCGTCCGCGGCCTGTTGGCCGGTGGCGTGAAGGGCTGATCGGCCCGTCTGCGTGGGGCCCTGGGACGTGTCCCCAGGGCCCTTTCGCGTGCGCTCGGCGGCCAGGGTCAGGCCACGGCGGCGGTGACGATTGTCACGTCAACGTCGAGGGAGGCCGCGGGGTACGGCTGGGGCGAGGCATGGAACGCGTTCGGACCCATCGCCACCAGGTCGGTGACCTGGTCAGCCGTCGCCTCAACCTCGTACGAGACCCGCTGCCGCGACACCTCGAAACCCTCGAGCTGGTGGGCCAGCCGCGACTCCTTGTCGGCGTCGACGTCGAGCAGCCCGTACGAACCCCTTAGCCCCGCCAGATGTCCGGGGTTCGGGTGGATGATGACCAGCTGCCCGGTTGGAGCCAGGACCCGTCGGAACTCGGGGAGATTGCGGGGCGCGAAGACGCAGAGCAGAAGGTTGACCGAGTGGTCCACCAGGGGGGCTCGGCGCCACGTGTCTGCCACGACGGATGCAGCTCTCGGGTGAGCCCGGGCCGCCTTGCGCGCTGCCTGTACGGAGACGTCGAGGGCGACTCCCCGGGCGGTCGGCAGCCGGTCGAGGACCTGGGTGAGGTACCACGCGGTGCCGGCGCCGACCTCGGCGATGGTGCTCGCGCGCGAGTCCCGTACGGCATCGACGAGGGCAGCGGCGACGGGGTCGTACAGACCGGAGGACAGGAAGCGGTCGCGAGCGGCAACCATGTCCGATGTGTCAGCGTTGGCTGGCTGGGCGCTGCCGAGAAGGTTGACGTAGCCCTGCTTCGCCACGTCGAATGAGTGCCCGGTGGGGCACGTGAGCACTCGCCCCGCGATGGCGAGTGGCGCCGTGCAGTGCGGGCAGGCCAGCACGCCGACGGCCGCGTCGAGGGCCACCTACAGCGCGCGCATCGAGCCGCCGTCGACCGGGATGAGGCAGCCGGTCACGTAGGAGGCGGCAGGGGAGAGCAAGAAGGCGCCGACCCGACCGAACTCAGCGGGCTCGCCGAACCGACGCAGCGGGATCGCCGCCTCAGCCGCACGCTTGGCTTCCACAGGGTCAGCGGATCCGGCGCGTAGCGCCTGCAGCCGCTCGGTGTCGATGCTGCCCGGCATGAGACCGAACGTACGGCCGCCGAGAGGTCCCAACTCGTCCGCCAGCTGCTTGACCAGCATCGCCAAGCCTGGACGCAGGCCGTTCGAGATCGCCATGGTGCCCAGCGGCGACTTCGACGACGTAGAGAGGACGTAGCCGAGCGTCACGTCCGAGCCACCGACCTCGATCACAGCTCGGGACACGCGCAGCGCGGCCAGGAAGACAGAGGCAAACGCGGCCAGCCACTCGTCGTCAGAGTTCTCCAGCACCCCACCACGAGGCGGTCCGCCGACGCTGACCATGGCGCCGTCGAGCCGGCCGTACGTCTCGTACGCGAGCTCCGCAGCTCGCCGTGGGACATCCGGGTCGGCCAGGTCGGCAACCAGCCGCGTCACCTGACCGGGATGCGCCGCGGCAAAGGCGTCGAGCACCTCGCCTCGTCGCGCCACCGGGACGACGTGGGCCCCCTCGGCGACCAGCTCCTCTGCGACCGCTCGGCCGAGACCGGCGCTCGCGGCGGTCACGACATACGACTTACCCTTCAGCCCCAGGTCCATCCCCGGCCTCCTTTGTCGAGCGATCCTTGCGCAGCTTCAGAATGTCACCTCGGATGAACCAGACCAGTCCCGTCACTGCCATCGCCAGGAACATGAACCACTGCACCGAGTACCAGAAGTGTGGCCCCTCGGTCAGCTCCGGCGGCTGGATCGGCACCAGATCACCGGACTGGCCAGGGGTGACGGTGATCGCCGTGATGTAGCCGTTGAGCACAGGAGCGCCCAGCCAGGTCGCGATGGACTCAGAGTTCACCAGTCGGACCGCGCCCTCAGCTGGCGTCAGCGCGTTGGCGTTGCCGTTCTCGTTGCGGCGTACGTAGCCGACGATCGTCACCTCGCCTGCCGGCGGCGGTGGCAGCGCGCTCGGATCGGCCTCCGCCATGCCCTGCCTGACCAGGAACCCACGCGACACCAGCAGGATCTGGCCAGAGGTGGTGCGCAGCGGAGTGAGCGCCTCGCTGCCGACCCGGCCAGCGTTGCTGCGGTAGCGGACCTGGAGCTGATGGGCGGCGTCGAAGGTGCCCTTCGCGGTCACCTTCTGCCACTGGTCAGCGTCGGTGATCGGCTTGGTGAAGACCTCGCCGTACGGCTTCGGCCCCGCTTTCTCATGCTCGGCGATCGTCTCGTTGCCCGTACGGCGCTCCTCCAACCGTCGCAGCTGCCACTCGCCCAGGTTCACGAACGCGGTGCCCAGGACGGCGACGAACACGAGCAGACCGACCCACCGTTTCCACAGTCCACGCACTCCTCGAGCCTAGTGCGGACCAACCGGGCCCAGATCCGAGGGGCTGTCAGGCTGGGCGGACGAGACCCGCATGCTCTCTGATGGCGGTTCCCTCGTCGAGTGCCAGCTCGGTGGCCAGAGCAGCGGCGCGGCCCAAGGACATTCCGCGTCCGACAGCGACACCGACCAGATAGGCGGTGAGCGGGGAGGCGGGCCGGATCACCTGGTGAGCGGCGTCGCGGCTGAGGTCGAGCAGGATGTGGAGAGCCTCGTTGTCGACGACCAGGTCCTCAAGCCCCAGCGCCGTCCCACAGGCATCCGACCACGACAGCAGCATTGCTCTCTCCTCCAACATCACGCTCACCTCCGGCAACATCCTGACACCGGGCCCGCGGCGTCCAGACGGCGGGGTGGTTGCCTCCCGGGGAAACCCACCACCTACACTTCGCGGGTGCAGACGTTGGCGAAGGGAGGATCGACCGTGGTGGGACCAGCACTGGACTCGTTCGGACGAGCCGCCACCGACCTGCGCGTCTCACTGACCGACCGGTGCAACCTGCGCTGTTCCTACTGCATGCCGGCCGAAGGGCTGGCCTGGCTCCCCAACGACGACTTGCTCACCAACGACGAGCTCGTCCGCCTGCTGCGGCTGGGTACGTCGCGTTTGGGCATCACGACCGTACGGCTTACGGGCGGCGAACCGATGCTCCGACCCGACCTGGAGACGTTGGTTGAGCAGGTCGCGGCTCTGGAGCCGCGGCCAGTCGTGGCTCTGACGACCAATGGGATCGGCCTCGCCCGTCGGGCCGAGAAGCTCAAGGCAGCGGGGCTCGACCGGATCAACGTCAGCCTCGACACGCTCCAACCTGACCGGTTCGCCACGCTGACCCGGCGGCATCGGCTCGACGACGTCCTGGCCGGGATCCGAGCCGCCCGCGACGCGGGCTTGGTCCCGGTGAAGGTGAACAGCGTCCTGATGCGGGGCATCAACGACGACGAGGCCGCCGGCCTCGTCACCTGGGCCGGGCAGGAAGGGGTCGAGCTGCGGTTCATCGAACAGATGCCACTCGACGCCCAGCACGGCTGGAAGCGCGAGGAGATGGTCACCGCGGCCGAGATCCACGCCGCCCTGGCCCCGCACGTCACGCTCGTCCCCATCCCAGGTCGTGGGAGTGCCCCTGCTGAGCGGTTCCAGATCAAGGGCACCGACCAGACGGTCGGCATCATCGCGTCGGTGACGTTGCCCTTCTGTGGAGCCTGCGACCGGGTACGGCTGACCGCCGACGGCCAGCTCCGGTCATGCCTGTTCTCGTTGAAGGAGTCCGATCTGCGTACGGCGATGCGCGCCGGCGCGACCGATGACGACCTCGAGGCGATGTGGCGGGCCTGCCTGGCGGCCAAGCTGCCCGGGCACGGGATCAACGACCCGTCGTTCCTTCAGCCCCGTCGGCCGATGTCGGCCATCGGCGGGTGAGGGTCACTCCTCGACGACCTCACCCTTGACGACTTCTCCTTCGGTCAGCTCAGGGGGTGTCCAGGGGTCTGGTCTCGCGTTCGGGGCCAGCGGGTCGAGGTGGCGGTCCTCGGCATTGGCGAAAAAGACACCGATCGCCGGGAGGATGACGGCGCCGACCAGGAGCACGATCTTCCAGACGTCGGGGACGAAGATCATTCCGATGAAGCACGCCGTACGAAGCGCCATGGTGATCAGGTAGCGC
This sequence comes from Propionibacteriaceae bacterium, assembly GCA_035416185.1. GTDB lineage: Bacteria > Actinomycetota > Actinomycetes > Propionibacteriales > Propionibacteriaceae > JBHAES01. The sequence continues at coordinate 2,012 of DAOOHL010000027.1, read as the reverse complement.
TTGGTGCGCGCCTCAAGGTCAAGGGTGGTGCCGTGCTTGGCGTCGGTGATCACCGGGATCGTCGGGTGACCTGCACGTGCCATGGCTGCAGCCTACGTCCGTGGCTGCGCGTCGGGCATCTCGTATGAAGCGTTGCCGGTACGGTTCTGCTGTGACCGACACCGAGACCCCGCCCGTGCAGGCTCGCAGCGTGCTCGTGACCGGAGCCAGCAAGGGCATCGGTAGGACGATCGCTGCCCGGTTCGCCGCCGACGGCCACAAGGTGGCTGGCACCTTCCGCAGTGGAGGCGTCCCCGACGGCGTCCTGGGCATCCAGGCCGACATCACCGATGTGGAGCAGATCGAGGCGGCGTTCAAGGCGGCCGAGGAAGCGCATGGGCCGGTCGAGGTGCTTGTCTGCAACGCGGGGATCACCGCTGACACGCTGCTGATGCGGATGAGCGACGACCAGTGGGACGACGTGATTGCGACCAACCTGACCGCGTCGTTCAAGCTGGCCCGCCGGGCCTCGCGCACGATGATGCGTGCCCGGTTTGGCCGTGTGGTGTTCGTCTCGTCTGTGGTGGCGCTGCTCGGCAGCGCTGGTCAGGCCAACTATGCGGCCTCCAAGGCTGGCCTCGTCGGCTTGGCGCGCTCACTGACGCGAGAGCTGGGTGGCCGTGGCGTCACGTTCAACGTGGTCGCGCCCGGGTTCATCGAGACCGACATGACCGCCGTCCTCGACGCCGCGGTGATCGATGGCTACAAGGCCCGGATTCCCGCCGGTCGGCTCGGTACCACTGATGACGTCGCGTCGGCGGTCAGCTACCTCGCCTCTGATGGTGCTGGCTACATCTCCGGCGCGGTCATCCCGGTCGACGGCGGCCTCGGCATGGGCCACTGACACTGAGCTTCCAGACAACGACAACTGGCACTGACAAGGAGCTGAGCATGGGCATTCTCGAGGGCAAGCGGATCCTCGTCGCCGGAGTGACGATGAACACGTCCATCGGTTACGAGGTGGCGCGCCTCGCCCAGCAGGAGGGCGCGACCGTCCTCGTCTCGAACTTCGGGCGGGCGCTGAGCCTCACCCGGCGTGCTGTGGGTCGGCTCGACCCCGTACCACCCGTGCTTGAGGTCGACGTCACCAACCCGGAGCACCTTGCCGGCCTCGCCGACCAGATCCGCGAGCATGTCGACGGTCTCGACGGCATCGTGCACTCGATCGCCTACGCCAACCCCGAGACCGCGCTGGGCGGAAAGTTCATGTCGACGCCATGGTCCGACGTGTCGACGGCGGTGCACGTGTCGGCGTACTCGCTGGTCGACCTGGTTCGTGCGTGCCAGCCGTTGATGGGCCGCGGGTCATCCGTGGTAGGTCTGACGTTCGACGCGACGGTGACGTGGCCGACGTACGACTGGATGGGTGTCGCGAAGGCGGCGCTGGAGTCGACGTCTCGCTACCTGGCTCGCTACCTCGGCCCCGAGGGCATCCGCTGCAACATCGTCGCGGCCGGTCCGCTGGACACACTGAGCAAGAAGTCGATCCCCGGCGTCGACGGTCTCGACAAGATCTGGGGTCAGCGCGCTGCGCTTGGCTGGGACACCTCAGACATCACCCCGACCGCGAAGGGCGTCATCGGCCTGCTCAGCGACTGGTTCCCCGCCACGACTGGTGAGGTCGTCCACGTCGATGGCGGCGTGCACTCGATGGGCGCCTGACGGCACGGTAGGTTCGTTTCTATGGAAGCCGTCGTCGAGCTCAGCCAGGTCTGCATCCGTCGAGGAGGGGCCCTGCTGCTCGACCGCATCGACATGACGGTCAACGAGGACGAGCGCTGGGTGATCATCGGCCCGAATGGTGCCGGCAAGACCACCCTGCTGCAGATCCTCGCCGCACAGATGCATCCAACGGCCGGGCAGGCGACGCTATTGGGGGAGACCCTCGGCCAGGTGGACGTCTTTGAGCTGCGGCCCAGGATCGGCCTCACCTCGGCCGCGATCCAGCGCCAGCTGAACGTCGACCAGCCCGA
>DAOOHL010000026.1:5877-17320 GCA_035416185.1 Propionibacteriaceae bacterium | reverse complement strand
TGCACGGTTGAAACACGCGGGTCGATCCTGGGCCAGCAAGGGGCACGTCCGCCCCGGCCATCGTCCGAAACCCACCGTGGCGTCGCCATTAGGATGCCAAGGTGCCTTTGACTCCCCACGACGTCGCCCGGCTGGCCGCGCTGGCCCGGATCGACCTCAGCCAAGCCGAGCTCGAGCAGCTCGCCCCGCAGCTCGACGTGATTCTCGAGTCGGTGGCGAGCGTGTCCGAGGTGGCCGGCGCCGACGTACGGCCTACCTCGCATGCGCTGCCGCTCGTGAACGTGTTCCGCGACGACGTGGTGACCCCGTCGTTGCCAGTCGAACTTGCCCTGGCCATGGCACCGGCACAGGACCAGGGCCGGTTCCGTGTGCCCAGGATCCTGGGGGAGGAGCAGTGAGCATCCTCACATCGACCGCCGCAGAGCTGGCGTCGCAGATCGCGGCTGGCGAGGTGTCGGCCGTCGAGGTCGCCCAGGCCCACCTCGACCAGATCGCTGCCGTGGACCCCTCGGTCCATGCGTTCCTCCACGTCGAGAGCGACCGGGCGATCGCCCAGGCGCTGGCAGTCGACGACGCACGTCGAGCGGGCGAGCAGTTGTCCCCGCTGGCGGGCGTGCCGATCGCGCTCAAGGACGTCTTCTGCTACTCCGGTGCGCCGACCACTGCCGGGTCGAGGATCCTCGAGGGGTGGCAGCCGCCGTACAACGCGACGCTCACTCAGAAGCTGATCGACGCTGGCCTGGTCATCCTCGGCAAGACCAACATGGACGAGTTCGCCATGGGCAGCTCGACCGAGAACTCCGCGTACGGCCCCACCCGGAACCCCTGGGACCTCGACCGCATCCCCGGTGGCTCCGGCGGGGGGTCGTCGGCGGTGCTGGCCGCGTACGAGTCCCCGCTCGCCCTCGGTTCCGACACCGGTGGCTCGATCCGTCAGCCCGCCTCGGTGACTGGCACGGTCGGTGTGAAGCCCACATACGGCGGCAGCTCCCGCTACGGCCTCATCGCGATGGCGTCGTCGCTCGACCAGCCCGGACCGTGTGCCCGTACGGTGCTCGACGCCGCGCTGCTGCACTCGGTGATCGGCGGCTACGACCCTCGCGACTCGACCTCGATCAACGCCCCCGTGCCCGATGTGGTCGCCGCCGCCAAGAACGGCGACGTCACCGGAATGCGGATCGGCGTGGTCAAGGAGCTCGGCGGCGAGGGGTACGCCCCCGGCGTGGAGCAGCGCTTCCACGAAGCAGTCGAGGCACTGCGCCAGGCGGGCGCCGAGGTGGTCGAGGTCAGCTGCCCGCACTTCGACTACGCCTTGGGCGCCTACTACCTGATCATGCCCAGCGAGGTCTCGAGCAACCTTGCCCGGTTCGACGCCATGCGGTACGGCCTGCGGGTCGGCGACAACGGCGACCGCTCAGCCGAAGAGGTGATGAACCTCTCCCGCGGCGAGGGTTTCGGCGCCGAGGTGAAGCGCCGCATCATCATCGGTACGTACGCACTGTCGTCGGGCTACTACGACGCCTACTACGGCTCGGCACAGAAGGTGCGCACGCTGATCACTGACGACTTCACCCGGGCGTTCGAGGTCGCTGACGTGCTGGTCTCTCCGACCACCCCGACGACCGCCTTCCGGTTGGGTGAGCGGGTGGACGATCCCTTGGCCATGTACAAGGCCGACCTCTGCACGATCCCGTCCAACATGGCCGGAAACGCTTCAGCGAGCTTCCCGGTTGGGCTGGCTCCTGAGGACGGCCTCCCGGTCGGCTTTCAGGTGATGGCCCCGCCGATGGCCGATGACCGGCTGTACCGGGTCGGCGCCGCGCTCGAACGGTTGATCCCACCGCCCGCCCCGCCCCTGCTGCCGGGCTCGACCGCCCTTCGACAGGCTCAGGGAACGAAGGAAGAGGACCGATGAGCGTCGACCTGATGGACTTCGACGAGGCGATGGAGCGCTTCGACCCCGTCCTGGGGCTCGAGGTGCACGTCGAGCTCAACACGCGTTCGAAGATGTTCTGCGGCTGCTCGACGGAGTTCGGCGCCGATCCCAACACCCAGACCTGCCCGGTCTGCCTCGGCCTGCCCGGGTCGCTGCCAGTGGTGAACGGCAAGGCCGTCGAGTCGGCGATCCGGATCGGGCTCGCACTCGGCTGCTCGATCTCTGACTGGTGCCGGTTCGCGCGGAAGAACTACTTCTACCCGGACATGCCGAAGGACTACCAGGTCAGCCAGTATGACGAGCCGATCGCCTTCGAGGGTTCGGTCACGGTTGAGGTCGAGGGGGTCCGGTACGAGATCCCGGTCGAGCGCGCCCACATGGAGGAGGACACCGGCAAGTCGCTCCACGTCGGTGGCTCGACCGGTCGTATCCAGGGGGCTGACTACTCGCTGCTCGACTACAACCGCGCCGGCGTACCGTTGATCGAGATCGTCACCAAGCCGGTCCGGGGTACGGGCGACAAGGCGCCCGAGGTGGCCCGCGCCTACGTGACCTACCTGCGCGACATCCTGCGCGCGCTGGGCGTGAGTGACGTACGGATGGAGCAGGGCTCGCTGCGCTGCGACGCCAACGTCTCACTGATGCCGAAGGGCACGACCCAGCTGGGCACCCGTACCGAGACCAAGAACGTCAACTCGCTGCGATCCATCGAGAAGGCGCTGCGCTACGAGATCTGCCGACAGGCGGCGATCCTCGCCGACGGCGGAACGATCAAGCAGGAGACCAGACACTGGCACGAGGACGGCGGCTACACCAGCCCCGGCCGCTCCAAGGAGCAGGCGGAGGACTACCGCTACTTCCCCGAGCCTGACCTCGTCCCGATTGCTCCCTCAACGGAGTGGGTGGCGAAGCTGCGGGCCACGCTGCCCGAGGCACCGGGCGTACGGGCGGAGCGGCTCCGCGCGGAGTGGGGCATGACCGAGCGCGAGCTCACCGATGTTCAGAACGCCGGGGCTCTCGACCTCGTCGAGGAGACCGTTGCCGCCGGAGCCACAGCGGCGTCGGCGCGGAAGTGGTGGCTCGGTGAGCTCCTGCGGCGCGCCAACGACGAGGGCGTGGAGCTGGCCGAGGTCGGCATGTCACCGACCCAGGTCGCTGCGCTGCAGTCGCTGGTGGACGAGGGCGTGGTCAACGACAAGCTGGCCCGGCAGGTGATCGACGGCGTGCTGGCCGGCGAGGGCGAGCCACGGCATGTTGTCGAGTCCCGCGGCCTCGTCGTCGTCTCCGACACAGGCGCTCTGGAGGCGGCCATCGAGCGAGCCATCGAGGCCAACCCGGATGTCGCCCAGAAGATCCGCGACGGCAAGGTCCAGGCCGCAGGCGCGATCATCGGCTCGGTCATGAAGGAGATGCGCGGACAAGCCGACGCGGCCAAGGTGCGAGAGCTCCTCCTCGCGAAGCTGAGCTGAGCGAAGGCGTCAGCGGGTCGTCACGGCGGCCAGGTGACGCGGTTGGGCGCCACGCACCACACGTGGCGAGATGCGTTGGTCCAGGGTCACGAGGACTCCGCCGTGATGGACCGCGAGAGCCAGAAGGTAGGCGTCGGTCACCTGCCGTGGTCCCAGTAGCGCGGCTTCTTCGACTCCGCCATCGACGAGGCTGATGTCACAGCTCCACCACTCATGGTTCGACATTGAGGTTGACTGGCGCAGCGCTGTCATCGCCGCAGCGACGGGGAGCGCGTTCGGATAGGAGGATTGGCTGGAGACCCTGACGAAGCCGTTCTGGGTGATGGCGCACGTTGCCCAGCCGCCATCATGGTCGGTGAACCACGCGTGGGCCGCTGTGTGATGGACGTGGTCGGGGTCGATCAGCGCCAGCAGAACATTGACGTCAAGGAGCGCGACGGTCACACCTGCTCCTCCTCACGGATGCGGTCGACAACTGCGTCCGTCACCGCAGCCCCGCGCGACGCGAACAGTGCGAAGCCGTTGCGAGTCGTGGACGTCGGGCTCGCCCCGGTGCCAGGGGCAGCCAGGCCACGCCTCGCCAGATCGCTGATGACCGAACCCGCCGTTGTCCGTTGCAGGCGTGCCAGTTCTTGGGCTGCCTGGAGAACGTCGTCGTCGATCGTGATCGTTGTGCGCATGCATCTGATGATACTGCATCACCTAAGGAGAGCGCCTGCCATGATCGTGTGGGCGACGTCGAAGCGGGCCGGGGCGGTACGGGTGTCGCCCCGGACGTCGGCGACGGTGAGCGGCTCATCGACCATCGACAGTACGGTGACGTCGGCTGCCCCGCCCACCTGCAGACGACCGATCCCGTCGCCCAGCTTCAGTGCGTCGGCTGGGCGGGAGGTCACGCGTTCCAGCACCTCAGGCAGCGTCATGCCGAGCACCAGGCCCTTCGACATCACCTGAGGCAGTGACACCGCGGTGGCCAGCGAGTGCAGGTGCAGGTCGGTCGACAGCACGTCGATGGCGCGGTCCTGACGCCAGAGCTCCTCGCCGATCTCGAACGTGAACCCGCCCATGCCGTGGCCCATGTCGAAGATCACGCCACGTTGGTGGGCCTCGACCGCGACGTCAGCCACCTGACCATCGACCAGCATTCCGGTGGGCGTGTGGCCCGCGACATGGGTCGCGATGTCACCGGGCCGCAGCATGGAGAGGATCTCCGGGACCGTGGGCGGCGAGGTCGCCATGTGGGTCATCACCGGCAGACTCGTCTGCTCGGCCACCTCGATGGCCCGGCGAAGTGGCTCCAGCCCGTGCTCGCCGACGGTGTTGACGTCGATGCGGGCCTTGATCCCTCGAACCCAGCCGTCGCTTGCCCGGATGGCCGTGACCGCGTCGTCGACGGAGACATGGTCGAGGAAGCGTGACTCGTACGTCCGCCCGGCCAGGCCGATGCCGGAGATGTTCAGCAACGGCACGATCCGGACCGGAGCCGAGGCGGAGTCGCGGGCGCAGATATCGAGGGTGTAGGCGCCAGCGGTCCCGGCATCCACCCACGTGGTGACGCCCGACGCGGCGGCATAGGCCTCGGGGTTGAGACCCCAGAAGCCCATCCGGAAGCAGTGCGTGTGCAGGTCGACCAAGCCGGGCAGGACCAGCTGGCCGGAGACGTCGAGCGCTGTGGCGGCTTCAGGCAGGGCTGGGCCGATCGCCTGGACCCGGCCCTCGGCCAGCGATACGTCAGCCGACACCAACTCGCCGTCGAGCCAGACCTGACCGCCGTGAAGACTGAGGGAGTCGTCCATGCCCCCATCATTCCGCTGATCGGCATGGTTGGCTTGGAGCGTGAACGAAAGTCGACTGAAGTGGGGCATCCTCGGCCCCGGCCGGATCGCCCGCTCCTTCGCCATCGGACTTGCCACATCAGCCACCGGGCAGCTGGTTGCCGCTGGTTCACGGGATCTGGAGCGCTCCCGTACGTTCCTTCAGACCCACGCCGACGCCACTCACGGCAGCGAGCCCAGTGCGTACGGGTCGTACGAGGAGTTGATCGCTGACCCGCAGGTCGAGGCGCTCTACATCGCCACACCTCATCCGATGCACGCCCGCTGGGCGATCGCGGCAGCCCGCGCCGGGAAGCACCTGCTGATCGAGAAGCCGATGACGGTGAACCGATACCAGGCCATGGCCGTCTTCGAGGCAGCCCGGGCGAACGACGTGTTCGCCATGGAGGCGTACATGTATCGCTGCCACCCGCAGACCGCCAGGCTCGTGGAGCTGGTCTCGTCGGGGGAGATCGGTGAGGTGATCGCGATCCAGTCGTCGTTCTCCTACCGCGCCGCCCCGACCCCGGAGTCGCGCTCCTACGCTCGCGACCTGGCGGGCGGCGGGATCCTCGACGTGGGTGGTTACCCGGTGTCGATGGCTCGACTGCTGGCTGGCGCGGCGCTCGGTGTGTCCGGCATGGCAAGGCCCTTCGCCGAGCCGACCGGCGTGAAGGCCGTGGGCACCCTGGGAGACACGGGGATCGACGAGTGGACCGTGGCCACGCTCACGTTCGAGTCGGGTATCAGCGCCCAGGTCACCACCGGTGTCGCGCTCAGTGACGTGAACACCACGACGGTTTTCGGGTCGAAGGGCAAGATCCACGTACCGAACCCCTGGATGCCGGGTCGTGAGGGACGGATGCAGGGCTCGATCGAGGTGCATCGCGTCGGTCGCGATGTGGAGGTGCTCGACACGACGGGTCCCGAGCTGTACGCAGCCGAGGCAGACCATGTTGCCGCTCACATCACCGATCGACAGGCGCCTGCGAAGAGCTGGGCGGACTCGATGGGCACGCTGACGGTGCTCGACGAGTGGCGGTCGCAGCTCGGGTTGGTCTTCGACGATGAGCGATCTGACTCTGACCACGCACCCGTCTCCGGTCAGCGGATCGAGGTGCGCGACGTCGAGCCGATGACGTACGCCGAGATCCCCGGCACGGGCAAGCAGGCCAGCCGGATCGTGATGGGCGTCGACAACCAGTTCACCCTCGCCCACGCCAGCGTGCTCTTCGACCACTGGGTCGAGCGCGGCGGTCGTACGTTCGACACGGGCTACGTGTACGGGCGAGGCGTCTGCGAGCAGATGCTGGGTCAGTGGATGAAGAACCGAGGTGTACGGGACGAGCTCGTCGTCATCGGTAAGGGTGCCCACACGCCGCACTGCACGCCCGAGGCCATCGGTCGTCAGCTCGCCGAGTCGCTCGACCGCCTCCAAACCGACCACGTCGACGTCTATCTCATGCATCGCGACGACCCGTCGGTGCCGGTGGGGGAGTTCGTGGACGCCCTCGACGCCGAGCTCCGGGCTGGCCGCGTGCGGGCGTACGGAGGCAGCAACTGGTCGATCGGCCGGTTCAGCGCCGCGAACGCCCATGCCGAGGCGAACGGTCGCGCCCCCATGACGGTGCTGTCGAACAACCTGTCCCTGGCGGAGGCGGAGGATGTGCCCTGGGTGGGTTGCCAGTCGCTCAACCACTCGGACGAGCTGGAGTGGCTGGCCGAGACCGGCACCATCCTTGCCCCGTGGTCGTCCCAGGCACGCGGCTTCTTCACCGGTCGGGCACGGCCCGATGACACCTCGGACGAGGAGCTGGTGCGCTGCTGGTACTCCGACGCCAACTTCGAGCGGCTTCGGCGAGCCGAGCGGCTCGCGAGTGAGCTCGGCGTCTCCACCCCGGCCATCGCGCTCGCCTGGGTGTTGCACCAGCCGTTCCCGACCTTCCCCCTGATCGGACCGCGACAGATCAGCGAGACGGTCTCGTCGCTACAAGGCCTCACGGTGGCGCTCAGCCCCGAACAGGTGGCGTGGCTTGACCTGAAACGAGAGTCGGCGGAGAGCTGACGGTGTCAGAGCGACAGGTCGATGCCCTCGATCTGGGCCAGGGCAGCCGCGTCGCCGATCGCCCGGACCTGGGCGACCTCGCGCCGGCCGTACGCGTACAGCATCAGCTCTGACGGGGTGCCCGACAGTGTCACGGTCGGGTTGCCTGCCATCGCGCGGATCGGCTCCGCGCCGGTGACGTCGGAACGTTCCAGGACGATGCCAACAGGGGAGCGACGGAACAGCGCCCGACCCATCAGCCGAAGCCGCTTCCAGATGGACTCCTCGACCTGCGGGTCCAGGGTCCGGGGTGCCTCCGGGGCGGGGCCGGCGCGGCGCACGTCCTCGTGGTGGATGAAGTACTCGACCGAGTTCGCCTGCTCGTCCATCCCCGGGATCGCGAACACCGACCACCGGGTGGGCCCCTGGGTCAGCCGGGCAACCAGGTCACGGTACGACCAGCGCGCCTTCGTCTCAGCCATCCGCTTGTCGGTGACACCAGCCAGGGCGCCGACGACGATGCCCGGAGCCCCGACGGGGTCGTTCTCCCGTACCCACAGATGGGCTGCCAGGTCATGGGTGCTCCAACCCTCACACAGGGTGGGTGCGTCTGGTCCGGCGGCGAGCAAGGTCGAGCAGAGCGCGTCGCGCTCCGACTGTACGAAGGTCACTCGGCGAGCCTAACCTGAGCCACCGAATCGCGAACCTTCAGGGGCATGGCAACTCGGCGGTGCCCAGCTGGTTGCGACCGTTCGAGCAGCATCTCCACCGCTGCCCGGCCCATGGCCTCGTACGGGATCTCGGCGGTGGTGAGGCGCGGACGCACATACGTGGCGACCACGTCGTCGTCGAACGACACGACGGACAGGTCCTCAGGGATCCTGATGCCTCGGTCGCTGGCCGCTTGGTAGAGACCAAACGCCAGGCGGTCGTTCAGGCAGACCACCCCGGTGAGGTCAGTTGATCCCAGGAGGTCGTACGAGACGTCGTACCCCACCTCCGGCTCCCATTCGGTGCCGACCTCGGGGATGACCGCGGTGGCACCGGCGCGGTCCAGCGCCGCGAAGATGCCGTCGTACCGGGCACCGACGGTGCTCGAGCGCTGCGGGCCCCTGAGCTCCTCAGCGACGCCGATCACCGCGATGCGGCGATGCCCGGCGTCGATCAGGACCTGGGCGACCTGCTCTCCCGCCACCCGCTCATCAGGCAAGACGCTGGGTCGGTCGTCGGTCGACGTGGCATTGACCATCACCACCGGCAGTGACGCGGGCAGCTCCGAGGGGAGGTCGATCTGGTGGGCTCGCATGGCGGCGATCACCAGAGCGTCGACGCGGCGGTCGAGCATGGCGTCGATCGCCCGGGCGGCCTGATCTGCCCGGCTCCCGGCCTCGGCGATCAGGACCGTATGGTCACTCAGTTCTGCCTGATCGAGGGCGCCCCGGATGATCGCCGACGCATAACGAGTGATCGTGACGTCGAACGACACGAATCCGATCGTGCGGGTCTTGCCCATCCGCAGGCTGCGAGCCGCAGGGTTCGGTCGGTAGTCGAGCTGGGCAGCCGCAGCACGGACCCGCTGTCGCACATCGTCGGACAGCCGCGAGCCGGGGCGGTTGTTGAGCACCAGCGACACCGCGGTGGCCGACACCCCGGCCAGGGCGGCCACGTCGGCAATCTTCACCCGGTCAACCATGCGCGCGAGCCTAACAGTGGCGGGGTATCACCCGTCGTCAGAACCTTTTAGCGGCGGCTTGCGCGTGGCGACGCAGCCTTAGAGCGTCAGCAGCATCCGGGTGTTGCCCAGCGTGTTCGGCTTCACCCGGTCGAGGTCGAGGAACTCGGCGGTGCCTTCGTCGTACGACCTGAGCAGTTCAGCGAAGACGGCGTGCGTGACTGGGGCCCCGTCGATCTCCACGAAGCCCAACGACCGGAAGAAGGCGGTCTCGAACGTGAGGCAGAAGACCCGGCTGACGCCGATCGTCCGAGCGTTCGCGATCAGCTGGGTCACGATCGACGCCCCGATGCCGCGCCCAACGACGGACCGGTCGACGGCAAGCGTTCGGACCTCGGCCAGGTCTTCCCAGAACACATGCAGGGCACCACAGCCGACCACGTGGCCGTCCAGCTCGGCGACCACGAACTGCTGCAGCGACTCGAAGTAGGCGACTGGGTCCTTGGAGACGAGGATGCGGTCCTCCGCGTACGGCGCGACGATCGCGCGGATCGCCTTGACGTCGGCGGCCTTCGCCGGCCGGACCACCACCTCACCCATGGCCGACCAACCTACTCCGTCGCGACCCGATGTGTCGCTTCGTGGCGACCTGGCGGACCGCCATGCAGCCTGAGGAACAATGGCCCCATGCCTGACCTGAAGCTGGGACCCGACGGCCTCGTGCCCGCCATCGTCCAGGACGCGACCACCGGCGCGGTGCTGATGCTCGCCTGGATGGACGCCGAAGCACTGCGTCGTACGGTTGAGACCCGCCGAGCCACCTACTGGTCCCGGTCGCGCCAGAAGTACTGGGTGAAGGGCGAGACGTCAGGGCACACCCAGCACGTCCGGGAGGTCCGGCTTGACTGCGACGCAGACACGGTGCTGCTGACCGTGGACCAGGTTGGTCCGGCCTGCCACACCAACGCGGTGACCTGCTTCCATGCCTCTGAGCCGTTGCTGACGGCTGAACCCTCTGGCGACAGTGTGGAGGCGAGCCGATGACGACCTCGAACACCAGCGTTCGGATCACCCCCGACCTCGCAGGGTTCCGGGCTCAGGCCGACGCTGGCCGGCGGGTGATCAGCGTCTACGCGAAGGTGGTCGCCGACGGGTTGACGCCGGTCGGCCTGTACCACCATCTCTGTGGCACGAGGCCTGGCACGTTCCTGCTCGAGTCGGCCGAGCATGGCACGGTGGGTCGCTGGTCGTTCGTCGGCGTGAACGCCCTTGCCACACTCACTGAGGTGGACGGCCAAGCGCACTGGACCGGCCGTCCGATCTCGGGCCTGCCGACCGACGGCAGCCCGCTTGACGCACTCGCAACCACCCTGTCGGTGCTGCACACCGAGCCGTCGGAAGGCCTGCCGCCGTTCACCTCGGGCATGGTCGGCTACCTCGCGTACGACGTCGTACGGCGGCTCGAGCGTCTCCCCGACACCTGTACGGACGACCTCGACATGCCAGAGCTGACCATGCTGCTCGCAGGCGACGTGGCCGCGATGGACCACCTGACCGGGGAGGTCTGGCTGATCGCGAACGCGGTCAACTTCGACGACTCGTCGGAGCGGCTCGAGGCGGCCTACGACGACGCCGTCCAGCGACTGGAAGCCTTGGTCGATGCGCTTGCCCAGCCGGAGGCGCCGCTGCTGGCAGAGGTGGGCGAGGCCGATGACACCGCGATCGTGAGGCAGCGCTCCAGTGAGGAGTTCTGCCAGATGGTCCGCGACGCGGTCGAGGAGATCAAGGCTGGCGAGGTCTTCCAGGTCGTGCCCTCCCAGCGGTTCGAGCTGGCCTCGAGCGCTGACCCGCTGGACGTCTACCGAGCGCTCAAGCGAGGCAACCCCAGTCCCTACCTCTACCTGGTCCGGCTCGATGACCTCGCCATCGTCGGCTCCAGCCCCGAGGCGCTGGTGACCGTACGGGACGGCGTGGCGACGATGCACCCGATCGCCGGCACCAAGCCGCGCGGCGTCACCGAGGCTGAGGATGCCGCCTTTGAGGCAGATCTGCTGGCCGACGACAAGGAGGCCGCCGAGCACGTCATGCTCGTCGATCTCGGCCGCAACGACCTCGGCCGGGTCTGCGAGCCGGGCACCGTACGCGTGCTCGAGTTCATGCGGGTGCGGCGCTACTCGCATGTGATGCACCTCGAGGCGGTGGTCACCGGCAAGCTGTCGGGCAATCACACCGCTCTGGAGGCGACGCTCGCCTGCTTCCCGGCTGGCACGCTCTCAGGCGCCCCGAAGGTACGGGCGATGGAGATCATCGACACCCTCGAGAAGAGCCGCCGGGGTCTGTACGGGGGAGCGGTCGGCTACTTCGACTTCGCGGGCAATGCCGACACCGCGATCGCCATCCGTACCGCGCTGTTGAAGGACGGCATCGCCTACGTCCAGTCCGGCGCGGGGATCGTCGCCGACTCCGTACCCGAGAACGAGGATGCCGAGATCACCAACAAGGCAGCGG
>DAOOHL010000026.1:0-5867 GCA_035416185.1 Propionibacteriaceae bacterium | reverse complement strand
GACGGAGGCCCTGAACCTGGCGGCCGTGCTGCGGGCCGTCAGGGCCGCCAACAGCGTGCGTCGTCTCGCCTGAGCGTGTTCCGTACGGTTGAATGGGCACCAGACCCAAGGAAGGACCACCGATGAGCTCCGTGGCGAAGCAGGACCCGAAGCTGCCATCGCAGCAGACCCAGCCGAACTACCGACGTGTGCCGCAGAGCTACCACGACGGCAAGTCGCCCGCCGCCTGGGTCGGGGCGATGGGCACCCTGGCCGGGTTCGTCATCGGCACTGTCGGCTTCCTCGTGATGAACCTGCCCGTGATCATCACGGCTGGCATCGTGATCGCCCTCTCGCTGATCGCCACGGTCGCGCTGCGCTCGATGGGGTACGGCGAGGCGCTCGGCTACGACGGGCGCCCAAGGTCGTGACGTTGGCCGACACCGTCCTCGGTTCGATCATCACTGGGGTACGGGAGGATCTCGCGGCGCGCAAGGACGTCACGTCACTGGCCGACCTTCAGCGACAGGTCGGATCAGCCGAGCCGGCCCTTGACCCTATGCCAGCCTTCCGCAGCGATGCGCTGTCGGTGATCGCCGAGGTGAAGCGGGCGTCGCCGTCGAAGGGGCATCTCGCCGAGATTCCCGAGCCAGCTGAGCTCGCCAGGGCTTACCAGGCTGGCGGTGCGAGTGCGATCTCGGTGCTGACCGAGAAGCGTCGCTTCAACGGTTCGTTGGCCGACCTGGACGCGGTCCGAGCGGTGGTCGACATCCCGGTGCTGCGCAAGGACTTCATGGTCGACCCTTACCAGGTATGGGAGGCGCGTGCCCACGGGGCCGACCTGATCCTGCTGATCGTGGCCGCCCTGGCCGACGACGAGCTGATCCAGCTGAAGCGGGAGGCGGAGGATCTCGGCATGACCTGCCTGGTCGAGGTGCACACCGCCGAGGAGACCCGCCGCGCCCTCGACCTGGGGGCGACCCTCCTGGGAGTCAACAACCGCAACCTGAAGACGCTCGATGTGGACACGACCATGTTCGCCCAGCTCGCTGCGCTGGTCCCGGCAGATGTGGTGCGAGTCTGCGAGTCAGGTCTGCTGACCCCCGACGATGCGGCCCAGGCAGCCGCCGACGGTGCTGACGTCGTGCTCGTCGGTGAAGCGCTGGTGCGCGACCACGCACCGACACGGGCGGTCGCCGACATGATCGCCGCGGGTACGCTCGCGTCGTACCGTCGCCGCTGAGAGGGATACACATGACCGCCATCAGGCGACTGCCGGATGCCACCGGCCACTTCGAAGAGTTCGGTGGGCGCTTCGTCCCCGAGGCACTGTTCGCCGCGCTCACCCAGCTCGACACCGAGTTCCGGGCTGCCCAGGCCGACCCCGAGTTCGCCGCAGAGCTTGCGCGGTTGCGGCGCGACTACGCCGGACGACCCACCCCGTTGACCGAGGCGAGGCGGTTCAGCAGCCACTGCGGCAACGCCCGTGTCGTGCTCAAGCGGGAGGACCTGAACCACACCGGCTCCCACAAGATCAACAACGTGCTGGGCCAGGCACTGCTGACCAAGCGGATGGGCAAGACCCGGGTCATCGCCGAGACCGGCGCCGGCCAGCATGGTGTCGCAACCGCCACGGCCGCGGCCTTGTTCGGGTTGGAGTGCACCGTCTACATGGGTGAGGTCGACACCCAGCGCCAGGCGCTCAACGTCGCCCGGATGCAGCTGCTGGGCGCCGAGGTGGTGGCGGTCGGCTCCGGCTCGCGCACCCTCAAGGACGCCATGAACGAGGCCATGCGCGACTGGGTCGCCTCGGTCGACTCGACCCACTACCTGATCGGTACGGTCGGCGGCCCGCACCCGTTCCCTGAGATGGTCCGCGAGTTCCAGCGCGTCATCTCCACAGAGGCCCGTGCACAGGTCATGGAGCGGTACGGGCAGCTCCCCGATGCGGTGCTCGCGTGCGTCGGCGGTGGCTCCAACGCGATGGGCATCTTTGCCGACTTCGTCGACGACGCCAGTGTGAAGCTCTACGGCTATGAGGCTGCGGGCGACGGTGTCGAGACCGGTCGCCACGCCGCGACGATCACCGAGGGCGAGGTCGGTGTCCTGCACGGCATGCGCACGTATGTGCTGCAGACCGAGGACGGCCAGACCAGGGAGTCCCACTCCATCTCCGCCGGGCTCGACTACCCAGGTGTCGGCCCGGAGCACGCCTGGCTGGCCAGGTCGGGACGAGCCTCGTACGAGCCTGTCACGGATGCCGAGGCGATGGACGCGTTCCGGCTGCTCAGCCGCACCGAAGGGATCATGCCCGCAATCGAGTCGGCCCACGCCGTTGCTGGTGCGATGCGACTGGGCCAGCGGCTCGCAGACGAAGCACCCGACACCCAGCCGATCCTGCTGGTCTCCCTGTCCGGCCGTGGCGACAAGGACGTCGACACGGCCATCTCGTGGTTCGGCATCGACGGGTCTGCCGACTCGACGACGGGGCAGTGACATGGCTGGCATGAGGTTTGACGAGAACCGGTTGGGCAACTCCGGCCAGGCGTACGCCAAGGCTGCTGCGGAGGGCCGCGGCGCTTTGGTCGCCTACCTGACGCTGGGGTTCCCTGACGTGCCCACCTCCATCGCCGCGATGGTCGCCGTCGTCGAGGAGGGTGCCGACGCGATCGAGATCGGCATCCCTTACACCGACCCGGTGCTCGACGGCCCGGCCATCCAGCGCTCCGGCACCTCAGCCCTTGACCGCGGCGTGCGCACCGGTGACGTCTTCGCCGCAGTGGAGGCTGTGGCCACCGCTGGCGTGCCGGCCACGGCGATGACGTACTGGAACCTGGTCGAGCGGTACGGGGTCGACCGGTTCGCGCGTGACTTCGCCGCTGCCGGTGGCGCGGGGCTGATCACCCCTGATCTGACCCCTGACGAGGGTGACGAGTGGATCACGGCCTCGGACGCAGCCGGGCTGGACCGGATCTTCCTCGTCTCGCCCTCGTCCACCGACGAGCGGATCATGTCCACCGTCGCGCAGTGTCGGGGCTGGGTCTACGCCACCTCGGTGATGGGGGTCACCGGCACCCGTACCAACGCCCCCTCAGCCGCTCCTCAGCTCGTGGAGCGGGTGAAGCGGCTCGCGCCCGGCATCCCGGTCGGGGTTGGGCTTGGTGTCTCCAACGGCGACCAGGCCGCTGAGGTTTGCTCGTACGCCGACGGTGCCATCGTCGGCTCGGCCTTCATCAAGACGCTGCTGGCCGCTGAGGACGCAGGGACGCCGGACGACTTCACCGCTCTTCGGAGTCTCGCGGCTGACCTTGCCGCCGGCGTACGGCGTCGGCCGTGAGCAAACAGGGCTCCCGCCCCGAGACGCCACCCCGCCCGAGCGGCGCACGGGCTCGGATGCAGGCGGAGCGGCAAGCCAGGATGGAGCGGGAGAGGCGCCGCCGCTGGATCATCGGAGCCTCGGTTCTCACCGCCGCGATCGTCATCGTCGCTGCGCTGGGTGGGTACGGCTGGTGGCTCAGCTACCGCACCCCGACCGCAACCCCCTCGACCAGCGCCACCCACGTCGCGTTCGCGCCCGTCGCCGTGTCAGCGACCCAGGGGATCCGGATCGGCGCTGCGAACGCGCCCAACACCGTGACTGTGTACCTCGACTTCAACTGCTCCCACTGCAACACGTTCGAGAAGCAGTTCGGGCCCACACTGGCCAAGCTCCAGGACTCTGGGCGGGTGGTCGTGGAGTACTGGCCCATGGCGTTCATCAACCAGACGTCACCGATCGCGTCCAACGCCTTCCGTTGCGCCGCCGAGATCGACCCGACTTTCGGTCGCGGCCTTCATGACGCGATCTTCGACAACTACGGCACGACGTGGGACAGCGGCAAGCTGATCACCCTGGGGCGTTCGCTCCGCCCGGATGCGCCGACGTCGTACGACACCTGCGTTACCGGCGGCACCCATGTGCAGTGGGCGCTTGACATGACGAAGACTGCCTTCGCCGGACCTGCTCGTAACGGCACGCCAACGGTGTACGTGAACGGCGCCGAGTTCGCCCTCAACCAGACTCCCCAACAGCTGGAGGCACGACTCCGATGACCCTCGCAAGCAGCCTGCTGTCCATCCCGAGCCCGTCCCAAGGCACGTGGTGGATCGGTCCCATCCCGATCCGTGCCTACGCCTTGTGCATCTTGCTCGGCATCGTCGTGGCCTGGTGGCTGACGATGAAGCGCTGGGTGGCGAAGGGTGGCCGTACGGAGACCCTCGAGGGCATCCTCACCTGGGCCATCCTCGCGGGCATCATCGGCGCCCGGATCTATCACGTGATCACCGACTACCAGCTGTACTTCGGCGAGGGCCGCGACTGGTGGCGGATGTTCTTCATCTGGGAGGGCGGCCTCGGCATCTGGGGTGCTGTCGCCCTCGGTGGTCTTGCTGCCTGGTGGCAGGCCCGCAAGCATGGCGTGGCGTTCAGCGCCATTGCCGACTCGGTCGCCCCCGGCCTGCTGCTCGCTCAGGCGATCGGCCGGCTCGGGAACTGGTTCAACCAGGAGCTGTACGGTCGCCCGACCACCCTGCCCTGGGGGTTGGAGATCGACCCCGCTCATCGGATCGCTGGCTACGAGAACGCCGCGACGTACCACCCGACGTTCCTGTACGAGCTGCTCTGGAACGTGGCCGCGTGTGCTGTGCTGCTGTGGGCCGAGAAGCGCTGGTCGCTGAGCCGCGGCAAGGTGTTCGCCCTGTACGTCGTGATGTACACCGTCGGTCGGTTCTGGATCGAAGCCCTGCGCATCGACACGGTCAACCACATCGGCGGCTTCCGATTGAACAACTACACCTCAGCCATCGTCTTCGCAGGCGCGCTCGCGGCACTTATCTGGCTGATCCGTCACCGGCCAGGCACCGACAGCCCCGTCGAGCCGGTCACTCCCGAAGACTCCGAGACCGGCACGGATCGAGCCGTCGACAGCGAGTGAAGGCACCCGGGAGCGTTGCAGATCCTGCGATGACATCCCGAAATACGGCAAATGCGGGCGCTGTCTGTTCAAGAGGGTAACTTTCTCGCGACGACGGCGCGCGCGCCTGCGGGTGCGCCCGCAGGAAGGAGAAACGCATGACGCGCGAAGCCTCTCTCCGCCCGGTAGCCCAGGGTCTTTATGACCCCGCGAACGAGCATGACGCTTGTGGTGTCGGGTTCGTGGCACGCCTTGACGGCGACGCCACCCACGCGATTGTTGAGCAGGGGCTGGAGATCCTGCGCAACCTCGACCATCGCGGAGCCACCGGGGCCGACACTGCCGCTGGCGATGGCGCGGGCATCCTGCTCCAGGTGCCGGACGCGTTCCTGCGCAAGGTCGTGGCCGCTGAGCTGCCGGCGGCTGGCTCGTACGCCGTCGGCATGGCCTTCCTGCCCCAAGGTGACCGGGACCGCGAGACTGCTCGCGCCGCGATCGGCCACATCGCTGCCCAGGAGGGTCTGAAGGTTCTCGCGTGGCGCGAGGTTCCGGTGGACTCCTCGTCGCTGTCGCCGATCTCGATCGCCGTCATGCCGCACATGGAGATGCTGCTCGTCTCGTCGTACGAGGGGGAGTCCGGCATCGATCTCGACCGCCTGGCGTACGTGCTTCGCCGTCGCGCCCAGAACGAGGCCGGGGTCTACTTCTCCTCCTTGTCGGCCCGCACCCTGGTCTACAAGGGGATGCTCACCACCGACCAGCTAGAGCTCGTCTACCCCGAACTGCACGACCCAGACATCACGTCAGCGATGGCCCTGGTGCACTCGCGGTTTTCCACCAACACCTTCCCGGCCTGGGAGCTCGCCCACCCGTACCGGTTGATCGCCCACAACGGCGAGATCAACACCGTCAAGGGCAACCGCAACTGGATGCGGG
>DAOOHL010000025.1:0-17470 GCA_035416185.1 Propionibacteriaceae bacterium | reverse complement strand
GCGCCGGTGAACCTCGTCTACTCGTCGCGCAACCGCTCAGCCTGTATCCGGATTCCGATCACCGGCTCGAACCCGAAGGCCAAGCGCCTCGAGTTCCGCTGCCCCGATCCGTCGTCGAACCCGTACCTGGCGTTCGCCGCCTGCCTGCTCGCCGGTCTCGACGGCATCCAGAACCGGATCGAGCCGCCAGCCCCCATCGACAAGGACCTCTACGAGCTGCCCCCGGACGAGCACGCCGAGGTTGCCCAGGTGCCTGCCTCGCTGGATGCCGTGCTCGACGAGCTGGAGAAGGACCACGACTACCTGCTCGCGGGCGACGTGTTCACCTCCGACCTGATCGAGACCTGGATCGAGATGAAGCGCGAAGACATCAACGCCATCCGGCAGCGCCCGCACCCGCACGAGTTCGAGATGTACTACGACCTGTGATGGTCCTGCTGGCCCGGCAAGCCGGGCCAGCGCCCCATCCCAGGGCTCCAACGCTCCGCTCCTCGCCCCCGGACCGCTCACGCGGCCGGGGGTCTGCGGTGCTCGCGTACTACGACCTGTGATGGTCCTGCTGGCCCGGCAAGCCGGGCCAGCGCCCCATCCCAGGGCTCCAACGCTCCGCTCCTCGCCCCCGGACCGCTCACGCGGCCGGGGGTTTGCGGTGCACGTACAACAGACGACAGTCGCCTGCTCCTAGCTCGCCTGGCCGTGGACGCGAGCGCTCAAGGATCCGGGCTCGGCCGATACCTGGTCCGTGATGCAGTTCTGTCGCCGCTGGCAGCGGCCGACCGGATCGGAGTGCGGGTTCTGGTGGTTCATGCCCTCCAGGCCCCTGCGGCAGCCTTCTACCAGAAGCTCGGCTTCACGAAATCGCCGACAGACGCGCTGCACCTCTAGGTGACTTGGCTGATGCGCGGAGATCGCTTGAGGGCTGATCCGGGCCGGACGAGGGCGGAGGCGGCACGGATATGCTCGGCAGATGCCTGCTGCCTCCGAAACCCCCACGCATCCCGGGGCTGATCTTGGCCTCCCGGCATCCGGCCGAGGGTCGCTGGCCTCGTGGGGATCCCGGTTCGGGGCGCTGCTGATCGACTGGGGCGCCTCCATGGTGGTCGCGATCGCCCTGTTCGGCATCGGGGTGATGCGCGAGGGTGGCTGGAAGGCGTGGATGACGATGGCGGTGTTCTTCGTGCAGAAGACCCTCCTGACGACCTTCGCCTCGGGCTCCTTCGGGCAGCTGATCACCCGCATCGCGGTCGTCAAGGTCGGCGGTGGGGTGATTGGATTCTGGCGCGCTGCCGTCCGTACAGCAATGATCTGCCTCGTCTTTCCCGCCGTGATCCTCGGCCCCAACCGCCGGGCCCTCGACGACGTCCTGCTGAACACCGTCGTGATCAACCGAGCCAGTCGGAAGACCCCCTGACGCGACGGCCAGACCCGGTCTCACTCCAGGACGGCAGCCGCTTCCAGCCACTGCTCTTCGAGCGCTGCCTGCTGATCGGTGAGATCGTCCAGCTCGGCCCCGAGTTTCGCCAAAGCCACGTGGTCCGACGCTTGCGCGGCCATGTCGGCGTGGAGCTTGTCCATCCGTACGGCGAGCTTCTCGAGCTGGCCGTCGATCCGCGCCATGTCCTTGCGGGCCTGCCGCACCACCGCGGGTGACACGCCAGCTGCACCAGTCGACGTCGGCGCCTTCGTCCCTGACGCCGAGCGTGGCTCGGTGACCTTTGCCCGATGCTCGAGGTACTCGTCCACGCCTCGGGGGAGCAGCACGCACCGGCCGTCTCCCATCAGTGCGTAGACGACGTCGCAGGTGCGCTCGAGGAAGTATCGGTCGTGGGAGACCACGATCAGCGTGCCGGGCCAGCCGTCCAGATGGTCCTCAACGACCGTCAGCGTGTCGATGTCGAGGTCGTTGGTCGGCTCGTCAAGCAGCAGCACGTTCGGCTCAGAGAGCAAGAGCCGCAGCAGTTGAAGCCGACGCCGCTCACCGCCCGAGAGCTCGCCGATCCGGGTCGACAGCGAGCGGAACCCGAAGTCCTCCAGCAGGGTCGACGCCGACAGCTCCTTGCCGGTCTCCAGCCTGGTCTGCCGCTTCAGCGACTCGACGGACTCCAGCACTGTCTCGGTCGGGTCCAGCTCGGCCACCTGCTGGCTGAGATGTCCGATCCGCAGTGTGCGACCCCGCTTGACCTTGCCGGACGTGGCCGAAGTCTCGCCCGTCAGCAGCCTCAGCAGCGTCGTCTTGCCCGCGCCGTTGACGCCGACCAGCCCGATCCGGTCGCCGGGGCCGATCGACCACGTCACCTGGTCGAGCAGAGTCCGGCCGTCGGGCAGGACCAGGCTGGCAGCTTCGAGGTCGAACACGTCTTTGCCGAGCCGCGCCGACGCGAACTGCTGCAGCGCCACCCGGTCGCGAGGCTCCGGTACGTCCTCGATCAGCCGGTTGGCGGCGTCGATCCGGAACTTGGGCTTCGACGTGCGGGCGGGTGGGCCGCGGCGCAACCAGGCGAGCTCCTTGCGTAGCAGGTTGCGACGACGCGACTCGGCGGCGGCCGCTTGGCGCGAGCGTTCGGCCCTGGCCAGTACGTAGGCTGCGTAGCCACCGTCATAGGCATCCACGACGGCGTCGTGCACCTCCCACACACGGGTGCAGATCGCGTCCAGGAACCAGCGGTCGTGGCTGACCACCAGCATCGCCGTACCCCGCGCCTGCAGCTCGTTGAGGTGGGTCGCCAACCAGGCCACCGCTTCGACGTCGAGGTGGTTGGTCGGCTCATCGAGCACGAGCAGGTCGTGGTGCCCGAGCAGCAGCGCAACGATCGACGTACGCCGCCGCTCCCCGCCCGAGAGTCGTGACAGGGGAGCGTCCAGGTCGATCCCGCCGAGCAGGTGGGAGACGACAGCACGAGTACGGGCGTCGGCCGCCCAGGCGTGGTCAGGCGCTCCGTCCACAATCACGTCGCGGACGGTGGCTCTGCTGTCGTGGTCGTCGGCTTGCCCGAGCACCCCGATCGACACCGAGCCGGACCGTACGACCCGCCCGCCGGGCTTGCCGTCGGTGGTCAGGGTGTCCGGATGGACAGAGCCGGTCAGGATGCCGAGCAGCGTCGACTTGCCGTCACCGTTGCGGCCGACGACGCCAATGACGTCACCGGACGAGAGGCCGACAGAGACGTCGTCGAGGACGATGCGGGTCCCGTACGTCTTCGAGATCCGCTCGGCATTGATCAGGTTGGCCATGCAGTTGCCGGACTAGCGTCCGCGCATCGCCTGACGCGACCCCTTGGCTGAGGTCGGCATCGGACCCTTCGGCATCGGCACCTTCGGCCGCATCGCGTCGAGCGCCTTGAGCCGCGCCACCACGTCGGTGACCTCCGAGGGCTGGATGGCCTTCGGCAGCTTCTTGATGTGGGCAGCCAGCTTGGCCAGCGGGATCTGCTTGTCCTTCTCGCCACACATCAGGGTGGTGACCGGAATCCCGAACTTCACTGACTCGTGCTTCTTTGCCTCGGTCTGCAGCAGCTTGCGGGCGCGACCGGGGTCGCCTTCGGCGATCAGCACGATGCCGCACGGGCCTACCACTCGGTGCACGACGTCAAGGTCGCGGGTCGCCATGATGACGGGCGTCTTCACATACTCCTTGCCGAGCATCCCCATCGCGACCTCGGCTGAACCCGCCTGGCCGGCGTAGCGCTTGTAGGTCGCACCCTTGACCCGCCACGTCAGCACAGCCAGCCCAGCGGTGAGGCCTGCCATGATCCCCACGAGGATCCACAGCCACCAAGGCTGGAAGACCAGGCCCAGCAGCATGATCAGGACGAACGCCAGGATCCCTGCCCCGAAGACGAACAGCGGCAGCTGCTTGTCGTACTCGTGGGTGACCCGGTAGGCCTCGCGGATCTGGCGGATCCGGCCCCAGTCGGCAGGGTTGGTCGAGTTCTTGCGCTTCTCGCGCAGGGCCTTCTTCTCAGCCTTCTGCTGCTCGGCCAGCGCCTTCGCGCGTTCGCTCGTCGCCATGTCATCCCTCCACGGTCGCGGTCACCAGACGCCCGCGGTCGAGCGATTCTAGCGCCTGACGATAGAGCCGCCCGGCTCGGTACGAGGACCGTACGAGCGGCCCGGACAGCACGCCCAGGAAGCCAATCTCACGGGCCTCGTCGGCCAGCTCGTCGAACTCCTGCGGCTCCACCCAGCGCTCCACCGGATGCAGGGTCACGTTGGGGCGCAGGTACTGGGTGATCGTGACCAGGTGGGTGCCCGCGTCGTACAACTGCTGCAGCGCCTCGGAGACCTCCTCGCGGGTCTCGCCGAGACCCAGGATAAGGTTGGATTTCGTCACCAGGCCGGCCTCGTTGGCCATCGTCAGCACGCGGAGCGAACGCTCGTACGAGAAACCAGGCCGGATCCGCTTGAACACCCGAGGCACGGTCTCGACGTTGTGGGCGAACACCTCCGGACGGGTGCTGAACACCTCGTCGAGCAACTCGGGTCGGGCACTGAAGTCCGGGGCCAGCATCTCGACACCGATGCCCGGCACGGCGCGGTGGATCGCCCGGATCGTCTCGGCGTACAGCCAGGCACCCTCATCGGGCAGGTCGTCGCGGCAGACGCCGGTGACGGTGGCGTAGCGCAGGCCCATCTTCTTGACAGAGTCGGCGACCCGCTCCGGCTCCGCGGTGTCGTACCCCTTCGGCTTCGCCGACTCGATCTGGCAGAAGTCGCAGCGGCGAGTGCAGGCGTCGCCCCCGATCAGGAAGGTAGCCTCGCGGTCCTCCCAGCACTCGAAGATGTTGGGGCAGCCAGCCTCCTGACAGACCGTGTGGAGACTTTCGGAGCGCATGATCTGCTGCAGGTCGGTGTAGTTCGGGCCCATCTGCACCCGCGTACGGATCCACGAGGGCTTCCGCTCGATGGGGGTGGTGGCGTTACGCGCCTCGACGCGCAGCAGCCGGCGGCCTTCGGGGGAGACAGTCACGCCTGACAGCCTACCTTGGGCGTACGGAGGTCAGTCCCAGGTGAGCAGGTCGCGCAGGTGCGGCTCGACCGCGGTGGCTGCCTCGGCGACGGTTGGTGCGTCCGAGATCTCAGCACCCAGCGACGTCACGCCCGCATCGGTGATTCCACAAGGCACGATGCGCCCGAACGAGCCAAGGTCGGACGACACGTTGAAGCCGAACCCGTGCTGGGTGGTGTTGCGGCTCACCCGGATGCCAACGGCAACGATCTTGCGCTCTGGACGGCCACCGCCAGCGGGGAGCCAGACCCCGGAACGGCCGGCCACCCGGCCGGACGACAAGCCGAAGTCAGCCAGGGTGCGGATCAGTGCCTCCTCGAGCCGCCGCACGTAGTCAACGACATAGATCCCGTCGGGCAGCTTCACGATCGGGTAGCCGACCAGCTGGCCCGGGCCATGCCAGGTGATCTTCCCGCCGCGGTCGACGTCGACCACCGGGGTCCCGTCGAGGGGTCGCTCGTGAGGCTCCGTACGACGGCCAGCCGTGTAGACGTCCGCGTGCTGTAGCAGCATCACCGCACCGGGCCGTGTTCCGTCGGCGACCTCGGCGTGGATCTTGCGCTGCTCGTCCCAGGCCCACTGGTAGTCGATCAGTCGGGCGGGGGTCTCATCGAGCCCGATGCGCATCACGTCGAGGGTCACCGTCTGATCGTACGCCGCTCCAGGAGGCCGGTCCGGGCCCCGTCTATGCTCTCGGACAGCCAATCGAGAGGACCGTCGTGGTGGAGTACGAGAACTACCCCGGGCAGGACAACCCGACGCCAGGGGAGCCGAGGAGCAGCGAACACTCCCTGGTCTGCACCGTGTGCTCGGGCGTCACGTTCCGCTCAGAGGCTGGCAGGCTCCAAGGCGTCCACGGCTTCTCGTCCCACGTGCTGCAGCTGTTCATCTGTACGAACTGCGGCTACGCGCACGTGTTCTACCGACCGGACGCCTCCGGCTTCTGACCCCCTGCCGGCTCCGGCTGGGCTCAGGCGCCCAGCTCAGCCGCGAAGTCGCCACCTTCCAGACGGGCCTTCACAGCGCTGAGGAAGCGGGCGGCATCGGCACCGTCGACGAGGCGGTGGTCGTAGGACATCGAGAGGTACATCATGTCGCGCACCGCGATGATCTCGCCCAGGTGCTCGTCATCGATCACGACTGGACGCTTCACCAGAGCGCCTGTGCCGAGGATCGCCACCTGCGGCTGGTTGATGATCGGGGTGTCCATCAGGGTGCCGGCCGAGCCGTAGTTGGTGATGGTGAAGGTGCCGCCACCGAGCTCGTCCGGGGTCACCTTGTTGGCGCGGGTACGGGACGCGAGGTCGCCGATCTTCTTGGCGATGCCCGCCACGGACAGGTCGCCGGCGTCCTTGATCACCGGGACCAGCAGGCCCTTCTCAGTGTCAACCGCGATGCCGACATGCTCGGCGTCAGGGTACGTGACCGTGCCGGCCTCGGTGTCGATGGTGGCGTTCACCTTCGGGAACTGCTTCAGCGACTCGACCGCGGCCTTGACGATGAACGGCAGGTACGACAGCCCGACACCCTCACGGGCCTTGAACTCGTCCTTGACCTTGGCGCGCAGCCGCGAGATCGCGGTCAGGTCGACCTCAACGGTGGCGGTGAGCTGGGCCGAGACCTGCAGCGACTCGACCATGCGACGAGCGATCGTGGCACGCAGGCGCGAGATCTTCTCGGTGGTGCCGCGCTGGCTGGCGGCCGGAGCCGCTGGCGAGGTTGATGCGGCGGCGGGAGCCGCCGTGGCCGCGGCCGGCGCGTCCGCTGCTGCCTTGGCCGCCTCGGCGGCCTTCTTCGCCTGCTCAGCCGCCTCCAGCACGTCCTGCTTGCGGATCCGGCCACCGACACCAGTGCCGGTCACGCTCGCCAGGTCGATGCCATGCTGCGAAGCGAGCTTGCGGACCAGCGGGGTGACGTAGCTCTCCGCCTCAGCGTCTCCGGTAGTCGCCCGCGGGGCCACCTCGTTGCTGGCTGCCGGAGCACCCTCCTCCTCGGCCTTCGGCTCAGGCTCGGCAGGCTCGGGCTCGGGCTCGGGCGCCGCGCGCTTGGGCGTGGGCTCCTCAGCCTCCGGCTCGGGCTCGGCCTTCGGTGCAGCCTCGGCAGCCTTTTCCTCAGCGGCGGGCTCGGCCGGCGCGGGAGCGGCGTCAGCCTCGGCGGCTGCAGCGCCGATGATCGCCAGCACGGCGCCGACGGGAGCGGTCTCGTCCTCGGCCACGCGGATCTCAAGAATCGTGCCGGAAGCGGGCGCTGGCAGCTCGGTGTCAACCTTGTCGGTGGAGACCTCGACGAGGGGCTCATCGACCTCGACAGTGTCGCCGACCCGCTTGAGCCAGCGGGAGATGGTGCCCTCCGACACGCTCTCACCCAGTGCGGGGAGGGTGACCTCGGTGGTCTCGCCAGCAGCGGCAGGCGCTGCGGGCTTCGCCGCCTCGGCTTGCTCTGCCTTCGGCTCGGACGCGGCCTCAACAGCCGGCTCCGGTTCGTCCTTCTCGGTCGACGGCTCGTCAGGCGCAGGGGCAGCGTCCTCGGCGGGCGCGTCGTCTGCGGGGGCATCGCCACCAGCCTCGGACGCCTCACCGATCACTGCCAGCACGGCACCGACCGCCGCGGTCTCGTCCTCGGCGACGCGGATCTCGAGGATCGTGCCGGCGACGGGGGAGGGGATCTCGGTGTCAACCTTGTCGGTCGACACCTCGACCAACGGCTCGTCGGCCTCGACTGTGTCGCCGACCTGCTTCAGCCAGCGAGAGACAGTGCCTTCGGAGACGGATTCACCCAGGGCGGGAAGAGTGACGGGCGTCGACATGACTTCAGGCTCCTTCGCGTTGCTGTGCGACCAGCGGTTCTCGGCCAGCCTAGTGCCCCTGCCGGACGATTTCTCAACGCATGCGTCGGTACGGCGCGATCAGGCGTCCCGGGAGGTGAGCATCGTCAGCACCGAGGCGTGGGCAGCCACCAGCGACGCGCCGCATCCTGCCCCAGGAGCGGGCTCCCGCTCACCCCAGGGCAGAGCAGCGATCGCCCCTGCCGCGAACAGGCCGGGAACCGGACCACCGTTGCGGTCGAGCACTCGCCCAGCGCTGTCAGTGACCAGCCCGCCGCGAGTCGACACGTCCGCGGCATGGACCAGTACACCCCAGTACGGCGGGCGCTCCAGCGCTCCCAGGCTGGGGTTCTTCCGATGCAACGGCTGGCCCTTGGCCCGGTCGGCGCGGGAGGAGCCCCGGCCGAAATCCGGGTCGGCGCCCTTGCTGGCATATCCGTTGAACGCGGTGACCTGACCGACCAGGCCAGCCTTGTCGACGCTGAGCTCTCCGGCCAGCGCGATCACGGTGTCGGCGCGCTGCAACTCACCGTTGGCCACAGCTCTGTTGGGCAGCAGTCGCGGTGGCCAGGGCCCGAGCGGGTAGCGCTTCCGGTGCCGGTCGTCCATCACGAGGAAGGCGGTGGAGTCGCGCGTCTCACGTGCCCGGTTGAGCATGGCTCGCCCGATCTCCACGCCCGGTGCAGCCTCGTCACAGAACCGGTTGCCCGTCTGGTCCACCAGAATGCTGAACGGCAGACAGCGCACCAGGTCGACCGGGTGACGCTCTCCGTCGACCGTCACGATGACGGGCCGCCACTCGGCATCGCCGTACCCACCCTCGGCCGCGCCGAGCGCCAGCGCCGCGGTCAAGGCCGATCCGTTGTTCAGTGGCGCCGACAGCGAGACCGTCGGGTCGGCGTGCGACGACAGGTGCGCGAGGCGACGTTCGGGGTCGAAGGAGAACCCGCCTGCGGTGAGCAGCACGCCGAGCCGCGGCCGGATCAGCACGTCCTCCTCGTCATGCCGGACGATCACGCCCGCCGACTCGCCGCCGACCAGACCCACCAGCGGGCTCGACCGCCACACGGGAACCCGTGCCTTGAGCAGCGCCGACATCAGCCCGACGACCAGCGCCGAGCCACCCACGGTGGGCTGCCGACCGGCTACGCGCGAGAGCAGGGCACGTCCGCCCAGCACCCTGGCGGTGCGTGCCAGAAAGACCGGGTGTCGCAGCGACACCACCATCCGCCTCGCATCGGTGTAGGTGATCGAGGTCTCGACGATCCTGAGCTCGCCGCGGTGCTCCTTGAGGCGCCTGGCATCGGTGGCGGACGGCTCCCAGATTCGGCCGCGGCCCGATCCGGGCAAGTCGTGCGCATCCGGTTCGGGGACCTGCTGCAGTCTGACGCCACAGTCGGCGAGGGTCTGTCGTACGGATGCGCCGTGCTGCACGACCGCAGCCGCCAACGGGGGGCGGGACGGACCGACCGACGCCACGTACTCGTGTGCTTCCTCGGAGTCCTCCGGCAGCCACATCAGCCCATCGCCGCGCGAGGCCGAGCCGCCGAGCCGGTCGTCGGCCTCGACCAGCAGCACGTTCAAGCCCCGATGGGCAGCCAGGGCCGCCGCGTACATCCCGGTCGGCCCACCGCCCACAACGACGAGGTCAGGCGTGGGTGGATCTGTCGTACGGGCACCGGTCCCGTCGGACATGGCTCAGCCCTGCAGCGATGACGCCAGCGCCACGAGCGTACGGACGGCGACGCCCGTACCGCCGCTGGGGACGTAGTCGTAGGGCTCGCCGTCGTTGAACGCAGGGCCAGCGATGTCGAGGTGAGCCCACGGCGTGTCACCTGGCACGAACTCACGCAGGAAGGCAGCCGCCATCAGGGCACCGCCCCAGCGGGGCCCGCCGGACTTGAGATCGGCGACCTTCGACTTGAGCTTCTCGACGACCTCGTCGGTGATCGGCAGCGGCCAGAACGCCTCACCGGCTGCGTCGGCGGCGTCGAGCAACTGGTCGGAGGTGACCTCATGACGGGCCAGCACACCAGCGGTCTTCTCGCCGAGGGCGACGACGCAGGCTCCGGTGAGGGTGGCCACGTCGACGACCAGGTCAGGCTTGTCCTCGCCAGCGCGCGCCAGCGCATCCGCGAGCACGAGTCGGCCTTCGGCGTCGCAGTTGTAGTTCTCGACGGTCTTGCCGCCGTACATCGTGAGCACGTCGGACGGGCGGTACGCCGACCCTGACGGCAGGTTCTCGGCCATCGCGGCGTACGCGGTCACCTTGACCTTGAGGCCCAGCTCTGCGATCGCCTTGATGGCGGCGATCACCGCTGCGGCGCCGGACATGTCGTTCTTCATGGTGTACATCGACTCGCCGGGCTTGAGGTTGAGGCCACCGGAGTCGAAGGTGATGCCCTTGCCGACCAGAGCCAGGTGGTTGCGTGCGCCGCGTGGGGCGTACGAGATTCGCACCAGGCGCGGCTTGCGGTCCGAGCCGCCACCGACGGCCAGGATGCCGCCGAAGCCATCCTTGGCCAGTGCCTTGTCATCCCAGACGTCCACGCTGAGCTTGGCCGCGCGAGCGACAGCCGAGGCCTGGTTGGCGAATGTCTCGGGGTAGAGCAGGTTGGCCGGCTGATTGATCCAGTCACGGGCCTGGTTGACCGCGGCAGCCACGGTGCTGGCGATCGCCACGGCGTCCTTCGCCTCGGAACGGGTGCTCGACGTGACGATCGTGACGTGCTTGAGCAGCGCCTTGGGAGCGTCAGCGCCGAGCTTGGCGAACGTGTAGGCGCCCAGCAGTGCACCCTCAGCGGCGCCCTTCAGCACATCGGGGTCGGTCTGGTCGAGCGCCACAGCCACGTGCAAGGGGGCGGCTGGCTCAAGCTTGGCGAGGGCGTGGATACCGTTGCCAACCGCCCGACGGATCTGCTCGGGGGTGACATCGACGTTGCCAAGCCCGACGACGACGAGCCGTACGCCCACGGTCGGCAGCATCGTCACGCTGCCCAGCTTGGCCTTGGCGCCGAGGTCGAGCGCGAGCGCCAGCGGCGAGGTGCCCAGCCGCTTGGTGAACTCCTTCTCGAGGTCCGGACCGGCGTCGAGCAGGTACGGCGCCCCCGACACCTCAGTGAGTCCGACCAGAACGACATCAGCGTCCTTGGGAACTGACTTTGCGCACGTCACTGCGACCATCTGTCGCCACCTCTCCGCTTGTCTGGGCCTGGATCGTTGCCCTCTCAGCGTCACCCTACCGCCCGTCACAGTAGGCTCGACGATCGCGAGGGCACACCGCGCCCGGCTCCCTGAGGAGGACCCATGACCGAGCTTCTCCAGTCCCCGTTGCACGGCCGCCACGCTGCCGCAGGGGCCAAGTTCGCCGAGTTCGGCGGCTGGTCGATGCCACTGGAGTACACCGGCGTCCTGGCTGAGCACACGGCAGTCCGGGAGCGGGTCGGCATCTTCGACGTCAGCCACCTGGGCAAGGCGCTGGTGACCGGACCCGCAGCGCTGGCCTACCTCAACACCAGGCTCACCAACGACCTGCGCAAGGTGACGGCCGGCCAGGCGCAGTACACGATGCTGTGCGACAAGTCCGGCGGGGTCGTCGACGACCTGATCGCCTACGTCACCTCTGACGAGCGGGTCTTCCTGATCCCCAACGCGGCCAACACGACCGAGGTCGTCCGGCGGCTCCGAGAGGGCATGCCCGAGGGTGTTGAGATCGAGAACCAGCACGGGGACCATGCCGTCCTGGCTGTCCAGGGCACGCACTCCGACGAGGTGCTCACCGCTGTGGGGCTGCCGGTCGGGATGGATTACATGCAGTTCGCCGAGGCGGAGTACGAGGGGATCCCGCTGACGGTCTGCCGTACGGGCTACACCGGCGAGCGTGGCTACGAGATCGTGGTCGGGGCTGACGATGCTGGCGTCGTGTGGGACGCGCTGGTCGCCGCGGGGGAGCCGCACGGACTGGCCTTGTGTGGCCTGGCTGCTCGCGACACCCTCCGTACGGAGATGGGCTACCCGCTGCACGGCAACGACCTGTCGCTGGAGATCTCGCCTGTGCAGGCATCTGCAGGCTGGGCGGTCGGTTGGAAGAAGGAGTCGTTCGACGGATCCGCAGCGCTCAAGTCGGAGCGGAAGGCCGGTCCGCGGCGGGTGCTGCGCGGCCTGAAGGCCCAGGGGCGGGGCATCCCCCGGCACGGCATGGAGGTGGTCACCGAGACGGGCGACCCCGCCGGCGTGGTCACGTCGGGCACCTTCTCGCCCACGCTCAAGCAGGGCATCGGGCTGGCGCTGATCGACCCGGCCATCGAGGTGGGATCGGTCGTGGGCGTCGTGGTGCGCAACCGTACAGAACTCTTCGACGTGGTCAAGCCGCCGTTCGTCTCCCCCGGGGTACGGGAGAGCTGAGCCTCCGGAACGCTACTCGGACAGCGACATCGGCCCGTACACGACCCGATCGCCCTCAAGCAGCGTCACCTCGCTGGCACCAGCGTCGATCAGGTCGGGGTAGGCGTCGGTCAGCCACGCTTCGGCGTCGGCCTGGCTGGGGAAGCTGGGCTGGTCAGGCACCTCGACGTCGCACATCCAGCGCCACGCGCCGCTCATCAGGTGGGCCGCTTCTCGGGGGAGGCCTTGCCGACCAGGCTCGCGTCATGGTTGACCACGTCGCCGAGCACCTCATCGATGCGACCGAGGGTGTCGTCGGAGAGGGGATGCCCAGCGGCGGCCGCGCTCTCCAGGATCTGCTTGGGCCGCGACGCTCCGGCGATCGCCGATGACACATTGTCGTTGGCGAGCACCCAGGCCAGCGCCAGCTGCCCCATCGTCAGGCCCTCGTCATGGGCGATCGCGGTCAGGTCTTGCACCCGCTCAAGCAGAGCCTGGTTGTCGAGCCAGCGCGAGATCATCGCCTGGCCGCCCTTGGTGTCCGTACCCCGTGACCCTTCCGGCGCGGGCTCACCGGGCAGGTACTTGCCGGTCAGCACCCCCTGCGCCATGGGGGAGTACACGACCTGCCCGATGCCCAGCTCACGGCTGGTCGGCACCACGTCGGCCTCGATGATCCGCCACAGCATGTTGTACTGCGGCTGGTTCGACACGAAGGGGATCCGCAGCTCTCGGGCCAGCGCGTGGCCGGCCCGGAGCTGGTCGGCGGTCCACTCGCTGACGCCGATGTAGAGCGCCTTGCCCTGCCGGACGACGTCAGCCAGCGCCTCCATCGTCTCCTCGAGCGGGGTGGCATGGTCGTACCGGTGACACTGGTAGAGGTCGACGTAGTCGGTGCGCAGCCGCTTCAGGGAGCCGTTGATCGACTCCATGATGTGTTTGCGCGACAGCCCTGAGTCGTTGGGGCCCTCCCCGGTCGGCCAGTAGACCTTGGTGAGGATCTCGAGCGACTCCCGCCGCTGCCCCTTGAGTGCCTTGCCGAGGACGGACTCCGCCTTGGTGCGGGCGTAGACATCAGCGGTGTCGAACGTCGTGATGCCAGCATCCAGGGCGGCCTTCACACACTTCGTGGCCTGCTCTGCCTCGACCTGGCTGCCGTGGGTGAGCCAGTTGCCGTACGAGATGGCAGAGACTTTGAGGCCGCTGCTGCCGAGGTGGCGGTACTCCATGGCTGTTCCTTCCGGTACGGGTGGGCTGACGGCGAGGAGCGATCAGTACGAGGAGCCGCGCTTGATCCGGGCCGGCGGCTGCCGGAACCGACGGATCTGCATGGCCCTGTTGACCCCCATCATCAGCAGGCCCTTCGGCGTGGCCCGCGGGAACCGCTCGGCCAGCAGCTTCTTGTAGCTGCGCCACATGACGGTCAGGTCGAGGATGACCACGGCGAGCAGCACCCAGGTGGCGATCATCGTGCCGAGCACCAGCGGGGAGTACGTGTTGCCGAACATCGACACGGCGAGCACCACCAGCATGATCGGCAGCATGAACTCCGCCACGTTCCAGCGGGCGTCGATGTGGTCACGCAGCAGCACCATCTCTGGCCGCGACTCGGCCTCGACCATCGCCTTCTGCCGTACCTTCGCGCGCTGGTCACGCTCGAAGGCCTTGGCCTCCTTCTTCGTACGGACCGGGTTCAACCGCTGCCGACGGTCGAGCTCGGCCTGCCGACGCGTCGGTGTCGGAACCGCCTTGCGGGTGGGCCGCCCCGGTGTGGTGTCGGTGGTCGAGACGGCCGGCGCCGCGCCAGTGGACCCTGCCGTGGCGGGCGCCGCGCTGGCGGTCTTGTCGGCCGGCTTGCCCGGCTCGTACGGACGGAACAGTCCCACGTCGAGTCCTTTGCGCTGAAGTGTGCCGTCATCCTATGCGCTCCGACCCTGGACGTCGTCCGGGCCCATTCCGGGAGTCACTAGCCTGACCATGTGCGGGTACTGGTGCTTGTCGAGGCGATCGGCGACATGGGAGCGGGCCTCGTCGGCGCTTCTGTGGCGCGGGCATGGGCGAACCGCGGCCATCAGGTCGCCCTGGTTCCCCAGGCCGCCGCTGGAGCCGGCCTTGGCGGCGCGGTGACCGATCTGCTGGGCGCAAGCTCCGGGATTCTGGTCGTGACCGACCCCCACCCGGGTACGGAGACGTCGACGGCCCTGGGGGAGGCGCTGGCCGAGGCGTGCGACGCCCGGCCGGACCAGGTCTGGATCGACCTGGCGACCAGCGGGGCCACCGATGCCGGTGCCGGGCTGGTCCGGGTGCTGGGCCGGACGGGAGCTGACGCTCGCCTCGCCGAGGCCCTGGCTGCCGCACGCGAGCGGCTGGGGTCTGTACGGCTGCTGGGGGTCGTGCCGACCGAGCAGGTCAACGCTGAGCTCACCGGAATGCGGGGGGTCGCCTCGCTTGCGGCCGCCGCGGCGCGGGACGCAGGCGAGCCCGTACCGCCGATCCCTGAGCTGCTGGACCAGGACCGTGGCTTCGCCACCGTGGCGGCCGACCTGGGGCTGGCCACGCCACCCCCGGGCGCTGGCGCGGGCGGGGGGCTCGGACTCGCCGTGCTGGCTCTGGGCGGTGCGATCGCCTCAGGGCCAGGTTCGCTCGCCGAAGTGGCTCGGCTGGGAGAGACCGTCCGGCGCGCAGACCTCGTCGTCGTCGTGGCCGACGCGCTCGACTTCGGCTCGGCCGGCGGCGAGGTGGTCACCGCCGCTCGCGCCTGGGCCGAGGCCGCTTCGTTGCCCTGTGTGGCGGTCTGTCGTTCCGTACGGATCTCGTCACGCGAGCTCCGTACCCTCGGTATCGAGGCGGCGTACGGGCTTGAGCCCGCCGACGCCGTCGACGAGGCGTCGTTCGGCGCGCTCGCGACCAAGGTCGCCAGCACCTGGACGTGGGGTACGGGGAATCTCGAGGGACGACACGGAGTTGTCACCGACGTAGAATGAGCATCGCTCCGCTCACGACGACAGGCGAGCAGCCGACCAGGAGGAACACCGCATGACCGACACCATCAGCACCAGCACCGGGATCGTGCTGACCGACGTGGCCGCCAGCAAGGTGAAGCACCTGCTGGCATCTGAGGGTCGCGATGATCTCGCCTTGCGCGTGGCCGTCCAGCCGGGTGGCTGCTCGGGCCTGCGCTACCAGCTCTACTTCGACGACCGTCAGCTCGACGGTGACGTCGTCAGCACGTTCGACACCGTCAGCGTGCGGGTCGATCGGATGAGCGCACCCTACCTCGCGGGCGCTTCGATCGACTTCGCCGACTCGATCGACAAGCAGGGCTTCACCATCGACAACCCCAACGCGCAGAACTCCTGCGCCTGTGGAGACTCGTTCCACTGAGCCGCTGAACCACCGACAGAGGCCCGCGACACCCGTCGCGGGTCTTTGTCTTGTCCGAAGCCTGGACTCGCCCCGTGGCGCAACGTTTCGACGCTGCCCAACCGGTGTAGTCCTGCGTTAGGGTGAGCACGACGTGTCGACGCCCACTCAGGGGTGTCAGTTCGGGAAGGGCAGAAGGTGCGACGAAGCGTGACCGTACGGGCCGGGTTCGGCCTGCTGGCCGGCGTGCTCCTGCTCGGCGGCTGCAGCCAGGCGACCGCGGAGCAGTTCGGCCGCTGGGGAATGCCGGAGGCCGCCAGCGACCGGGCGACCACGATCGGCGCGCTGTGGAGCGGCGCCTGGATCGCCAGCATGGTTGTCGGCGTCCTGGTCTGGGGGCTGATCTTCTATGCGATCATCCGCTTCCGTCGGCGCTCGCCCAACGACGCTCCTCGGCAGAGCACCTACAACCTGCCCATGGAGATCATGTACACGATCATCCCGGTGCTGATCATCGGTGTGCTGTTCGTGTTCACCTACAACGCCCAGAACCGCGTCCTGGCCAAGGTCGACAAGCCTGACCTGCAGGTCAACGTGATCGGCCAGAAGTGGTCGTGGACGTTCAACTACATGGAGGCGAACAACCCGGCCGTCGGTGCGGTCGTGCATGAGGCCGGCACGATCGAGAAGATCCCCGAACTCGTGCTGCCCGTCAACAAGACCGTACGGTTCCAGCTCGACTCCGCTGACGTCATTCACTCCTTCTGGGTGCCGGACTTCTATTTCAAGCTCGACGTCATCCCCGGCCACACCAACTCCTTCGACGTCACCCCGACCAAGATCGGCCAGTTCCACGGCAAGTGCGCCGAGCTGTGCGGCACCTACCACGCGGCCATGCTCTTCACCGTACGGGTCGTCGACCAGAAGACCTACGAGGACTACGTCAACAGCCTCAAGGCCAAGGGGCAGACCGGCGAGATCAAGATCCCGGTGTCCGTGACCGCCCTCCCTGTCCCACCGAAGAAGTGAGGTACGAGCGATGACCGCCGTCGCCGATCGGTCGACCACCGACACCCGCCCCACACCGCGGGCGAAGACCTTCGGGCAGAAGTTCTACGACGTCATCACGACGACCGACCACAAGGTGATCGGCAACCTGTACTTCGTCACGTCGTTCATCTTCTTCGGAATCGGCGGCCTGATGGCGCTGATCATCCGCGCCGAGCTGTCCTTCCCCGGCCGCGACTTCGTGCAGCTGGAGACGTTCAACCAGCTGTTCACGATGCACGGCACGATCATGCTGCTGCTGTTCGCGACCCCGCTGTTCGCCGGCTTCGCCAACGCGATCATGCCGCTCCAGATCGGCGCACCCGACGTCGCGTTCCCGCGGCTCAACATGCTGTCCTACTGGCTCTACCTCTTCGGCGGCATCATCACCTGCTCCGGCTTCCTCACCCCGCAGGGTGCGGCAAGCTTCGGCTGGTTCGCCTACACGCCGCTGTCGAACAGCATCAACTCACCCGGCGTCGGTGGCGACCTGTGGCTGATGGGTCTCTACCTGACCGGCCTCGCCTCGATCCTCGGCGCAGTGAACTTCATCACCACCATCGTCACCATGCGCGCCCCGGGCATGACCATGTTCCGCATGCCGGTGTTCACCTGGAACATCCTCGTCACCTCGCTGCTGGTACTGATCGTCTTCCCGATCCTCGCCGCGGCCCTGCTGGTGCTCGAGTCTGACCGGCGCCTCGGCTCCCACGTCTTCGACGCGGCCAATGGTGGACCTGTCCTGTGGCAGCACCTGTTCTGGTTCTTCGGCCACCCCGAGGTCTACATCATCGCGCTGCCGTTCTTCGGCATCATCACCGAGGTACTGCCGGTCTTCAGCCGCAAGC